>RFQL01000050.1 GCA_009924985.1 Burkholderiaceae bacterium | reverse complement strand
CCCCTAAATAAAGATGCTTTACTAGCCGCATTACCTCATACGAAACGTAAGTTCATGATGGTTGAACTTGATCCAGATGCCGCTGTTGGTCCTTACATGGATACAGCAGCGATAACGCTACCTGAAATTACTGAAAATCATTCGGCATTGTTAATGTATACCTCGGGAACTACCGGTACGCCGAAGGGTGTTCTGTTAAGCCACCGTAATTTAATGCACGCTGGTAAATCCATAGGGGAGTGGCATTCTCTCGACCAAAACGATGTGGTTCTAAGCTCCTTACCTATTTATCACATTAATGGTCAATGCATATCAACAGTTACTCCGTTTTATACCGGTGGCGGGATTATTGCCCCGCATCACTTTTCGGTAAGTGCGTGGTGGGATTTAGCACAACACTATCAAGCAACCTGGATCAATATGGTTCCAACCATCATCGCTTACCTAATCAATGCAGCCAAATCAACTGGCAAGAAACCTACTCGCGAGGATCTAAAACTGATTCGTTTTGGTCGATCGGCTTCAGCACCTTTACCGCCTGAGCAACATAAAGAATTTGAGGCTTTATTTGGTATTACCGTAATCGAAGCAATGGGTATGACCGAGTCTTCCTCAATGGTGTTCTGTAACCCGCATGATGAACGTCGCCGTTATGGCAGCCCAGGATTGCCGTGTGGGGTTGAAGCAAAGATTATTGATCCTAGTGGACTTGTGCTTGGCGATCAAACTATTGGTGAAATATGTTTGCGTGGCAGTAATGTCATGAGCGCCTATTACAAAGGAGAAGCTGAAACCCAAAAGGCATTTGGTGAAGATGTTTGGCTAAAAACGGGTGATCTTGGTATGCGCGATACCGATGGCTTCTACTTTATTACGGGACGTCTTAAAGAATTAATCATTAAAGGGGGAGAAAATATTGCTCCTCGAGAAATTGATGAAGCGCTATTGAAGCATCCCGCTGTATTAGATGTAGCCGCGGTTGGTATACCCGATGCGAATTATGGCCAAGAAATTATGGCCTGCATTATTTTGAAAGATAACGTGAGCTGTAGTGAAGTGGAGATACGAGACTTTTGTATCAAAACTCTGGGTAAATTTAGAACCCCCAAAATAATTAAGTTTGTGAAGGATCTGCCACGAGGGGCGTCTGGCAAAGTACAGCGCCTGAAATTGATCGAATTAATCGATGCCTAGCATTAATGCCGCTCACTCAAAATAAGGTCAGACGCTTTCTCGCCCAACATCACTGCTGGCCAATTGGTGTTACCAGAGGGTACGGTGGGCATCGCCGAGCAATCGACTACCCGCAGATTAGTTACGCCTCTAACTCGTAGCTTCGAATCTAAAACTGCATTGGCCTGATGATCGGGCCCCATCTGACAGGTGCCTGTCGGATGAAAAATAGTCGCGCCATTATTACGGCAAAACTGGAGCAAATCTTCGTCATACCTAGAGTTTTTTGGAGATATCTCACGCTGAATTAAGTTCTTGAGAGGGTTAGTTTGAGCGATTTGACGTGCAAATTTAACAGCAGCAACACTGGTATCACGATCGTGTTGAGTTGATAAATAATTAGCCATCATCTTTGGAGCAACTAAGGGGTCGGGTGATCCAATACGGACATGGCCTCGCGACTCGGGTCTTAATTGACAAACCGACATCGTAAATCCCGGAAAAGGATGTATTTGACCTCCGGCCATATCCGCAGACAATGTAGCCATGTGAAACTGGATATCGGGAGTCTTAGACTGAGGCATCACCTTGGTAAAGAGACCGCCTTGATTAATGCCTATTGAAAGGGGTCCACTTCGAAATAGTAACCAATCAAGGCCTATTTGTATTTTTCCAAGAAGAGAAGAGAGCTGTGAATTGGTAGAAATATTTTGATTTAGCTCATATATCAAGCGATACTGCAAATGGTCTTGCAAGTTCTCGCCGACACCAGGGGAGTCGAATAGCACTGGAATGCCAAACTCTTGAAGCAATGGAGTGGGACCGATACCAGACAGTTGTAAGAGTTGTGGACTTTGAATGGCACCCGCACTCAGTAATACCTCGCGTAGGGCTTTAATGGAATATCGCTGTCCTGCTTGAATATATTCAATACCAATCGCTTTGCGTTTCTCAAACAACACTTTACTAGCCTGCGCATTTGTAATGATGGTCAGATTTTTACGAGACCGTATGGGTTTTAAATATGCAACGGCAGCGCTACAACGCAAGCCGTTATGTGTACTTAATTGAAAATATCCCACACCTTCTTGTTCTAAATTATTAAAGTCCTCTGTTTTGGGAACCCCCAATTGATTGGCGCTGGCAATAAATGCTTCTACGAGAGGGTGTTTTTTCTTGATGGAAGAGGCGCGCAGGGGCCCGTCTTGACAGTGCAAGGGCGCACCTAATCGATCGTTTCCCTCAGCCTTCTTAAAGTAGGGCAGCACATCATCCCAAGACCAACCCTCATTGCCAAGTGATGCCCAATGATCGTAATCTTCTTTCTGACCACGGATAAAGATGAGGCCATTGATAGAACTTGAGCCCCCCAAACATTTACCCCGTGGCCAGTAAATATTGCGACCGTTCATGCCAGGGTCAGACTCTGTATTAAATTTCCAATTTACTTTTGGGTCCCACATGGTCTTACCATAACCAATCGGTAGATGAATCCATGGAGAGTGGTCGGCTGGTCCAGCCTCAATTAAGCAAACTGTGTGATTGGGGTTTGCAGAGAGTCGATTAGCAAGAACACAACCTGCTGAACCAGCACCAACAATAATGTAATCAAACATATTTATATCGACTTGAAGGTTTTTATAAAGGGATGAATTCTCATAAGGTAATAGGTTATCTGTTCCAAAAATTTCAGTTTATTTGCATTATTTGTTCATATTATTGGAACAATTTATTTTTATACGCTAAATGTATAAGTGTTTACGCTTATTCGGGACGCTCTGTTCAGTTTAGTGTAATAGAATAAAAATTCAATAACAAGAGAGGAGACAATAATGTCAGCGACATTCTTGAAACGTTTATTTGTGGTGATAGCAAGTAGTAGCATATTTTGCAGTACTGCAATTGCCCAATCAGCCCCAATCAAAATGAAAATACAAACGGCTGTTCCAACAGCCAGTATTTACTTTGAACTCATGAAGAACTTTGGAGACCGCGTCGATAAAATGTCGAATGGTCGAATTAAAGTTGAGGTTCTTCCCGATGGCGCCGTAGTCGGTGCATTCGGCATTTTAGATGCCGTAGATAAGGGTGTTGTTGATGGTGGATTTGCATGGACCCACTATTGGTCGGGGAAAAATTCAGCAGCAGCTCTATTTTCAAACCCAGCTGCTGGTGTTGGTGTGGGTATGGACCAGGTTTCACATATGTCATGGCTTAAAAACGGCGGTGGCGATGCCTTGTATGACCGGCTCTATACGGAAGTATTAAAAACAAACATAAAAGCATTTATGATTCAGCCAATGGGTCCAGATCCTTTTGGTTGGTTCAAAAAACCAATCAAATCAATTGAAGAGATGAAATCAATGAAATATCGTTCACCTCCTGGATTGACAGCTGAGATCTTTAGAGAGATGGGCATTACAACTGTTGCTATGCCTGGTGCTGAAATTGTACCTGCAGCTCAGCGCGGTGTAATTGATGCGGCCGAGTGGATTGGTCCAGCAGATGACATGATTTTAGGTTTCCATACGGTCTTCAAACATTATTATTTACAGGGTCTTCATCAGTCTACTGACGTAGCTGAGTTACTCATTAATAAAAACTTTTGGAATAAATTATCTCCTGACTTAAAAGCTATTGTTGAAGCGTCTGTTGCAGCAACAATTGCAGAAACTTATACCTTTAACGTGTATCGAAATGCGGTTGCAATGGAAAAATTGAAGAAAGATCATGGTGTCACGATTCATGACACACCAAAAGAATTCTTTACTGCATTTCAAAAAGCTACAACAATTGTTTATGACCGCGAGTCAACAAAGAATCCATTTTTCAAAGAAGTATTAGATTCGCAACGTAAATTTGCAGGTGTCGTAGTGCCGTATTGGACTAAGATTAATGGTCTTTACTACAGCATTGGAACCTCAGTACCTGCACCAAAAAAATAATAACTAAATTGTCGTGAGTTAAAAGGGTGGCTTAGCCACCCTTTTTAAATAGGAATTTTTTATAGTGAACGTTGTTACAGGAAGTTTAGTTAATATCTATACGAGAATTGACCAATTCACACTTTGGGTTGGTAAGCTTGTTGGTTGGATGCTAATACCCATGATTTTAAGCTTAGCCTATGAGGTTGTAGCTCGCTATGCATTCGGTAAGCCCACTATCTGGGCTTACGATATGACATTCATGCTCTACGGTTCTTTTTTTATGTTGGGAGCAAGTTATACGCTCAGGAAAAAAGGACATATCCGCACAGATATGTTTTACGAAAAATGGTCTCCCCGAAAACAGGCTTATGTTGATTTAGCTTGCTATATATTTTTTTTCTATCCATTTGTTTTAATTTTTACTTTCACCGGCTGGGAATATTTTATAAAGGCATTTATAACAAATGAACGTTTTGTTTCAAGCCCATGGATGGCTATTACATGGCCCTTCAAACTAGTTTTACCAACAACTGGATTTTTACTAGGCATTCAAGGTTTATCCGAGATCTTAAAGTGTCTTATAGCAATTCAAACTAATCACTGGCCAATTCAGGTTGCCTTAGAGGAAAAGGCCACCACATGAACGATCAAATATTAGGTCTTGTAGGGCTTGGCTTATTACTAAGTGCTATTTTTATTGGTTTCCCAATAGCATTCACATTAGGTGCGGTCGCAATTATTATTGGATTTATCGCCTTAGGTCCGGTTGTTTTTGACCTGGCTATTTTACAAACTATGTCTGTGATGCAAGATAGCATTCTTGCATCGATTCCATTTTTCTTATTTATGGGATTCTTGCTTGAACAATCAGGCTTAATGGAGCGCCTTTTTCATGCTATACAACAATTATTTGCTGGGGTCAGGGGTTCCTTATATCTAGCAGTTATTATTACGGCAACCATTTTTGCAGCAGCCACTGGAATCGTTGGTTCATCTGTCACCCTACTTGGGGTCATGGCAGCTCCAACGATGATTAGAAGTGGTTATGACACCCGCATGTCTGCGGGTGCAATTACTGCTGGCGGTACACTTGGAATCCTAATCCCACCATCTGTGATGTTAATTGTGATGGGTCCTGTAGTCGGGGTTCCTGCTACAGATTTATTTGCCGCGGCTATTTTGCCAGGACTGCTCCTATCATTTTTATTTGCTGCTTGGTGCATGGCCCGTTGTTGGTTAAATCCCAGCCTTGGACCCGCATTACCCCTTGAGTTAAGGGCAAAATCAATCGGCCCCGTGTTAGTTGATCTTGCTATTGGAATTATGCCGGTTATTGTTGTGCTATTTGCGACCTTAGGCGTCATATTAATGGGGATTGCTACTCCGACTGACGCTGGCGCAGTAGGTTGTGTAGCAACTTTTCTTCTGACAATGCTCTCTGGGCGAATGAATTTTGTAAAGATAAAGAAATGTATCATGTCGACCCTTGAAATATCGAGCATGATTTTGCTACTAGTAACGACATCTAATTTATTTGGCGCCGTGTTTTCTCGCCTTGGTAGTGCTGACTTAATTGCAAATTTATTAACCTCGTTACCTGTTTCTCCGATGGTGTTGCTCGTACTTATTTTGCTTCTAATCTTTTTACTTGGCTGGCCACTAGAGTGGGTGCCTATCGTATTAATCGTGGTGCCTATTTTCTTGCCAATTATTAAAGCAGCAGGGATTGATTTAATCTGGTTTTCAACACTTGTTGCCGTTACATTACAAACAGCTTGGCTATCACCTCCAGTTGCCCTATCTGCTTATTTTTTAAAAGGTGTAGCCCCCACATGGAAGATAACTGACATCTATGCAGGCATGTCCCAATTTATGGTTCTTCAAATTGTTGCCGTCATCCTTCTCCTACTATTTCCGGCCCTTGCAACCTGGCTTCCCTCTCTAAATTAAAAAAATTAATTAACTAGCTCATTTTTTGAGCTAGTAAAACTCCATAATGGTTTCATTTAAAGGAGCTGGTATGCGTAAATTAATAGAATGGGGTATTTGGCTCATCTTCGCAGAGCGCCCTGGAGAGTGGGATAGAAAAGAATGGGTTTGTCGTATTAGCCGTCAATAAGTTCTTTTGGCGTAGCCTTTTTCAAATGCCTTTAACACCCTAGGGGCTTGAAAAAAGTCATTGTTTTATAGCAAACTTAGTCTATATTCATAAACAACGGCGTGCCTTGACGTCGATATCAAGGCAGAAGGGGGGGTGGGTGCTTAGTATTCTTAAATTAGATGCCGGTGGCATTCCACAGTGCTGGATTGATACGGAAGACGCCACGCGACATTACGCCGATAACAGCGTCCTTTGGACCTTAGGCGACCCAGTTGCCATCATGCGCGGCGGTATGTCACGCCTAACCGGTCGCCAATCGATTATTGAGTTGCACTCCATCATTGCTGTAAAAGGCTCTGCAAAAATTAATCTTTTTGATGTGGTTCCGGCTATTACAAAGCGAAAACTCTATCGACGTGACCGCGGCCTTTGCGCATATTGTGGATGCCGTATTTCTGAAAATGATGCCGAGGCCGAACATATCGTTCCCAATAGCAAAGGCGGTAATTACACCTGGATGAACCTAGTGGTCTCATGCCGACCCTGTAATCAGCGAAAGGGTAATTGTACTCCGGAACGCGCAGGGATGAGTTTGCTCTATGCACCTTACACCCCGAGCTTGTATGAGGACATGATATTAAAAGGTAGAAATATTCTGGCGGACCAAATGGATTTTTTGGCAGCCAACTTACCAAAAGATAGCCGAATACTCCAAGACCCATTTTGGATTTAGCCGATTGCGTTTTGCAATCACTTTACTTTCCAGTTGCCTCAGATGAACGTCTTACGCATCCTGAAGCCGCGCTCGATCGTACTGATTGCAATTCTTGTTTCGGTACTTGGTCATCTTTATCTTTTTGTTGGATTTCCTAGTTTTCTGTTTTCTAAAGCGACTCCGCTTGAGGAAAATGTTGTTGCAGAATTGCGTGTGGAGCCTGTTCGCAAGGTACAGCTTAGCAAGCCTACTGCACCTGCGCCTACAGTACGCGACGAGAGTTCGAATGCTGTGGGTGATGGCGTAAAAATTGAGGCGGGCGATGGAGGGGAGAATGGCGGCCAAGGTGGTGAGCAGGCCGGACAACCATTTCGTCTACCCGATCCTGGTATTTATTACTACGATGCCTACCTGGATGGGCAATATCTTCAAAGTGCATCAATTGAATGGCAGGTTGATGCAAAGAATGGCTATCGTTTATATATTAATATTCCATATGCATTTTTTGGGCCATTTATCTTTGAGTCGCGTGGCAAGATTGATGCTTACGGTTTAGCCCCCGATTTTTATCTTGAGCACTTGGGCAGTCGTCCCGTCCGCTTCACTCGCTTTGATCGTGATGGAACAGGGGGAGGGAAGTTATTCTTTTCCCAAAAGCCTGAAGAATTAAAAGATATACCCCCCGGTACACAAGATCGACTGAGTCTAATGATGCAATTAGCCTCCCTTTTAGGTGGCAACGATCAGATTGATGAGAAAGGTACCGTGCGGGAGATCCCAATTGCCAATCTCGATAAACTTGAGATCTGGCGTTTTCAAAGTCAGGGCGAAGAGCTATCCGATGCGATTTTCACTATGGGGCCAATGGTCCTGCGCCACTACAAACGTTTACCTGTGAAAGAACAGGATCTGAAACGCCGTAACGATATTTGGCTTATTAAAGATTTTGGCTGGATTCCTGGGAGAGTTCGTCTTGAAAATGAAAAAGGCCGAACCATTGAACTCTTTTTTAAACAATTAGATCCAATAGCAGATCTACCAAAGTAATTCTTTATTGCCCTGATTTCTTACGAATTATTTGGCTAATCATATTAAAGAGAATGGCACCCGACATAGAGGCCGCAAAGATGCCACAAAAGGCAATTCATCACCGGCATAATCTTCCAGTTCTCAGGCAAGGAAAAAGTGCCATATCCAATGAATGTGTACATCTCACCCACAAAGTAAAACGCATTGGTATCGACCTCAAAGATTTTTACGGCAATCAAGGCGTAGGTCCAAGCAATCATATCGACTAAATGCGTCATAAAGATTAGGCCCACAGCTACCATAATCCTATTTGACATAATAATGATTATACGCAGATATGTGATATGGCACTATGGCTTAGATTCAACTAAAACAGGCTTTGGACCACCCTCATACTTCGTCTTATAAAGCTTCTCCCAGCGGGATCGCAAGCCTTTTGAGATCTCTTCTTGATTAAATAATTCAGCCACATCAATAGCACTAAAGCCTTGATGATTACGAATCTGGAGGTCGGCTCCGCGATCAAGTAATAAGCGCACCAGCTGAATATTGCCAGATCGAACTGCCATCATTAAGGGGGTTGTGTCGCTTTCAGACAAAGCATCCACTTTGGCGCCTTTACTCAGCAAATAATCGGCTACAGCAAGATGGCCATCTGTGCAGGCGTAATGCAAGGGTGTCCACCCCGATTTATTGATCTCAGCACCCCGTTTATCCACCAGGACCTTTACCTCAGGCAACATGCCATAAAGGGATGCCATCATCAAAACAGTTTCGCCTGAAAGATTGGGGTGATCAACATCAACCCCTTTAAGACCAATCAGATAATCCAGGATCTGCTTGGATTTCTCCCTAACGGCATATACCGTCAAGGGATTACCGCCCTTAACAAGCAAATTGGGGCTCACGCCCGCAGCAATTAGCTTCTTAACCTCAGCAAGATCATCAAATTGAACCGCTTTGGTCATCCGATCAACCTGATCTTGGGTCTGAGCCGTAACCGATACGCTCATTAGAAGACAAGTCAGGAGGGTAAAAATTCTAGGGTGTAATCTCATGAATCGCTTCTATTTAACTGAAAACATTGATAAAAATTATGGGTTGTATGCTCGGCGATCGACTCAATCGAGACCCCTCTTAAACCTGCTATGAAGCCTGCTACATGAGATACCCAGGCCGGCTCATTGGTTTGCCCCCGATGAGGCACGGGCGCCAAATAGGGAGAATCGGTCTCAATCAGGATGCGCTCGATAGGCAATGCTTTGCAAGTTGCCTGTAGATCCTTGGCACTCTTAAAGGTGACAATGCCCGAGAAGGAAATATAAAAGCCCATCTCGATTGCTGCTTGAGCAACCTCATAGCTTTCCGTGAAGCAATGCATAACCCCACCAATCTCACCGGCGCCCTCCTCCTTCATAATTTTGAGGGTGTCCTGCGAAGCCGAACGGGTATGGATGATTAATGGCTTCTTGGCTGCCAACGCCGCACGTATATGGGTCCGAAATCGTTCGCGTTGCCACTCCATTGATTCATAGGAGCGATCGCCCATGCGGTAGTAATCCAAGCCGGTCTCACCAATCGCAATCACCTTAGGATCTTTAGCCTCCTCTAGCAAGAACTCTAAGGTAGGCTCTGGCGTGTCTTCATAATCAGGGTGAACCCCAACCGAAGCATACAAATTAGGATGAGATTGCGCTAAGCGCTTGACCTTCGGAAAATCTGGAATATCCACTGAAATACACAAAGCATGCGTTACCTTGGCACGCGCCATATTCTCCAACACCTCTGGCAGACGCTCTTGATACTCTGGGAAATCGAGGTGGCAATGCGAATCTATAAACATGAAGACGAATTTTAGTCCTCAAACAGCTGTTGATACTGTAGAAGTAAGGATTCTAGTTGAACGCGTGTGGATAAAGGGTGGTTTTCATGACGCCTTGTAAGCAACACGATTTTCCATAACTTCAGTAATTTGCTCATATTGACCTGCGGGGCCAGGGCCTGAACATGCTTCTCATGCCTGCGGTAATAGCGCGCGTCACCCCCTTGCTTTGCCGACTGGATATCAAACAACCAACGTTGCATGCATGCCAAGAGAACGCCAAAAGGTGCTTTATGGATTTTCTCGGCACATTCGATCCATGCAATATCACGTCCTTTACTAAGCCCCTCCAACAACAAGCGGGTTGTTGAGCTCGCCAAAGCTATGCCATCTTTATCGTCACCCATGCGGCGCGCTACGATCACTTCCTTGGCGGCTAACGGCGCCCCACCCTGTTCATCTAATGTAGCCTCGATTTCTTCAGGACTAATCTTCTGTTCAGATACCGTCACAAGCTTACTTCTTAACCACTGCAAGGCACTATCGCGATGAGGCTTGGGTAAGGTGATCAACTGACAACGTGAGCGAATGGTAGGCAAAACTCGATCGAGACGATCGCTGAGCAGGATAAAAATAGTTTGCGCATTGGGCTCTTCCAGAGATTTCAGTAAGGTATTGGCAGCATCGGGCCGCAAACCTTCCAATGGGTAGATCAAGACGATGCGTCGACCGCCTCGATGGGTTCCCACGTTAATCGCATCAATCGCACGCCTGACCTGCTCAATTTTGATAAAAGCGCTCTCCTTCTTTCCGTCGCCCTCCTCTTTTTCTTCCACCACCTCCACTTCGGGTTTGGGCATTCCCTCCAGTTCAGCTTGGGGCATTCGGTGCTGATAAATGGCTGGGACGAGGCCGATAAAGTCGGGATGGTTAGCGGTCTCAAACCAGCGACAAGGCTGACACTCTTTGCACGGCTTGGTTCCCGAAGAAAAGAGATCGGCCTCGCACAAAATAGCCTGAGAAAGCTCTAGGGCAAAGTCTAATTTGCCAATGCCAGCCTGCCCATGCAGCAAAATTGCCTGAGGAAGATTCTCTAAATCAAGCCTCTCCCAAGCTAGGGTGTGCCAGGGGTAAACCGACCGAGTCATCAGACTTTCGTGATTAAGATTTTCTATTACC
Source organism: Burkholderiaceae bacterium (assembly GCA_009924985.1). Taxonomy (GTDB): domain Bacteria; phylum Pseudomonadota; class Gammaproteobacteria; order Burkholderiales; family Burkholderiaceae; genus Polynucleobacter. The sequence continues at coordinate 2,407 of RFQL01000050.1, read as the reverse complement.
ATGTGATATAGATAAAAACTATTATTAAATAAGTTAATTTATTCAATGATTTATATTAGTAATTAAAACTAATTTCTTGAAGCTGTTGCCAGATGGCATCTGGGGTCTTCAAGGCATCGATAATCACAAATCGCTCTGGATCTGCTTTAGCTCGACGTAGATATTCACCACGGACCTTCTCAAAAAAGCTCAAATCCAACTGCTCAAATTTATCGGGGGAGCGTGCCTTTGATCGGCGCTCTTCGGCAACATTTCCAGGAAGGTCAAACAGGCAAGTGATATTCGGCTGAATAAGACCCCCCACCCTACCCTGCACCAATTGCTCAAGAGCATTGAGCTTCTCTAGGCTCAAACCGCGACCTCCCCCCTGATACGCAAAACTCGCGTCGGTAAAGCGATCCGAGATCACGATTTTTCCAGCCTTCAGGGCTGGCTCAATCACCTCAGCTAAATGCTCACGACGAGCAGCAAACATCAATAGAGCCTCGGTCTCAATATGCATAGCTTGATTTAGAAGTAGCTTTCGCAATTCTTCTCCCAAAGGGGTGCCACCGGGTTCTCGAGTAAGAACAATTTCTTTCCCTTGATAGCGCTCTCGCACATGCGTCGCAAACGCCTCCAAATGAGTGCTTTTACCCGCTCCATCAATGCCCTCAAAGCTGATAAAGAACCCAGGATAATTAGGCTTGGTCACTCATTTCCTCACGGGTTTAGAGGCGGACTTCGCCGGATTGCGTTGGTAGCGATCCACCGCCGCCTCATGTTCTTTCAAATTAGTCGAGAACTGGCTACTACCATCACCGCGTGCCACAAAATACAGAGCATTCGATACTGCAGGCTGAGCGGCGGCCAGCAAGGATTCTTTCGATGGCATTGCAATCGGGGTTGGGGGCAGACCAAAACGCATATAGGTATTGTAGGGAGTATCGCGGCGCAGATCGGCTTTCTTAATATCACCATTAAACTTTGGGCCAATACCGTAAATGACCGTGGGATCAGTTTGTAACATCATGCCCTTCTTCAAGCGGTTATGAAACACCGCCGAAATCATGCCTCGCTCACTTGCCTGACCCGTTTCCTTCTCAATAATAGAAGCAAGAATTAGTAATTGATAGGAGGTTTTTAACACCGCGCCATCCGGATATCCCTTGGTGTACAGATCCCAAGCGTTAGCAAGCTGTTTTTGCATGGCCGCAAACGCACGTTGATAAATGACTAAATCAGCTTCATCGGGATCAAAAATATAGGTATCGGGTAGGAAATAGCCCTCAGCGCTGGGGGCCTCCAACCCAAAAACTTTGGCAAATTGACTTATCTCAAGCGCTTCACTTTTATGAATCAAGGCGGGGTGCGCATCCATCGCCGCCCTAACCTGCCAAATACTCATCCCAGGAATGATCTTGACGCTCTCCCGAATTCGATCGCCGCGCGCCATTTGTAGCAAGACGCTTCCCAAACTGGCATTGGCAGGAAACGCATAGGTCCCGGGTTTGAGCTTAGAGCCCACCCATAAAGATCGGGCTCCTGCCTGAAAAAGCCAGCCTGGGGTACTCATGCCTTGGTCTTGCAATTGCTTGGCAATGCTAGAGACTCCCGATTTGGGTAATACCTTAAAGCGCTGCTCTGCAATGCTGCCTTCTGTTGGCTTAGGCACAACACTCCATGTAAACAACATTAGGTAAAAGAGCCCTATGAGAGCCAGTGTAATCAGAGCAATAATGCGTAATTTAGAGATCAAAGCAGCCTAGTCGAGCGTGATGGTATTCGGGTTCAGAAAGTTTTTGTTCATACCACTATGATAAAAGTCTTCGCAAACCAACTTATAAAACTCACAATACAGCCCAAATGACCCAACACCAAGTAAGCGAGTTAAGCGATTGGGGACTTCTTTTGGTAGAAGGTTCAGATGCCGGCTCCTTTTTACAAGGACAATTGACCAACTCCATCCTTGGAATGACTCGCACTCCTCCCGCAGCAATTGCTCAGAATTATTCTGGTGTGCGTCTCTCGGGTTACTGCACCGCTAAGGGGCGTTTATTAGGAAGTGCCTGGATTTGTTTATCGACCGATGCAGAGCAAGATCGTTTCGCCCTTTTTGTATCGCGCGACCTAGCCGCTACGTTTGCAAAACGTTTAGCCATGTTTGTGTTGCGCTCCAAAGCAAAGGTAGTGGATGTTAGTCATGCTTGGACAGTCTATGGCGTGCTTGGTCCAGCTAATAGGCTGCCTGCAAACTTACCCAGCGATGCGATTGCTCTTGCCATGACCCAGCCCTCAGGCGCTGGTGATCAAGAACGTATTCTGTTTGCGACACAAACACCACTTCCATCACAAAGTACATCTTCCCAATATCTTGCCGCATGGAATGCTGCTGAGATAGCCAGTGCAATCCCGCGGATTGTTTTGG
>RFQL01000049.1 GCA_009924985.1 Burkholderiaceae bacterium | reverse complement strand
ACGAAAGCCACCCTCACGTTGCGTGATGTGTCTTCTTCGTCTAACAAGAAATCAGTGCGAATATGCAGATGCCCATCGTCTGCCTCAAAGTAACGAGCAGACGCTTCCAAATCACCTAAATCATCCAGTTCTGGCAGTTGAACTGCAAAAGCTTCTTTGATCCAGAGGAGTTCTTCCTCTTCCGGGTCGATGACGTCAATCCAAATAGGATTATGGTGCTGAAGTAGTTCATTGCTGCGATAGACGGCCATTTTGTAGGACGAACAAGTTGATCATGGTGAACTCCCGACGAATGCGCTAGTTTATCCTATGCACTATGAACAGTTCATTACATTTGACAAAAAAAGGGGGGTCCTTTCGGGATCAGATTGAGGCTGCTTGGGCTTCACAAGGCAGCATGCTCTGTTTGGGGCTAGACCCTGACCCCAAGCGATTCCCATCTTCTCTAGCCGGTAAGCCCCATGCAACCCTAGAGTTCTGTCAAAAAATTGCGGATGCAACCGCCGATTTGGTTTGTGCGTTTAAGCCACAGTTTGCCTACTTCGCCTCTCAGCGTGCTGAGACCCAGTTGGAGGAGTTAATTGCCTACTTGAAGACCCAGTACCCCAATATCCCGGTTATTTTGGATGCTAAACGTGGGGATATTGGCAGCACTTCGGAGCACTACGCGATGGAAGCCTTTGAACGATATGGGGCCGATGCAGTAACGGTCAATCCCTATATGGGCAAGGATTCGGTTGAGCCTTATTTGCAACATGAGGGCAAGGGAGTGATCATTCTCTGCAGAACCTCCAACCCCGGCGGCTCTGATCTGCAAAACCTTCATCTTGCGAATAATGGGGCTCTTTTTGAAAAAGTGGCCCAGCTCGCGAAAGAATGGGATCAATCTGGTCAGATTGCTCTAGTAGTTGGTGCAACCTATCCCCAAGAAATCGCCAAAGTTAGATCCATTGTGGGCGATATGCCTTTATTAATCCCAGGAATTGGTACACAGGGCGGCGATATTGAGGCGACGGTCAAGGCTGGTGCCATTACTAAGCGTCCAGGTATCGGGATGATGATTAACTCCTCACGCGCAATTTTGTATGCCAGCTCCGGTGACGATTATGCGAGCGCTGCGAGAGTGGTTGCGCAGGAGACGCGCGATGCGCTTCGAACTGCCCAAGAAAAACTAAAGTAAAAATCCAGTCGGCAACGAAACTACTGATTTTTCCTATTTTGGCTTCGGAAGGGCAATTCGGTCCATGCCCTCCAAGATAAATTGTTGACGCGCACTAAAGTCAATGCTGCCTCGTTTGCAATATTTACTCTTATCGAAGCATTTTGGTGCCGGCAAGGCCGATGCCAAAGAGGCAGCCTGATCACGGGTAATATTTTTTGGAGCGCTCACAAAGTAATGTTGGGTAGCAGCACCGATCCCAAAAATACCTTCACCCCACTCGACTGAGTTCATGTAGATTTCTAGAATGCGCTGTTTGGATAGGATAAGTTCAAGTAATCCCGTAATGATCAACTCTTGAGTCTTACGAAAATAGTTTTTTTCTGAGGAGAGAAATAAATTCTTAGCTAGTTGTTGGGTTATCGTAGAACTACCCCTTACCACCCTAGCACCTGCTTTTTGATTTCTCTCCCATGCTTTTTGCATATCCTCAATGCGTACTCCTGAGTGTGTAAAAAAAATATCATCCTCACTGACTAAGATGGCGCGCTTGAGATCATTACTTATCTGTGAGTATGGGACCCAACGATGCTGAATCGGACAATGAAGAATGAGATGGCATAGTCGCCAATGCTCTGCCCTCTGAAAAGCAGTGCTACTTGGATTAATAAAGATCCAGGCGGCAATTTGCACTACAAAATAAAGCTGAATCGCAACTACGCCCCAAACGATGCATTTTAAGAAATAGAGTAGCCACCGCATGGGGCTTAAACCTGTCGTAAGCTCGCAAGAATAATGCGGGTATCGAGTAACTCTATATTCAACTTGCGCCAAAGAACAAATGCCTCTGCCGCCTGTTCAACCAGCATTCCCAAGCCATCGCTAACTCGACAACTGCGCTCTAGAGCCTGCTGCATAAAAGGCGTGGTCTTGCCATAAAGTAAATCATAGGCAAAACATTTTGGCCGAAAGACAGACTTAGCGGCCAACTCACTAAATGGACTTTGGCGATCTAAGCCAGCTGCGCTAGCGTTCATAACAAGATCAAACGGTAATAAATTTTCTTGTTCGAGTTGGGAGAGTGACCACGCCCTTATATCGACTGCTATGGAATTGGTAAGTTCTTTAAATGCGACAACTAGTTCTTCGGCCTTACCAACAGTTCGATTGGTAATGATTAAACTACTCGGTAACTCTTGTGCGATGGGGCCAATGATGCCACGACTTGCTCCGCCAGCGCCCACTATTAAGATGCGCTTATTCTTTAGTTCAATACCTTGAGAACGCAAGTCACGAACTAAACCAACGCCATCGGTATTGTCACCAACTAACTGACCACTCTCTTGCCAGATGGTGTTAACAGCGCCCGCTAATTTGGCACGCGGAGTTAATTGCTGGCATTGTGTATAGGCTTCGAGCTTAAAGGGGACCGTAATATTGGCTCCTTTACCCCCCATCTGAAAAAATGCAGACAGCATCGTAAAAAATTGATCGGGCTCAGGCTGAATGCGCAGATAGGTAAGATCTTGATTGCTACGTCGCGCAAATTGTTCATGAATCTGCGGGGATTGACTGTGCCCAATTGGATTACCAAAAACAGCATAAATATCCCTACCCTTGAAAAGATCTGGCTCTAAGTGGGTCAAAAATGGTAAAGGGCTCATCGATTTACCCCATTCTTTAATTCAAAACGATTTCCGGATTGCTCTTTTGCATCGCGTGTGAACTCAAAGGTAGAAACCCAATCCAAAATATCGAGCTGTCTACGCATCTCCGGGGGAAAGGGGCCATACGGCGCCGCAGCTCGCACAATCGCAACGGCTTGTCGATCTAACTCCGGAACTCCTGAGGAGCGACTAACCTCAATCCCCTCACGTCCTTTGCTATTACTAGCAATGCGGCCTTCGGCATCTACACTCACCGTTAAAACCAAACTGCCATAGATGGGTCGTCCTTGCACTCGCGGAAAAAATGTATTGCCATAGGCCTCTATTTTTTGGCGCATCGCATCGTAGTAATACGCGAATGCTACCGTCTTTGCGCTACTAGCGCTTAACACCGTCCGTCGTGGTAATCGTCCCTCGGGGCTAAGACGTTTTGCTAACTCAGCCTCTAGAGCATTCATTTCTGTAATCTGTTTGGCCTCTTCCCCACTTCGTTTGCCGGAAGCCTGTTTTTTATCAACCTCTAATTTAGACAGCAACTGCTTTTGACGTTTCTCAAGTGCTTCCAATTTTGCATCTGCGCCCAATCGCGCGCGATGCATCGCACTAGCCTCTTGATTAATGGTCAAACCACCCCCATCAAGATCTGCTTGGGCAAGCTTCTGTGCGTTCTGAGGTAGCGATTTAGTACTAGCATTTACTAGGACAACGCTTAATGGTGTACTTAGGCGACGATCCGTTTCCTGCGCCTCAAACCAGCGGTGGCCCAAAAGTAAGACGTGGATCAATAGAGAAAGAACTAAGGCAATCCACAAGGGGCGGATACGGATAGGCGGACGGGCCAGGTTCATAGTGAGGTTCACTCTGAAGAGCCCATTGCAATTTCATTAGAGGCTGCCGGCTCGGCTAGGTCTGGTGGGCTTTCAATCTCGACCAAACGAGCGGCAGCGGTCAATTGCAATAGATCGATATCCATAACCTCAATCTTAGCCCGAACCATCCTCGCTTGATTGGCCAGTTCAGGAATCGGTAAATGCAAGGGGATAGGCTCAAGACGCGACATTCCTTCTTTAAGATGTCGTGCATGCATTAACTTGGGCAAGCCTTGCTGGGAAAGCCATCGTAAACACCAGTATTTTTCAATTCGATCTTGGTGCTCAGCATAGTGTTGATAAACGTTCTCAAAATCAGCCGCAATCCCCATCAAGGTCGCATCTTTGGGAGAGAATGGCGCTACCATTTTTGCAGTCACCCCATTTCTAGCGAGGGCTATCAATTGCCATTGATTGACTAAATCAGAATAGCGCCTTAGTGGAGATGTGCACCACGCATAAAACTCAAGTCCCAAGCCCTCATGTGGCCCTGGAGTCGTTTGCATTCGTGTGCGCTGTGGGCCCCAGCCCTTTTGGGTACGAAATAAAGCAGGCAACCCATGTTCTGCTAATTGTTGTCCCCAAATACGATTACACAAAATCATGCATTCAGCAACGATCGAATCCAAAATAGAGCCGCGTAGTCGTGGCTCTATTTCTACAGTGCTTTGATCAGGGCTGATCTGAAAATTAAAGTCTCGTACTAAGGCATTGGGATCACTTACTCCAAGTTGCTCAACCCGCAAACCAGTTTTGGCTCGCTGCTCCTGTCGCCTGCCATGTAAAAACTTGGCCAAACTCCAAAGAATGCAAAGCTCTTTTTGATAGGGTAAGCTTGCGCTAGGGTCGCTTAGAGACTCCTCGCTGACCCTGCTTTCTAAGTCATCTAAACGTAAATTAGCTTCGATAGGAACTAACTCTATTTTAGTTTGCGATGTTGTATCTAATAACTCACCTTCCGCATTGATATTCACATAAAGCGAGACTGCTGGGCAAACTTTGCCTTGATCCAAAGAAAAAAAATGGACAAAGCTATCTGGAAGCATCGTGATCTTGTCTCCCGGAAAATACACGGTTGACATTCTCTGACGGGCAACTTGATCAAAGGGATCATCCTTCTGAATCAATAAACCTGGGGCCGCAATATGAATACCCAATCGATAGTGACCATCCTCAATAGGGGTTAGCGATAAAGCATCGTCAATCTCGGTGGTGCCAGCATCATCAATCGAAAATGCTCGTACTGGAGCAGTCGATAAACCATCGATGCAAGCCTTCCATGCGGCTGGGTCGATATTGAAGTCCGCTGAAAATCCCACCCCTCTCTCAAAATGTTGTCGTAGAAATTTTCCATGGTGATAGGCCAAGGGCGAATCTAAGGCGCCACAACGCATCATTAATTGAGCTGGATGCTCCTTGGTTTGCTCACAGGCGCCACTAAAGGCTTTGAAAGCTAGACTATTTTTATCGGGCGAAAAGAGTAAAGCATTTGTCAGTGGTCGAAGCACCTCTGGCATTTGGCCTGCTACAAAGTCTGATTGCCACGCCTCTTGTTGCTCTAACTCCTTTTGCTTACGCTCTAGGGCAGCCAAACCAGCCTGAAGTTGCGCAAGTGGTGCCCGCATAAAATTACCGCGCCCCTTTCGCCGAAAATAAACGGGCGCACCTTGTAAGGCGATCGCTAAAGCTATAAGTTGTTCAGTGGATACCGCATCACCGTAATACTCTTTGGCAATCGTTGAAAACAAAAACTCCTGATCGGGAGCACAATCCCACAAGAGCTGCAAATCAATTGTTTTGGCAAGCTCATCTGCATTGGTGATGAGAGTTAGCGCATCAGGCTTATCAAACTCCAGCCATACCTCTTTTGCTTTAAGCTTAAGATGTTTGCCTGATAGAGCGCTTACTTGCCACGACCGCGTCTCACCAGAACCGGAGGAAGATAAAACGGTAGCCACACGAATATCGCCACCTTCCTCATAAAGTAAATGCATTAAAGAGAAATCCCGCCACTAGCTTCAATGGTCACACCATTGATATAGCTTGACTCATCACTCGCCAAAAAGAGATAAACATTGGCAATTTCTTCAGGAGTTCCCAAACGCGCCATCCAGGATCGCTGTTCAATCCCTTGCAAAATATTCTCTGGCATTGCCTTTACCATCTCAGTGGCAATAAAACCTGGGCAAACTGCATTGACGCGAATGCCTTTCTGGCCAAACTCTCTTGCCCATGTTTTGGTAAAGCCAATCACTCCAAATTTAGAGGCTGAGTAATTTGTTTGGCCAAAATTACCATACAAACCCACCACACTGGAAGCATTAACAATCGATCCTCTCTGAGCTTCAAGCATGTGAGGAATAACAATTTGCGCACAGTTAAATACACCTTTTAAATTAACGTCAATGACCGCATCAAATTGTTGCTCGGTCATCTTCACTAAACGGGCATCTAGAGTAATCCCGGCATTATTAATCAATATATCGATATGATGATGCTTCGCAATGATCGCATCGACTGCAGTCTGAATACTTGCACGATCGGTAACGTTCAAGACATAAGGCTCAGCATGTTTTAGTTGAGAGGCCGCCTCTTTAACAGCATTCGGATTGAGGTCTGCAAGCATTACCCTTGCTCCCTCTTCTTCAAAACGCTTAGCAGTAGCAAATCCAATCCCATTAGCACTGCCCGTAATTAAAGCTACTTTATTCCGCAAACGCATTACCACTCCTTTTTATTATTTGATTTCTGATTCTGACAAGCGCTGCAATATTTTCTGATGCACGCCCCCAAAACCACCGTTACTCATCACTAATATATGATCGCCAGGTTTTGCCGATGTACCAATACTTTCTACCAGAGCACTAAGATCCTGAAAACTTTTACCGCGAACACTTAATGGCGCAATGGCCTCCTGCAGATCCCAACCCAAGGCATCCTTCCCACTAACAGCGCCATATGCAAAAACTAAATCTGCAGAGTGAAGACTATCAGGTAGCTGTGATTTCATTACTCCTAATTTCATCGTATTTGAGCGAGGCTCTAATACCGCCAAAATGCGCGCATTGCCGACTTGTTTGCGTAAACCATCCAATGTCGTAGCAATCGCTGTAGGGTGGTGTGCAAAATCATCATAAACATGAATATGATTCTTGACTCCAATTAATTCCAATCGACGTTTCACATTCTTAAACTTAGCCAGTGCCTCCGCAGCATTTTCTGGATGAATACCAATATGATTTGCCGCTGCAATAGCAGCTAGAGCGTTCATTTGATTGTGCCTGCCCATCACCCCAGAGTTGCTTGCCCAATGCACCTCAGTACATTTTTGTCCTCTCTGCAGTACTGCAAAATCAGCGCCCGATTTACCATCTGCATTTGGTAGGTCTTCCAATACCCAATCACCTATCTTTTCTCCAAAACGCTCTAGTGGGCTCCAGCAACCACGCTCAATCACTCGCTCTAGCGATTGCTCCATGGCATTTGTAATCACCAAACCTTTTTGGGGAATCGTTCGCACCAGATGATGGAACTGCGTCTCAATCGCTGCAAGATCTGGAAAAATATCAGCGTGATCAAACTCGAGATTGTTCAGAATTGCAGTATGTGGTCGATAGTGGACAAACTTACTACGCTTATCAAAAAAGGCTGTGTCATACTCATCTGCCTCAATCACAAAGTAGGAGCCCCTTCCAAGGCGAGCTGATACCGTGAAATTTAAAGGTATCCCGCCAATTAAATAGCCTGGGCTTTGTTGATTAAACTCTAGTATCCACGTTAGCATTGCGGTTGTAGTGGTCTTGCCGTGGGTCCCTGCAACCGCCATAACGTGTTGACCACTCAGCACATGCTCCCCTAGCCACTGAGGCCCAGATGTGTATGCCAACCCTTGATTCAGGATCTCCTCTAATAGTGGATTGCCACGCGACACCACATTGCCAATCAGAAATAAATCTGGTTTAGATTTAAATTGTCGTAATTGATCGGGAGAGTATCCTTCGATCAGTTCTATTCCTTGGGCCTCAAGCTGAGTGCTCATGGGAGGATAAACGTTGGTGTCGCAGCCGGTCACCTGATGACCGGCTTGCCGAGCAATTGCCGCTATCCCACCCATGAAGGTTCCGCAAATGCCCAAGATATGTATATGCATGCGAGGATTTTAGCCAAGGAGCCCCATGAACCGTCGTCAATTTTTATTCGGTGGCAGTATCGCCATCATTGCAGCCGCTGCCGGCGCTCTAATCGCAAACTGGCAAACCCGGATTAACCCAGCCTCCGCAGAGGCTGTCAAAGCACTTTTTGAACGAGAATGGCTTTCGCCAGACCAAAAGCCGATATCGACAGCAGATTGGAAAAATAAGGTCCTAGTCGTCAATTTTTGGGCCTCATGGTGCCCACCCTGCGTCGAAGAAATGCCTGCTTTAGACAAAATTCAAGGGGAATATGACCCTAAAAATATGTTAATTGTCGGCATCGGTATCGATTCACCCTCTAATATTCGTCAATTTATAGAAACAACGATCATTTCTTATCCTATTGTTTTAGGGGGGCTTGGCGGGAATGAGATCAATAAAATGCTTGGCAACCCCTCTGGGGCCTTACCATTTACAGTGGTCATCAACCCCAAAGGTCAGATTAAAGGCCGTAAATTAGGCAAGATATCCAAAGATGAGCTAAGAAAGATGATTAAAGATGCTATTTAGCAAAAGATCGTGGTTTTTAGAAACGGGCTAACTCGATATTAATTAGTCTTTAGAGCCTCTTTTACTCGCAAAACTAGTTTTTTCTGGGAATCGGCAGACCTTACGGGTATACTTCATCTTTCACGATTTACCTTAGTTCCTACCTAAATTTAGTAGTATTTTTCAATAACTGTAGCGATCTATGCAAAAAAATTCTGTTAACCGATCAGTTCTTGTTATCCAAGGCCCTAATTTAAATCTTTTAGGAAGTAGGGAGCCTGAAGTTTATGGCAAGGCTACTTTAGATGATATCCATCAAAAATTAGCTACATTAGCTAAGGAAGCTGATATTTCCTTAGAGACCTATCAGAGTAACCATGAGGGTGAACTCATTGACCGCGTCCAAAAGGCAAAAAAAGATGGGGTTAATTACATCATCATTAATCCAGGTGGCTTTACTCATACCAGTGTTGCCTTAAGAGACGCGTTAGCAGGGGTAGCAATCCCGTTTATTGAAGTGCACTTGTCCAATATTCATCAACGCGAAGAGTTTCGAAAACATTCCTACTTTTCTGATCTAGCGATAGGGGTTATTTGTGGCTTAGGGGCTCACGGATATGCACTAGCCCTCAATACGATTCAACACCAACTATCTACTAGATAAACACCCTTCAACGCGAGGTTTAACATGGACTTAAGAAAACTAAAGACGTTAATTGATCTAGTCTCAGACTCAGGAATTTCAGAGTTAGAGGTAAGCGAAGGCGAAGACAAGGTTCGCATTGTCAATACACGTGGCGGTGGCTCAAGCTCGCATTCCCAGCCTAGCTCAGCGCCCAACCCTATCGTGTTATCAGCCCCTGTAGCACTGGAGTCATACTCCCCTGAACCTATTGTGACATCTGAAGGAAGCGTGGCAACTCAAGGCTTTACACAAAAATCGCCGATGGTTGGCACCTTCTATCGTTCACCCAATCCCGAGGCGCCCTCTTTTGTCAATGTAGGCGATACCGTAACCGTTGGACAAACCTTATGCATCATTGAAGCGATGAAGCTCCTCAATGAGATTGAATCTGAGAAAGCAGGTATCGTAAAGCAAGTACTGTGCGAAAACGGTCAAGGGGTTGAGTTTGATCAACCTCTATTCATCATCGCCTAATCCTCACCAAAGTCCAAACTATGTTTGACAAAATCCTGATCGCCAATCGTGGTGAAATCGCCCTACGAATCCAGCGCGCCTGTCGTGAGCTTGGGATCAAGACCGTAGTGGTTTACTCCACGGCGGATAAAGAGGCTAAATACGTGAAGCTTGCCGATGAAGCCGTTTGTATCGGGCCCGCGCCCTCAGGTCAAAGCTATCTCAATATGCCAGCGATTATTTCTGCAGCTGAGGTCACCGATGCTGAAGCCATCCATCCAGGATATGGCTTCTTATCCGAGAACGCAGACTTTGCTGAACGCGTTGAAAAATCAGGTTTTGCATTTATCGGGCCTCGCCCTGAGTCAATTCGTTTGATGGGTAATAAGGTCTCGGCTAAAAATGCCATGATTAAAGCAGGAGTTCCCTGCGTGCCAGGCTCAGCTGGAGCATTGCCCACCGATAATCCCAAAGAGATTATTGCAAGTGCAAAACGGGTTGGCTACCCCGTGATTATTAAGGCAGCCGGTGGCGGAGGTGGTCGTGGCATGCGCGTGGTTTATACTGAGGCAGCTCTCTTAAGTGCTGTGAACATGACTCGTGAAGAGGCGGGACGAGCCTTTGGTAATCCCGAGGTCTACATGGAAAAGTTTTTAGAGAAACCACGCCATGTGGAGATTCAGATATTAGCCGACACTCACGGAAATGCTCTTTGGCTTGGTGAGCGTGATTGCTCCATGCAGCGTCGCCATCAAAAGGTCATTGAAGAAGCGCCTGCCCCTGGGATTGATCGAAAACTCATTGCTAAGATTGGTGAGCGTTGTGCTGATGCGTGTAAAAAAATTACCTATCGGGGTGCCGGCACCTTTGAGTTTCTCTACGAAAATGGTGAGTTCTTCTTTATTGAAATGAATACGCGTGTGCAGGTTGAGCACCCAGTCACCGAAATGATTACTGGGATTGATATCGTGCAGGAGCAAATTAAGATTGCGGCTGGGCAAAAACTTAGTTTTCGTCAACGCGATATCGTCTTTAGAGGACATGCCATTGAATGTCGTTTAAACGCTGAAGACCCTTTTAAGTTCACTCCGAGCCCAGGACGGATTCAGTCCTGGCACATGCCGGGCGGTCCCGGAATACGAGTGGACTCGCATGCCTACAGTGGTTATATGGTCCCCCCTAATTATGATTCGATGATCGGGAAACTAATTGCCTACGGAGCAACTCGTGAGCAAGCAATCCGTCGAATGCGGATTGCTCTCTCCGAAATGGTGATTGATGGTATCCAGACCAATGTACCGCTGCATCGGGAGCTTATGCTCGACTCTAAATTTGTTGAGGGTGGCACGAGCATTCATTATCTTGAGCAACGTCTAGAGGAGCAGTCTGCTACTCGTGGCAAGAAGTAATGATGCTGTTTTGAGTCTCTAATTTAGATGCCGTATCGCGAACTTCAATTTACGGTAGTTGCTGAAATTGCGGAGCCTTTGGGTGACGCCTTAATGGAGCTTGGCGCTCTTTCGATATCGGTTGAGGATGCGGCTGCCGGTGGGTATGATGAAAATCCTCTCTACGGGGAGCCAGGACTATCTCCAGAAGTACAAGCATGGGATCTTTCCTGCGTCAAAGCGCTCTTTGACAAAGGTTTAGATCATCCCATACATGATTTGATCGCAAAACTCAAGGAAGCAGGCTTTGAAGTAAGTCCGCCTCAAGAAGTTCTCATAGAGGATCAGGATTGGGTTCGTCTTACCCAAAGCCAGTTTGAGCCAATCCAAGTAGGACAGAACATCTGGATCGTGCCATCTTGGCACCAAGAGCCCAATATTCCAAACGCTATTTGCTTAGCCGTTGATCCTGGCCTTGCGTTTGGAACAGGCAGCCATCCCACCACTCGACTCTGTCTAGAGTGGCTAGAGCAATATGGCTCTAAAGCAACATCCTTTCGTCAAAGCCTCTTAGATTACGGATGCGGCTCCGGAATTCTAGCAATTGCAGCCCACAAACTTGGATTTAAAGAGGTGTTTGGAACAGACATTGATCCGCAAGCAATTGAATCGGCGAGAGCCAATGCGCAACAAAACCAAACGCGGATTCAGTTTGAATTACCGGACAATATCGAGAGTTCGATTGGTGGCCAAGTATTTGATGTGGTGATTGCTAATATTTTGGCTAATCCATTGCAAGTTCTTGCGCCCGCCCTGATTGCCAGACTTAAACCGGGTGGTCAACTTGTTTTATCCGGAATACTGGAGCGTCAAGCAGATGAGGTGATTGCAAGCTATCAAAACAGCCTACAACTCTCTATCTGGGGCAGTGATGAGGGTTGGGTATGTCTAAGCGGCAAGTTGACCTCACAAGCCCCAAATGCGGTATTGAGCACATTGCCTTCAATGGATGCTATATCAAAGAAGCCGTGGGATATCAAAAAACAATTATTGATTGGATTGATTGCACTTTTGATTGCTTATCCATTTGTCACCGCACTTTGGCGTATGCCAATACTTCATGCACTTGCTCCAATCATGGATAGTGATGCTAATTTGATCAGATGGAGCGCATTTAAAACTGCTCAAACGATCGATAACTTCTTGTGTAAATGGATTCCGTGCGATCGCAAGGCAGTTACTGATTTCAAGGCGTGGCGCTTTTTATCGGCAAACTTGGGAATTGAGGATGCAAAAAAGCTGGATTCTAGTTTTCCTAGCGGTCAGTCCCTACTTCAAATCGAACTGCAAAACCGTTTGGCTGTGCCTGTTGCCATACCCGGCCTCGAGCTGATCCTTACCGATGCGGATGAGAAAACCATTGCCCGCATACTTCTTTCTCCCGAAGAGTGGCTTCCGAAGACCTGGCAGAGCTCACATCCTGATTTTTTATTGACCGGCGCATCAGCGGGGGAGGCATTTAACCTATCAATCCCGCTTCAAATTCCCCCGAATGCCGCTCGCCTGCGTGTAGCATATCCCACTCAATCTCCCACCAATCCATGACAGAAAGTATTTATGGCTAGCATCATTTGTGGCTCTATTGCCTACGACACCATCATGACCTTTGAAGGTCGTTTTCAAGATCAGATCTTGCCCGATCAGATTCATATTCTGAATGTAGCCTTTTTGGTACCTAGCATGCGCCGAGAATTTGGTGGTTGCGCAGGGAACATTGGCTACAACCTCAAACTACTAGGGGGTGAGCCTTTGGTAATGGCAACGGTTGGGGCAGATGCCGACCCCTACCTTCAGCGCCTTGATGATCTTGGAATGAACCGATCCCATGTCAAGAAACTGGATGAGGCCTTCACTGCACAAGCCATGATCACAACCGATATGGCCAATAACCAAATTACTGCCTTTCACCCAGGCGCCATGAATCACTCTCACCTCAATCGCGTTACAGACTGCCTTAGTACTCTTGGTTCCGCGAGTCCACACTTCGGTATCGTAGCGCCTGATGGACGGCTTGGTATGTGGGAGCATTGTCACCAATTTGTAGAGGCAGGCGTACCCTTTATGTTTGATCCAGGCCAAGGTTTACCAATGTTTAATGGTCAAGAGCTTCTCGAACTTGTAAAGCTTGCCAGTTACGTTGCCGTGAATGACTATGAAGGTGAAATGCTTTGTCAGCGCACTGGCCTATCTTTAGATCAAATTGCTAAGGAAGTAAAAGCACTGATTGTGACCAAAGGGGCGCAAGGGGCACAAATCTATGCCGATGGCAAAAGTATTGCCATACCCGCGGTCAGACCGGAAAAAGTGATTGATCCAACCGGTTGCGGTGACGCATTCCGCGGGGGACTACTCTACGGTCTAGAAAATAAATTAGATTGGGAGACCACGGGAAGACTTGCCAGCCTAATGGGTTCA
>RFQL01000048.1 GCA_009924985.1 Burkholderiaceae bacterium | reverse complement strand
CCGAAAAAGACAAGGCTTCTAATATTAGTTTAATTCAACTTTCCCTTGGCTTAGCGTGGGTCTTTGGGGCGCCAATTGGAAGTTTTTTAAGTAATTCTCATGTGGTGAGTTGGTTTAATAATTCCACACCATTTTTTGCCTTATTTTTTGCTTTACTCATTCTGCTTTTTTTTATTGTTTTTGCTAAATTATCGGATCGCATTGGAAGAAAGAAAGTTATGTTAACAGGAATGGCTTTGGCAGTTTGTTGCTATTTTCCTATTTATAAACAAATGTCTGTCCTGGCTGATTGGAAATCCTGGGAGAATAATCCAGAATATTATCATGTGCAAACAACAACGAATGTGAATGAAAAGAGTGGATTGGTTGAAGTTATCAACCGAACTTCCTATTTGAATGGCTGCAAGCGAGTAGAGATTATTAGTCTTGAAACGGGAAAAAAACAAAAACATCCGGTAATTATGAAACAAAAGATCTATTTAAATTTTTCCAAATTAAGTTATTTGGGCTTTTTGATTTTTTTGCAATTGATTTTTGTTTGCATGGTATATGGACCGATTGCAGCATTTTTGGTAGAATTGTTTCCTCCAGAAATCAGGTATACTTCTTTGTCTCTTCCATATCATATTGGAAATGGCATATTTGGGGGATTGACACCGCTCATAGCTGAATTATTGGTGTTGAAATTTAATGACCCTTTAGCTGGAATATGGTATCCTGTGTTTATTGGTGTATTGACCTTAATTGTTGGCTTAATTTTTATTGCAGTTACCGGCATCTTATTGCTAGCCTTAGTACGTTACACACGGCGCAAAGAGGAGATGGCAAACGCGGAAGAGGTGCCGCAAAGGGCCGCTGCCATATTGGCAGATTTAGATCTCAATCTAGAACCCAGCGCTACGGCCGAGATCCCCGCAGCTGAGTCGCTTCGAGTCAAACTCAATTTAGCCAAGGCCTACATCACCATCGAAGATTTTGCTGCTGCTCGCAAGGCTATCGAGGAGATATTACTTGTTAGTAATCAGGTAGACCCGCAAATGACGATATCTGCAAAGAGCTTGTTGTCCGAGATTAATCAACGTAGCGATTCTTAAAATCATGCGCATTGCCTTGGGTGTGCAGTATGACGGCAGTGCGTATTGTGGGTGGCAAATTCAGCCCGATCAGGCAACGGTTCAACACACCCTCGAGCATGCGACCACCCAATTCATTGGTAAGAGGGAACCAGTACGCGTGACTGCTGCTGGGCGAACCGATACCGGTGTACACGCACTTGGTCAGGTTGTGCACTTTGATGCCGATGTGGAACGCGATGAATGGTCATGGGTGCGAGGGATCAATACGTTTTTACCCAATGATGTAGTTGTCAATTGGGCAAAGGTAGTGCCCCCGGATTTTGATGCCCGCTTTAGTGCCCACGAGCGAACTTACATCTACGCCATTGTTGCCGGCCCAACTCGTTCACCGACCCTGGCAAAACGGGTGGGCTATCACATGATGCCCAGTGGCCAGTGGTTTGATGCCAGTGCGATGCAAATCGCTGCAGACTATTTAATTGGTGAGCAGGATTTTTCATCCTTTCGGGCGTCTGAGTGTCAGAGTAAAACGCCCATGAAACACTTATATGAATGCAGCATCACCAGTGAGCAACCATTTCTCTACTTCAAGATACGTGCCAATGCCTTCTTGCATCATATGGTGCGTAATATTGTGGGAAGTCTTTTGGTGGTTGGTCAGGGTAAACAAAAGCCCGAGTGGATTAAGACGGTCTTGCAAGCAAAAAATCGAGAGTTGGCGGCGCCCACATTTGCACCCGACGGCTTATACCTAATGCAAGTGGGCTATCCCCAGCACCTAGCAATTCCTACTTCGAATTGGCAAAACGCCTGGCTGCCAAAAGAGCTTATGCTTTCGGTATAAGCTAGACGAACAAAACGATGGGATTACTCGATTACACCCCCAATACCAGCAGAATCAAGATCTGCGGTCTACGCACACCTGCTGATATTGAGGCGGTAGTTAAGGCCCAGGTTGATGCCATTGGTTTGGTGTTTTATCCACCCAGCACACGCGCAATTGCGCCTGAAGATGCAGGCGCCCTGATTGGGCAACTCCCCAAAGGGATTGATGCCGTGGGCCTAGTAGTAAATCCGACGCCTAATCAGATTGAGGAGATCAGGGCGAACGCGGCCATCACGATGTGGCAGTTTCATGGGGACGAGACCCCCGAGCAATGTAAACGCTTGGCGGGCGGCTTACCTTGGATAAAAGCAGCCCGAATTGGGCAAACCTTCAACTTTACCGAATTTTCCCTACAATATAGGGATGCAGCCGGCTTTTTGCTAGATGCCCTGGTTGAGGGCTATGGTGGAAGCGGTACAACTTTTGATTGGAATCAAATACCAACATCATGGGCAAACGCAAACGCGCCTCGGGTCGTTTTGAGTGGTGGATTGAACGCGCACAACGTCGGTGAGGCAATTGGGCTTCTACATCCTTGCGCGCTTGATATCTCCAGCGGAGTTGAAATCAGTAAGGGTGTAAAAGATGCAGCATTGATCCAGCAGTTTGTGGATGCTGTTCGGGTGGGTGATCGTAATTGCCACTCGTAATCATTAATTAACCCAGCGTTTTAATACAGTCGAGGTACTTATGTACGATAAACCAGATGCACGTGGACACTTTGGTCCCTATGGCGGCATTTTTGTGTCAGAGACACTCATGTTTGCGCTTGAAGAACTCAAGCAGGCTTATGCTAAATATCAACATGATCCAGAGTTTCTAGAAGAGTTTCGGTACGAGCTTAAGCATTTTGTCGGTCGACCATCACCCGTCTATCATGCTAAGCGCATGAGCGAGCAACTCGGTGGCGCACAGATCTATTTCAAGCGAGAAGATCTTAATCACACCGGCGCTCACAAGATTAATAATGTGATTGGTCAAGCAATGCTAGCCAAGCGCATGGGCAAACCCCGAATTATTGCTGAGACCGGGGCAGGGCAGCATGGGGTGGCAACTGCAACCATTTGTGCCCGCTTTGGTTTGGATTGCACAGTCTATCAAGGCTCAGTTGATGTGGCTCGTCAAGCACAAAACGTGTATCGCATGAAGCTTCTGGGCGCTAAGGTCGTACCCGTTGAGTCGGGCAGTAAAACGCTGAAAGATGCATTAAACGAAGCCATGCGTGATTGGGTTACTAATGTGGAGAACACGTTTTACTTAATTGGTACTGTTGCAGGCCCACATCCTTATCCGATGATGGTTAGAGATTTTCAGACTGTGATCGGTGAGGAATGCAAAACCCAAATGCCGGAGATGATCGGACGGCAACCCGACTACGTCATAGCGTGCGTGGGTGGTGGCTCTAATGCTATGGGTATTTTTTATCCCTATATTGATGTTCCCAATGTGCAGCTTATTGGCGTTGAAGCGGCCGGCCGAGGTATGAGCATTGGCGAGCACTCCGCTGCATTGTGTGCGGGTAAGCCAGGCATACTGCATGGCAATCGTACCTATCTCTTGCAAGACGAGAACGGACAAATTGCCGAGACCCATTCGGTCTCTGCAGGAATGGACTACCCTGGTGTGGGACCTGAACATGCATGGTTAAAGGATTTAGGAAGAGCGCAGTATGTTGCAATCTCCGATGTTGAGGCCTTGAAGGCCTTTCATGATTGTTGCCAAATCGAGGGCATCATTCCTGCCCTAGAACCATCTCATGCGATCGCCTATGCTTATAAACTAGCACCAACCTTATCAAAAGATAAGGTGATCTTGTTAAATTTATGTGGTCGAGGTGATAAAGATATGCATACCGTGGCACAGGCCACAGGTTCTGAAGGCTAAGCACTATGTCGAAGATTACAGCAGTATTTGCAGCCCTGAAGGCTCAAGGAAAAAAAGGCTTGATCCCTTTTGTAACGGCTGGGGATCCGCATCCGAATATGACCGTGGATGTCATGCATGCTTTAGTAAAGGGCGGGGCTGACATTATTGAGTTGGGCGTACCGTTCTCTGACCCCATGGCCGATGGTCCTGTGATTCAACGTTCATCAGAGCGTGCACTCGCGCAAGGTGTGACACTGCGCCAGTGCCTAGAGAACGTCAAAACCTTTCGGACCCAAAATCAGCAAACCCCTGTGGTCTTGATGGGCTACGCCAATCCTATTGAGCAAATGGGGCATGCAGAGTTTGCCAAAGCTGCTAAGGAAGTCGGTGTCGATGGTGTGTTGATTGTGGATTACCCCCCTGAAGAGTGCGCAGAATTTGCAAAGCAAATGCGTAGCAATGGCATTGACCCCATATTCTTATTAGCACCAACATCCAATCAGCAACGGATCGCACATGCAGCGCAGATTGCAGCCGGCTATATTTATTATGTCTCCTTACGAGGCGTAACGGGTGCAAATACACTAAATACCAGTGATGTTGCGAGCGTCCTACCGCTGATCCGTCAAGAAACATCGATCCCCGTAGCAGTTGGTTTTGGGATTCGGGATGCGGCAAGCGCCAAAGCGGTCTCGCAAACTGCTGATGCGGTGGTCATTGGCAGTCGGATTGTGCAACTCTTGGAGGAGGCTAAACCGGGAGAAGAGCTTGCTTCTTTAGAGCGCTTTATTCATGAAATCCGCCACGCCTTAGACCATTAACTAAGATCGTTACAATATCGCCATGAGCTGGATCGATAAAATTCTTCCGCCCCAGATCCAACAAAGCGATCCGGCTAATCGCAAGACTGTGCCTGAGGGCTTGTGGGTAAAGTGCGGTGGTTGTGAAGCGGTTCTGTACAACACCGATATCGAGGCCAATCTCTCGGTTTGTCCTAAGTGTGGTCACCACATGCGCATTAATGCGCGCAAACGCCTCGATCATTTATTAGATCCAAAGCCTCGCACCGAGATCGGTGACACCGTATTCCCAGTGGATGCCTTGAAGTTCAGGGACAGTAAAAAATATCCGGATCGTTTAAAGCAAGCTAATGATGTTTCTGGAGAATCAGAAGCATTAATAGTGATCGCCGGCAAGATTGAATCAATCCCTGCTGTAGTTGCCTGCTTTGAGTTTGAGTACATGGGCGGCTCGATGGGTTCTGTCGTGGGTGAGCGTTTTGTGCGCGGCGTACAAGAAGCCATCAATAAAAAATGCGCGTTCATTTGCATTACTGCAACCGGTGGTGCGCGAATGCAAGAAAGTTTGCTATCTCTCTTGCAGATGGCTAAAACTAATTCGATGTTAACCAAGTTGTCGCAAGCTGGCTTGCCGTATATCAGTGTATTAACGGATCCCACCATGGGCGGTATCTCTGCAAGCTTTGCTTTCATGGGCGATGTGGTGATGGCCGAGCCAAAAGCCTTAATCGGTTTTGCAGGTCCTCGCGTGATCGAGCAAACCGTGCGCGAGAAATTACCCGAAGGTTTTCAGCGTTCCGAGTTCTTGATGCAAAAAGGCGGTATTGACATGATTGTGGATCGCCGTGAGATGCGTAAAGAGATTGCACATCTATTAGCACTCTTACAAAATGTTCCAGCCGACAAATTGCCCAAGCAATTACTCAACTCTAGTGGTTCGAGCTAAATCGTGCCGGAGACCCAACAGAACAAAGCAATCCTTTTTACTAACCTAGATGAGTGGCTAGCTCATTTAGAGACCGCTCACCCCGTCGGTATTGATATGGGGCTCTCGCGTATTAATCAAGTCAAAGAGTCATTGGGATTGCAGTTCCATTGCACCGTCATTACTGTGGGCGGCACCAATGGCAAGGGCTCGACGTGTGCATTTCTAGAAAGTATTTTGTTGGCGGCAGGTTATCGAGTTGCCTGTCATACCTCTCCCCACTTTCTGCGCTTTCATGAGCGCGCACGAATTCAGGGTTGTGAAGCAACGGATGCTGAGCTCTTGCAATCCTTTAATCGGGTAGAGCAAGCACGGTGTCGGATTGAGAATGCTCCGACCCTAACGTATTTTGAGTTCACCACCTTAGCCATCATGGATCTCTTTGCCAACGCTGGGATTGATGTGGCGATTTTGGAAGTCGGGATGGGCGGTCGTTTGGATGCCGTCAATATTGTGGATGCGGATTGTGCCATTGTGACCAGTATTGATCTTGATCATATGGCGTATTTGGGGAACACCCGTGAGGCGATTGGATTTGAGAAGGCCGGCATCTTCCGTACGAACGCAAGTGCCATTTGTGCTGATCCAGTTCCACCCCAAAGCTTAATTGACCATGCCAAAGCCATTGACGCAGATTTATGGCTGATGGGCAAAGACTATAGTTTTGAGGGCGATCAGCAACAATGGGGATGGTCGGGACGAGGAAAGCGTTTTAGTGGTTTGGCATACCCTGCATTACGCGGTGCCAATCAATTACTCAATGCCTCTGCTGTGATTGCTGCGTTGATGGCCTTGCACGATCGCTTACCAGTAAGTGCACAAGACATTCGTAATGGCTTTGCTCTAGTGGAGTTACCAGGACGTTTTCAAGTGCTTGCGGGCAAACCAACGATTGTGATGGATGTGGCCCATAACCCCCATGCGTCTGCAACTCTGGCACAAAGTCTCGATAAGATGGGATATCACCCGTATACCTTTGCCATATTTGGAGCAATGGCCGATAAGGATATCGATGGCGTTCTTAAACCAATGATGGATTTGGTGGATTATTGGTATTGCACCGATTTGCCAATAGCACGGGCTGCCAGAGCAACTGATCTCGCCAAACAGATTCGGCTTCTGGGTAAAGAGGCAGAGGTATTTTCTGGGGTGGGTAGCGCCTATCAAATGGCTTTGGATAAAGCGGGTGAGGGTGATAGAATTGTGATCTTCGGATCCTTTTATACAGTTGCGGGCGTAATGGCTTATCGAACTAACCAGGCACACTGATCCATGACCTTCTTATCGAATCTATTTCGACGGAAATCCGACCCTCAAAAAATTGAGCCTCTCGCAAGACGCCCAATCGCCAAACGCACCAGAGCAAACGAAGAGTCGGCCCAAGACCCAACCCTCACTGAAGATCCTGAAAAGCAACGAGCTCGCCATCGTTTAATTGGTGCCGCTACTCTTGTCTTGATTGCGGTGATTGGCTTACCCCAGATCTTAGATAAAAAACCCAAGCCGGTTGCCAATGACATTACTGTTCAGATTGTGAGCAGTATTCCCAATCCAGCAGCTGGCATCTTAAACCCCGAGCCAGAGAAAAAAGTAAGTTTGGATTCTAAGCCGGAGACCAAGCTGGATATCAAACCAGAGGTAAAACCAACGGTTGTTGTACCTCCCACGTCCAGTTCTTCATCTTCAGCCTCCTCAGCACCACCAGCACCTAGTTCAAATCCAGCTAGTAAGGGTCTAGGTCTTGCCCCCGGAGAAGAGTTAGTTGTTATTAGTAAAGATGTACCCGCTAGCGGTGAAGTGAGGGCTTCTGCTAATGGAAAGTTTGTGATTCAGATTGGAGCGTTTGCATCCGAAGACCGGGCCAATGGATGGCTTGTAAAACTCAAAGAGAATAAGATTCCGTACTACGTGGTTATGCGTAACAATGCCGAGGGAACCAAATTGTTTGTCTTGCGTGCTGGTCCCTTCGCTGAGCGCGAAGCGGCTGAGCAAGCAGAGAAGCGTATTAGGGCATTAGGGCTTAGCCCCCGATTAGTCGAACTCAATAAGAGTTAATCATGGAACAGTTGAGCGCCATTCATCTCACGACCCTCGATTACTTTGCGATTGGTATTTTGGTGATCTCGGCGGCGGTGGGGGTATGGCGTGGATTGTTTAGGGAGGTGATTGCATTGGCCTCATGGTTCATTGCTGCATGGCTTTCGTACCATTACTGCGATTATTTAGCCAGTGAGTGGTTTTCTGCTTTCATTCCGAATGAGACCGCTCGTTTAGCGGCAGCATTCTTACTAATCTTTGTAGTGGTCTTAATTGGAGCTGGTTTATTGGCCAGAGCATTACAAAAAGTATTATCAACCGCCGGCTTAACCTTGGTTGATCGCTTCTTTGGACTCTTCTTTGGATTTGCACGAGGCGTAGTGGTGTTGGTGATTCTAGCAACATTAGGCGCATTAACCGGTGCACAACAAACTCACGCATGGCAAGCAGCGGCGATTCGACCCGCTCTGGAACAGGGAACGGGCTTAATACGTTCTTGGTTACCAGAGAGTTGGGCTAAGCAGTTAAATGCAGTATCAATGACCGGCTCTAGTCGGTTGCCAGGGAGCTAAATATGTGCGGAGTGGTTGGAACAATCTCGCATCAACCCGTCAATCAACTTTTGTATGACGCACTCTTACTCTTACAGCATCGAGGTCAAGATGCAGCAGGGATTGCCACAATGCAAGGTAATTCCTTTGCGATGCATAAAGCTAATGGCCTAGTTCGTGATGTCTTTCGAACTCGTAATATGCGCAGCTTGGTCGGTAATGCGGGTATTGGTCAAGTTCGTTACCCAACTGCTGGTTCGGCAAGTAGCGAAGAAGAGGCTCAACCGTTTTATGTGAGCGCCCCATTCGGAATTATTCTTGCGCACAATGGTAATTTAACCAACGCACCGATATTACGCAGTGAGATGGCGTATCGCGATCGTCGTCATATCAATACAAATTCAGATACAGAAGTGCTTCTCAATGTGTTGGCCGATGAGTTGCAGAAAGAAACCAATAGCGCTGCCTTGGACGACGACTCGATCTTTAAAGCAGTAACAGGGCTTACTAAACGAGTGAAAGGCTCTTATGCGGTTGTATCCTTAATCGCAGGCTTTGGACTTTTAGCGTTTCGAGATCCTTTCGGAATTCGTCCGCTGTGCATTGGTCGGATTGATACGCCACAGGGACCCGAGTGGATGTTGGCCTCTGAATCCGTGGCATTAGAAGGTCTTGGCTTTACTGTGGTTCGCGATGTAGAGCCTGGCGAAGCGATCTACATTGATATGGATGGTAATTTCCATGCGAGACAGTGCGCTAGCAATTCCTCGCTCAACCCCTGTATTTTTGAGTATGTTTATCTAGCTCGACCAGACTCCACGATTGATGGGGTCACGGTTTATAACGTGCGGATGCGGATGGGTGACTATCTTGCTGAGAAGATTCGAGCAGAAACCGATGTGAGCAAGATTGATGTAGTAATGCCGATTCCGGATTCGAGTCGTCCTGCTGCCATGCAGGTGGCTAAGCGTTTGGGCATTTCGTATCGTGAAGGATTCTTTAAGAACCGTTACATCGGTCGTACCTTTATCATGCCTGGTCAAGCGGTGCGTAAGAAATCCGTACGCCAAAAGCTCAATGCAATGCGGATTGAGTTCAAAGATAAAACGGTACTGATTGTGGATGACTCGATTGTGCGTGGCACGACCTCGTATGAGATTGTGCAAATGGCTAGAGAGTCGGGCGCTAAGAAAGTAATTTTTGCTTCAGCCGCCCCTCCGGTCCGGTTCCCCAATGTGTATGGCATTGATATGCCAACTCGCAGTGAGTTGGTGGCGTATGGCCGTACGCATGATGAGATCAATCAATTAATTGGGGCAGACCAGCTGATCTATCAAAGTGTCGAGGATATGAAAAAAGCCGTGCAAGATATCAACCCCAACATTAAGAACTTCGAGTCTTCTTGTTTTGATGGATGTTATATCAGTGGTGATATTACCGAAGCCTATCTGGATGCCCTTGAGGCGGCCCGTAATATTGCCAACACCGAAGAAGACCGCAAGAGCGACCCGAGTGATTTTGCGCGCTCGCAATTGCATCTGCAATTAGCAAACGGAGACTAAGCCATCGTATTGTGGTTTGTGCGGCACGAAAGGATGACAGCTTGGCCATTCCCTGTCAAACTAGAGCTCTTATGAAAAAATCGATACGCGCTAAACCCAATATGAAGACTCTGGCACCCGAGACTATCGCGGTTCGGGCTGGGACGCGGCGCAGCTCGGACTTTCAAGAGCACTCAGAGGCTATGTTCTTAACCTCTAGCTTTTGCTTTAACTCAGCCGAAGAAGCCGAGCATGGTTTTTCTCATGCTGACCAGGGATTTATCTATTCGCGTTTCACAAACCCAACCGTCAGCATGTTCCAAGACCGTTTGGCGGCACTCGAGGGTGGTGAGGCATGCATTGCAACTTCATCAGGCATGTCAGCAATCTTGACAACCGCAATGGCACATCTTCAGGCGGGCGATCATGTGATTTGCTCTAAGTCGGTGTTTGGGGCAACTACACAACTGTTCTCATCGATCTTGGGTCGTTTTGGGATTACCACGACCTATGTCGCGATTCATGATGTCAAGGCGTGGCAGGCGGCAGTCCAAAAAAATACTCGCCTGTTCTATCTTGAGACCCCATCGAATCCCTTAACCGAGATTGCCGATATTGCAGCCATTGCGAAAGTGGCCAAGAAAGCAAAGTCCCTATTCGTGGTGGATAACTGTTTCTGCACTCCTGCATTGCAAAAGCCTTTAGAGTTAGGCGCTGATGTCATCATTCATTCGGCAACTAAATATCTCGATGGACAGGGTCGTGTCGTGGGTGGTGCGATTGTGGGCAGTACAGATTTTGTGATGGGCAAAGTATTTCCGTATGTGCGTACTGCGGGACCAACACTTTCAGCCTTTAATGCTTGGGTTTTCTTAAAAGGCTTGGAGACCCTCGATTTACGGATGAAGGCACAAAGTAATAATGCGCTGGCACTTGCACAGTGGCTAGAGAAGCAGTCTGGGGTGGAGAGGGTATTTCATCCAGGATTAAAGTCACACCCCCAGCATGCATTAGCAAAGCGTCAGCAAAAAGCGGGGGGACCAATTGTTTCCTTTGTCTTAAAAGGTGGCAAGAAGGCAGCCTATCAACTCATTAATAAAACACGCTTGTGTTCAATTACAGCTAATTTGGGTGACACCCGTACAACCATTACCCATCCTGCAACCACAACGCATGGCCGCATTTCACCGCAAGCCAGAAAAGAGGCGGGTATTGTTGATGGCTTAGTGCGGATTGCGGTAGGTCTTGAGAACATCGAAGACCTCAAGAACGATTTACAAGCCGGGCTTAAAAAATAGGAATGCTTGTTAAGTTCTAGGGTGCTGCATCAGCAGCACTCATAAAGCGGCGTGGATCATTAATAGGGCGCAGTGGCATGATGTGGATTAATTCGCAATTGAACTCTAAGTAGACCAAGGCGGCTTGTTCTAAACCAAGACGCCTTACCTCGGCTGCAGACGCTTCCCACGTTAGGGTCTCTGCAATCGCCTCAATGACAAACTCGATCACCGCAATTTGTCCGAGAGTACTTATTTGCTTTACTCGACAGGGAATGCGTCCATCGAGTCGATTGGAATGAACGCTTAAACCCGCTTGTGGAATCACCCAAGCCACTTGAGACTGAGGTGGGATCTTACCCTTATCGGTAATCTGGAAGGCCCATGGACTGGAGCCCCACTGCAGCCTGCCTGCATTAAACGCCCCTTGAAAAAGATTAGGGATGCCTACTAATTGCGCAACTCTAGCATTGCGCGGTTTAGCAAACAAATCATTGGCATTGGCGGTTTGCAAACCAACCCCTTGATCAATCACGGTGATGCGATCGGCGAGTAAGTGCGCTTCGCGCAGATCATGGGTTACCAAAATAATTGGAATGTGCAAACGCTTACGTAACTCAGCGAGGGTTTGGTACAGAGTTTGCCGAGTTGGAATATCAATTGCAGAGAAGGGTTCGTCGAGCAGTAAGATCTTGGGTGAGCGCGCCAATGCGCGGGCAAGGGCAACACGCTGTTGCTGCCCCCCAGAAATTTGTCTAGGCAGGCGGTCGGCAAGCTCAGCAATATTCAGTTGTGCCAGCCAATCGTGCGCGCACTGTATTTGTTCAGCACGGCTTTCTCCATTGTTATGCAGAGCGATACGAACATTCTCGAGAGCACTTAGATGTGGAAACAATGCGTATTGCTGAAACAAAAATCCGCATGATCGCAGCGAGGCATCTTGTGCTACTTGGGGACCTCTTGCGGGATCGCAATTGAGCCAAACAGTATTGGCACATTCAATACTCCCCATCTCAGGGTGATGCAAACCTGCAATCGAGCGCAGAACGCTAGTTTTACCACTTCCCGATGGACCTACTAAGGCATGGATCTCACCGTCGCCGACCTCTAATTTAATGGAAAGCGGATTTGGTATCGTTTGCTGAATATGTAACTTAAGCACGCTGAGATCCTGTTTGGGGTTTACCAAATACCCCATAAGAGACCGCAATGGCAATTAGGGAGATGATTAATAGAATCAGTGATAAGGCACCTGCACCTGCTGTATCAAAGGTCTGGACCTTGTCGTAGATTGCAATCGAGGCAGTTTTGGTTTCCCCAGGGATGGCACCACCCACCATGAGGACCACTCCAAACTCACCTAAGGTATGCGCAAAGGTCATTGCCGCACCACTAAGAATGCCGCGCCACGCGAGGGGAAGTTCAATTAAACGAAACCGTTGCCAGGTGTTCAGACCGCTAACTTTGGCAGCCTCTTTGATCTCGAGAGGGATTGCCTCAAAAGCGCGCTGAATCGGTTGAATGGCAAAAGGGAGGTTCACAATTAATGAGGCAATTAATAAACCTGTGAAGGAAAAAACCAAAGGCTCACCGAATAGACTCTTGCCCGCAAACGCCACGATGAAGTAATAGCCCAAGACCGTTGGCGGCAAGACGAGGGGAAGTGCCAAGGCAGCCTCTGCCCATGATTTCCAAGAGCCGGCATCGGCGAGTCGGTGGGCTACCCAGATTCCGAATGGAATGAGAAGCACTAATGTCCAAAAGGCCAGAGTGAGGGAAAGGGCGATGGCTTGGGTGTCTAGCAATTTACTTTATTCAATTAAATCAGTTACTTAAGAAATCTATTATGCATTATTATGGGCTATTTTAGGTTCTAGGCACTGCGCAAGGATGCTTTCTGACCGATTTAAATTAGGGTATCTCTGTATATGCATAAGGACAAATATTTCGTGTAATATTCGCAGTTACGCATATTTATGGCAAACCTATTAAAAAACCCCAAAAAGACTCCACCTGCGGAGATTGGTGAAGCCTTTGCAAAAAAACAATTGAGTAAGCAGCAAATGGAATCTCTATTTGTGGGTGTCTCAGAGTTCTTCGCAGTTCTATCCGAGCCATCTCGTCTACGTATCTTATACGCGCTATGTGAAGGCGAAAAATCCGTGACGGAAGTGATTGAGGCTTGCGGCTCCAGTCAGGCCAATGTATCGCGCCATTTGTCTGCATTGCATCAAGCCAAAATATTAAACCGCCGTAAGGTTGGCACTACGGTCTTTTATGCCATTGAAGACCAAGCGACCTTGGAGATTTGCCAAAACATCTGTGCGCGCATTGCCGAAGAACTTTTTTCTGAAAAGAGT
>RFQL01000047.1 GCA_009924985.1 Burkholderiaceae bacterium | reverse complement strand
CTTTTGGCAGGCCTCCGCAGAAAGCTCTGGGTGATTACGTTTGCACCGCTCGACCCGTTGTTCCGGTGTCATGTTTTTCATGTTCTGATACATTGCGCGACATTGTTCGACCGACATCTCAGGATGACGTTTTTGGCAATGATCAATCATCCTCTGCTCTGTACTCGGATCTTGAGCAAAAACAGGGCTGATAAAACAGCTAGTAAGTATTGCAATGATTTGTTGTTTCAATCTCATCATTCTTCTCCTAATAGATTTCTCGTAATCTAATACCTTATCATTAATTGATAGGATTTGTCAGACTGTATAAATTCCCTTAAGATCAGTCCATGCGGCTCTTATTGATCAAGCTACTTTTTCTTAGCCTTCTATCGTCCCCAACATTTGCGCAAGATTCTAGCCAATATGGTTTCATCCAAGATAGCAATTACCGTTCTTTGTGTCGTGCACTAGCAGAGAAGAACGCAAGTCAATGTGGGTTTATTCAAGAGAATGATCTACGGTCGATGTGTCGAGCCATTACCAATAAAGATGCTAGTCAATGTGGTTTCATTAATAATAGCGATCAACGCTCGATGTGCCGGGCATTAACTGTTAGTCGTTAGGCCTAAAGGAAAATCAATGAACATTAATAATCTCGTTTTAATCACAGGGGCAAGTCAAGGAATAGGTCGAGCAATTGCAACCCGGGCGATAGAGGATGGCTACCGCGTGATTAATTTAGATAAGAAGCCTCCGACGACGTTATTAAAAGATGAAATCTTTCATCCAATTGATTTGACTGATGTGCATGCTATTCATGAGCTAATCCCAACGCTTGTAAAGCATGAGCCTATCGTACGGCTGGTTAACAACGCAGGGTTTATACGGCCTGCCGCATTGGAGGAGACCACCGTGGATGACTTTGATGCCGTTATGGCCCTCAATTTGAGGGCCCCGATGCTCTTAGCTCAACAACTGTTACCGAGTATGCGAGAGGCTAAATTTGGTCGAATTATTAGCATTGCGAGTCGTGCAGCCTTGGGTAAGGAAGAGCGTACGGTTTATGCAGGAAGTAAAGCGGGATTAATTGGCATGACCAAGACCTGGGCGCTGGAGATGGCGCAATATGGAATTACAGTGAATGCCATTGGGCCCGGTCCGATTGCGACTGAACTATTTACCTCCGGTAATCCTCCTGGTGATCCCAAAACAATTAAGATCGTGCAAAGTATTCCGGTCAAGCGTATGGGGCAGCCCGAGGATGTTGCTCATGCAGTAGCCTCTTTACTAGACGATCGGGCAGGATTTATTACAGGGCAAATACATTATGTCTGCGGTGGAATGACTGTAGGCTTGAGTAATGCTTCATAGAAAACAAAAAAAGCTTACAAGCAAATTAACCCCCGACCTGGACTCGAACCAGGGACCTGCGGATTAACAGTCCGTCGCTCTACCGACTGAGCTATCAGGGAATAGACGCTATTATAGCGAATAGATTAAGTCCTTTCCCATTTGATGAAACTCTCTTCACCCAGCCCGATCTTTATCCCCAGAGTCTTGAGTATTGCTGGTTCTGATAGCGGTGGTGGCGCAGGCATTCAGGCGGATCTGAAGGTTATTACTGCTTTAGGCGGCTTTGGCATGACCGCAATTACGGCAATCACGGCACAAAACACAATGGGCGTTACGCGCATTCAGGATCTTGATCTTGATGTGGTTCAGGCTCAGATCGATGCCGTGGTCAGCGATATTGGTGTCGATGTTGTGAAGATCGGGATGTTAGCCAGCCCTGCGATTGTGAAGGCTGTTGCCGCGTCTCTTAAAAAGCACCAAATCATACGGATTGTCTTAGACCCAGTCTTAATGGCGACCTCAGGTGCTAGCTTGGGTGGGGACGATACCGCCAAAGCAATGGTTGCAGAACTTTTTCCACTCGCCACCATCATTACCCCCAATTTACATGAAGCATCGATTTTATTGGGCAGACCCATTCATCAGACCGTTCAATTTGAAGAGGCTGCACATGAGCTCTTGGCCATGGGCCCCAAAGCAGTCTTAATCAAAGGCGGACATCTAGCAGGTGAGCCCAAAGAGTTCATGGACTACCTTCTTTGGCACGATATGAAGGATGGAGAACCCGTTATTTTGCAGCAAGCGTTTTTGCACCCACGGATCCCCACGCTCAATACGCATGGAACAGGATGTTCCTTATCGTCTGCGATTGCCACCTATCTGGCCGATCAGCACGATCTAAAACATTCAGTCGCAAAGGCAATCTCATTTGTAACAGCAGCCATTGAGGCGGGGCAAAGACTCGATATTGGCAAAGGTCCAGGACCCCTGTGGCATATGCATGATTTCTATCCCACCAAACTACCAGAGCCCGATTAAATTTCTTAGTTGGTCTTCATCAACTCTTTTAAACGCTTGACCGCAGCCTTAGGATCATTTGCAGCCACAATCGCTCGCACTACCGCAACCGAGCCAACGCCACTTTGTGCCACCGCATGGATGCTGCTTTCATCAATACCACCAATAGCAACCAATGAGTAATGCTGCATGAGTTTGGCATAGGCATACAGACGCCCCAGTCCTTGCGGAGCGGTGGGCATCTTTTTGAGATTGGTCGGGAACACTGCACCCATGGCGATGTAACTCGGACAGAAGCGATCCGCAATGATCAACTCGGCATAGCCATGCGTGCTTAAACCTAAACGCAGACCGGCATCCCGAATCGCATCTAAATTAGCACTTGCTAGGTCCTCTTGACCGAGATGAACACCATAGGCGTCTGCCGCAATCGCTTCTTCCCAATGATCATTGATAAACAAAAGGGTATTGCTGCCCTGAACGGCAGAGACCGCAGCCTTAATCTGTTTGCGGATCTCCTTAGGGTCATCCGACTTAAAGCGTAGTTGTGCGGTTGGAAGCTCGGCATCAACCATGCGCGCAATCCAATCGGCATCCGGAAACACTCCATACAGACCCAACCACTTTGGACATTCTTTAAACGCCTTTGGGTTGGTGTCGCGGGTGAAGGGAATGAGATCAAAGTGCTCGGGACGTGATGGCCAACTCTTGGGATTGAAGTCGCCTTCTTGCTTCACCATTCGCGACCAAGCCTTCCCCAAGACCCGTGCATCGCTGTCAATAAAGCCCATTTCAATGGCAGCAATGGTGCCGGCAAGCTCGTATTGATCTTGACCGCTCTCAGTCTTCATGACCGGCGGTGGATGACTCGGGCTAAACGCAGGCAAGGATAAACAAAGATCATCGCCACGATGCGCTTTCGCAATGTGCTTTGCTAACTCACGGATATGGCTCACGGATTTGTCCCCGGGTCTTGATGCCAGAACGGAGTGCCAACGAGTGGAGTGCTGGCTTGGGCAGAGTCTTGGGCTTGCATGGCCCCGGATAAATAACCTTGACGGCCTGCATCAACCGCTTGCGTAAAGGCATGCGCCATGGATACGGGATTATGAGCGAGTGCAACAGCGGTGTTGAGTAAGACACCATCAAAACCCCATTCCATAACTGTGCAGGCATGCGAGGGAAGGCCAAGGCCCGCATCCACCAACAGAGGAACTGAGAGACGCTCACGCAATAGCTTCAGAGCATAGGGGTTGAGAGGGCCTTGCCCTGTACCAATCGGGGCAGCCCAAGGCATTACTGCTTGGCAGCCCACATCCACTAAACGCTGACACAAAATCAAATCCTCGGTGCAATAGGGCAAGACCTTAAAGCCATCTTTAATTAAATGCTCGGCTGTTTCTACTAAGCGCAAGGTATCGGGTTGCAAAGTGTAGTCGTCACCAATTAACTCGAGTTTGATCCAATTGGTTTCAAAAATCTCGCGTGCCATTTGTGCGGTGGTGATAACCTCTTGCGGACGATGGCAGCCTGCAGTGTTGGGAAGCACGGGGACCGCCATTTTCTTGAGGAGTTCCCAAAAACTACTATGTGCCTCTGTGGCAGCAGAGCCCTGTCGGCGCAAACTCGCTGTAATCATGGCAGGGCGAGCGCGTTGCACTGCAGTTTCAAGAATCTGAGGTGATGGATAGCGTGAGGTTCCTAGCAACAAACGACTTGCAAAGGACTCACCATACAGAATGAGGGGATCATCAATCTTGGTGGGAAGGGGTGCGGTCATAAAGAATCCGAATAAAAAAGATTAACCACCCGTGACAGGTGAGATGATCTCAACAGCATCATTCTCCTGTAAAACATGTAGAGCATGTTGCGACCTGGGAATGAACTGCAAGTTCACAGCAACCGCATATGGCGGTTTAGCATCCAATAAGGTCAAGAGATCGCTCACCTTTGAGGACGGCGCAAGCTCATGGGGATTTTGATTTACTAGGACGCGCATCATGCAAAGCTACTCATGCGATCGTGATGATGAACCGCAATATCAAAGCATCTCGCCAGGGCGCTATCGGTCTCTTGCAGCAGTTCTTGGGCGGTATCGACTAGCGCAGGAGCAATTAAATAACCGTGGCGATAGAGGCCGTTGATTTGCATGAGGCCAGCGCGTGGTACACAGATCTCGGGTAAATTGTTTTTCAAGGTGGGCCGACATTGCGTAGCAGACTCCAGAATGCGCGCCTCTGCAAAGCCCGAGTGCACCGAATACGCTGCCGACAAGAGCTCCATCGATGAGCGCACGCTCGCCGGAGAGAGATCCTCAGACTCAATTTCAGTGGCACCGATGACGTAGAGGTCATTCTCTTTGGGAGCAATGTAAATCGGATAACGTGGGTGGATCAAACGAGTAGGGCGTTGCAACTTCACTTCAGGAGCATGCACCCGAATAACCTCACCCCGCACACCACGCAATGGATTATGCGTGTTGGACCACGAGGTCTTAGCACCCAAGCCACGACAATCAATCACCCAATCAAAATCTTGACCTGCAAGTTCATCGGGCTCGCAGGCAGTCTGCCAATGAAAGGTCACAGGCAATTGCTGGAGCGCTTGCAACAAAGCCGTTAATAACTGCCGATTATCCAGTTGACCCTCTCGGGGCAAGAACAGACCTTGTGCAAAGCGCTCTGCCACACTGGGCTCAAGTTCAGCCAAGGCCTTGCTATCGAGATGCCATGGTGAGGAGAGCGCTGGGTTCATCCGCACATTGCGCTCGAGATGCTCGGCAAACCGCTGTGCCTCAGCAGCATCTTGACGATGCCACAGAACCAAGGTGCCATTTTGGGCAAAGAAGGTCTGTTGCTTAACTTCGCGATTGAGTTGCTCAATCAAATTCTTCCAGCGATCCAGACCATACAGACCCATGCGCACTACGGATGATTCGGTAATTGCAGACTCGGCAAGCGGAGCAAGCATGGAGGCAGCTACCCGTGCAGCTGATTGCTCTGCATCAGGACCGCTGCGTTCAAACAAAGCCACCGAGGCTCCGTCTTTGGCAAGGGCATAGGCCATCATTCGGCCCATCAGACCGGCACCGAGGATGGCGTAAGACCGTGACATGCAAAGATCCTTACTGATAGATCTCGCTACCGCGTTTACGGAACTCGATCGATTTCTCTTCCATTGCCTTACTCGGGTCAACACCTTCTTTGAGACTGGCAGCGTAATCGCGAACATCTTGCGTAATCTTCATCGAGCAGAACTTGGGACCACACATCGAGCAGAAGTGTGCAATCTTTGCACCTTCAGCCGGTAAGGTGGCATCGTGATACTCGCGAGCACGCTCTGGATCTAAGCCAAGATTGAACTGATCTTCCCAGCGGAATTCAAAACGCGCTTTAGAGAGTGCGTTATCGCGTAACTGAGTGCCCGGAAAGCCTTTGGCTAAGTCGGCACCATGCGCAGCAATCTTGTAGGTAATGATCCCCTCGCGCACATCTTCTTTGTCTGGCAAACCCAAATGCTCTTTCGGTGTTACATAGCAAAGCATTGCCGTGCCATACCAACCAATTTGGGCAGCCCCCACACCACTGGTGATGTGATCGTAACCAGGCGCAATATCTGTGATCAAGGGTCCAAGGGTATAAAAGGGAGCCTCTAAGCAATGCTTTAATTCTTCGGTCATGTTCTCTTCAATCCGTTGCATTGGCACGTGGCCAGGACCTTCAATCATCACCTGAACATCGTGTTCCCAGGCTTTAGCAGTGAGCTCGCCTAAGGTATGGAGTTCACCAAACTGTGCTGCATCATTGGAATCGGCGATACAACCGGGGCGCAGACCATCACCTAAACTAAAGGAGACGTCGTACGCCTTCATGATCTCGCAGATCTCATCAAAGCGGGTGTAAAGGAAGTTCTCCTTATGGTGAGCAAGACACCATTTCGCCATGATGGAGCCACCGCGTGAGACGATGCCGGTAATGCGATCAGCGGTCAATGGCACGTAACGGAGTAAGACGCCTGCATGAATGGTGAAGTAATCCACGCCTTGCTCAGCTTGCTCGACTAGGGTATCGCGGAACATTTCCCAGGTGAGGTCTTCGGCAATGCCACCGGTCTTATCAAGGGCTTGATAGATCGGAACGGTGCCAATTGGTACAGGCGAGTTACGAATAATCCACTCACGTGTCTCATGAATATGCTTACCGGTGGAAAGATCCATGATGGTGTCTGCACCCCACCGAATCGCCCAAACCATTTTCTCGACCTCTTCATTGATTGATGAGGTCACTGCAGAGTTACCTAAATTGCCATTGATCTTCACACGGAAGTTACGACCAATAATCATTGGTTCTAACTCAGGGTGATTGATGTTCGCAGGAATAATGGCACGCCCAGCAGCAATCTCGGAGCGCACAAACTCTGGAGTAATTACATCTGGAATATTAGCGCCGAAGGATTTACCAGGATGCTGCTTGAGGATCTGGGTATAACGAGGATCTTGGCGAAGTTTCTCAAGACCTAAGGATTCGCGCAGAGCAACGTATTCCATCTCGGGGGTGATGATACCTTTGCGGGCATAGTGCATCTGACTGACATTCGTACCAGACTTAGCAACCCGTGGAGCGGCGATATGTGCAAAGCGCAAATTCGCTGTGGCGGCATCATGCGCGCGTGCAACACCATACTCCGAAGACGGGCCTGTTAGTTGCTGAGTATCTTTGCGCTCTTCAATCCAATTGCTGCGCAGTTTAGGTAAACCCTTCTCTAAATTAATCACAATATCGGGATCACTGTAAGGACCCGAGGTGTCATACACCGGGATGGGTGGGTTAGACGTTTCGGTCTCACCCGTTTTCGTGGGCAATTGCTCAATCATCCGAAAGGGTGCTTTGATATCGGGACGCGAGCCTTCTAAATAAGTTTTGGTGGAGGCAGGGTAGGCAAACTTCTGCCCAAAATCACGCTGCAAACTTTTCAGGCTGGGGATTTCAGGCTTACTTTTCTTTTGATCCTTGGTATCGGTGCTCACACTCATGTCCATCTCCTCGCAAAATACATTGATATAGAGTGGACGAAACCGGGTGTCGGTCTGATGGAACTCCCCACGCCAGCATTATCTGGATCGGGTTAAAGGGTTTTTCTCAGCACCACAAGCAAGTGGGGGCACCCCTGTTTCATCCTTGACCCTATTTAACCATGAATTCCCCAAGTCAATCCTTGAGCCATATTAAACAAGGGCTCTAGACCCGAGCTAAGATCATCTATTACGCCTCAAGATAAAGTCAGCGGTGACCATAGCAGCATCGTCGGTGAACTCATCGGCCAAAATGCGGGCAGCAGCTTCTGCAAGATCAAGCTCAATAAACCGACTTACTTCACCATCGTGGTTCACCGGAACCAGATTTCTGGGCACCTCAAGATCAAACATGAACAACATTTCATGATGAATTCCATGGGGTGGGTGAGGGCGATGGATTACCAATGTTCCAGCGGGATTTATCTGCTGTGCAATCCCTTGTGGAACACCAGCCTCTTCCCACAGCTCCCGAATCGCACAGTGCACCACGGTCTCATTGGCATTGATACCGCCAGCACTGAGGTTATCGAGCTTACCGGGATCAATCTGTTTGCTCTCGCTACGCCGACCTAACCAAAGCGTTCCTGCCGAGGTGTAACCATTGATATGAGCTGCTTGACTGCGAAAGCCAAACGTCCGAAACGCGGCACGCTCTACCCGAAAATACTCATGACCATCACTTCCATACCATGCAAACTCTTCATTGCGCCAAGCTGGGATTAATCCCAGTTGATGCAGACCATTCGCGAGGGCGCGCAGATTATCACTGAGTTGGGCGGGCGGCGCATTCTTTAAAATAATCCGCGTGATATCCATCTGAATATGCGAAAAGGATCCATGTTTTAAGAGATCCTCGACCGCGCTAATTAATGGACGGCTTATATTGCCCACATATATTTTTTCAAAGTAGACCGGTAAGCAATCTGAACTTGGATTGCGTTTGGCGTTCTGCAGCATTTCTTCAAGAGCAGCCAAGGTACTTGTCGTTAAACTATTCATCTAAATAGTGTATTAGCAAAACAAGGAAAGGGCACCATGAGCCAAACCCACCCCAACACGATACACGGCGGCCAGATCCTAGCGAATGCCTTGGTGCGCCAGGGCGTTGAGATTGCCTTTGGGGTGCCTGGTGAGAGCTTCTTGCCCTTATTGGATGGTTTGGTAGATCATCAGGATCGCCTGCGTTTTATCACCTGCCGGCAAGAGGGTGGCGCTGCGTATATGGCAGAGGCCTATGCTAAGTTGACCGGCAAACCGGGGGTCGTGATGGTCACCCGCGGGCCAGGGGCTGCTAATGCTCTTATTGGAGTTCATACGGCCTACCAAGACTCGACCCCGATGGTCGTTCTGATTGGTCAAGTGGGAACCGATATGGTGGAGCGCGAGGCCTTCCAAGAAATGGATTACCGCAAGGTCTATTCTGAGTGCGCCAAATGGGTGGGGAGTATTGATCGCACCGATCGGATTGACGAGTTCGTCTCGCATGCTTTTCATCTAGCGCAGTCTGGCCGAAAGGGCCCCGTGGTCTTGGCGCTACCCGAAGATATTTTGTTTAAAGAGGCACAAGAGAAACCAACGCCAGCCGCACCGATGATTGCAATAGGGCTAGATCAAACGCTCTTTGCCAATGCGATGCAACAGTTTGCTAAAGCTAAACGCCCGATGGTGATTGTGGGTGGTGGATCGTGGACCAAGTTAGCCTGCAATGCGCTATCAACCTGGGCCAATCGCGAGCAGGTTCCAGTAACAACAAGCTTTCGTTCTCAAGATCTACTCGATAACTTGGATCCATGTTTTGCAGGAGACCTCGGAATTGCAGCGAATCCAGCATTAGTGAAGCGTGTACAAGAAGCTGACATGCTCTTAGTGATTGGGGAGCGTTTGGGTGAAATGACCATGGCTGGATACACCGTACTCACAGTCCCCAAACCACAAATGCCATTAATTCATGTACTACCCAGTCCGGATGAACTAGGCAGGGTGTACTACGCCGATTACCCCATTTGTGCATCACCGCAGGCATTTTGTGAGGCACTTAGCAAGATCTCAATGGGACCACAGCTTGAGCGAGGCCAAATGAAAGTAGCGCACGATGCTTATCTCGCATTTAGCAAGCCCACCACCATCCCAGGCCCAGTGCAATTAAGCGAAATCGTATCGGCACTACAAAGTCACTTGCCACGCAATGCAATCCTAACGAATGGGGCTGGGAACTTTGCTGCCTTCCTACATCGCTTTTATCCCTATGGGGGATTTAAATCCCAATTAGCGCCTGCTAACGGGTCAATGGGCTATGGACTGCCCGCTGCCATTGCTGCCAAGATCGTTGATCCCACACGCGTTGCTGTCGCATTCTGCGGCGATGGTGACTTTATGATGAACTGCCAAGAGTTGGCTACCGCCATGCGCTATCAGGCGAAACCGATTGTGATTATTGTGAACAATGGCATGTACGGCACGATCCGTATGCACCAAGAGCGGGAGTACAAGGCGCGGGTCTCAGGCACCGAACTCACCAACCCCAACTTTATTGACTTTGCCAAGAGCTTCTCCATGCCGGCATACCGCGTTGAGAAGACTGAACAATTTGCACCAGCAATACAAGAGGCGCTTAAGAGCGCAGACGGAGCAATCATCGAGATCGTGATTGATCCCGAAGCAATTAGCCCGAGTAAGCGCTTATCAGAACTTGGACGATAAGAGTGAGAGCATGCCTAATACGACTTTTGTAAAAAGGCAATACTTAAGAACTTTATTTTTATTCAGAGTGCCTATAAATAAATACAGTGACGTTAGAGCACAAATACGATGTGCATGACTGCTTAATTTTTCAGCATCCTAGTTCACTCTATACAAAATCAATACTTAGAGAACAATTCGTGCATTTATCCACATTCGCTGTGGATAACTTCAGTTGCATCACAGCAAAATAACTAAATTCTGCTTGACATGATTTAATTTGAAGGGAATAGGATTAATCCCAATAGAAACTTGATATGGCTTTAATGGTCCCCCTGCCAGGAGTCGAACCTGGATCTATCGCTTAGGAGGCGATTGCACTATCCATTGTGCTACAGCGGGTTAACACGAATCACCATCCACACAAAGCCCATGCTTGATTAGCTAAACCAATCACCACCTCGGGGATGGAGTAGAGCGCAAACACTAAGGCAAGCACTACAACTACAATGACATATCCTAAGCGCTTCTTCCAAGAAGGACTCGCGTGGGACAGAAATAAATACTTGCTCATCAACTTATTCTACCGAAAGCGTCTGTATGTGCTGGCATCTTAAGCCATTGCGGGACGTACCAAGGGCTCTTCGCGAATGGGTAGATTAATGAGGCAAGCAAAAACACCCAAGGTAATCGCAATGCCCCAAACGATTTGATAGGAGCCAGTAAGGTCGTATAAATAGCCCC
Source organism: Burkholderiaceae bacterium (assembly GCA_009924985.1). Lineage (GTDB taxonomy): Bacteria > Pseudomonadota > Gammaproteobacteria > Burkholderiales > Burkholderiaceae > Polynucleobacter. The sequence continues at coordinate 2,861 of RFQL01000047.1, read as the reverse complement.
CGAAATAGGCTCCACAAAAACTACCCAGTTGGTGCGAGAAGAACACTACTCCCGAGAGCATCGTGAGGTATTTCACCCCAAAAATTTGTGCCACGATCGCATTGGTGAGTGGAATGGTGGATAGCCACAGAACTCCCATGACCGCAGCAAAGACATACGTAGTGGTTGCGCTAAGCGGAAATAGTAGAAATAAAGTAATAGCTACTGAGCGCGTGATGTAAATACCCGATAGCAAAAAGCGTTTCGGAAAGCGTTGACCCAAGACCCCGGCATAGTAGGTGCCAACCACGTTAAATAGGCCAATCAAAGCCAGGGCGGTGGTAGCAACCGTTGCACCATTGATCTCTGGGTATTTGAGGGACATGTCTTTGAGATAGGGGGCAAGGTGTAAGGTGATAAAGATCACCTGAAAACCGCATACAAAATAACCCATCATTAAGAACCGAAAATTACGGTTACCCATTGCCTCACTGAGAGCTTGCCGAATCGTTTGATCACCCGCTTGGTTTGCTGCAAACCCAGTCTCCCGCAGACAAAATGCCAGCGGGATCATGAGCGAGGCAAGTAAGCCTAAGTAGATCAGTGCTTCATTGGCACCAAAATTACTGATGAGCCCCTGTTCTAAGGGCATCATTAAGAATTGACCAAAGGAGCCCGCTGCAGCAGTAATACCCATTGCCCAAACGCGTTTCTCAGGCGATACATTGCGTCCTAAGATGCCGTAGACCACGCTATATGTCGTGGCCGCTAAGCCTATGCCAATCGCTAAGCCACCTGCAAGATTAAATAGGAGTGGATCACTGGTGAGTGCCATCCCAATTAATCCCAAACCATATAAGAACCCACCGATCACCATGATCTTGAATGGGCCATACCGATCGGCCAATGCCCCAGCCACTGGCTGCGCAAAGCCCCATACTAAGTTTTGCAGGGCAATTGCTAAGGCATAGGTCTCGCGACCCCAGCCATTGGCAGAGGTAATGGGTAAATTAAATAAACCAAAGCCGTGCCGAATACCCATCGAGAGGGTCACCATCAGACTGCCAAAAATTAGCACCTGCATCAGCGATAAGGAGGGAGTGCGTATTGTGTTCAATCGATGATTCCTTTGGAGCGCAACTGCGCGATTTGTTCATGAGTGTAGTGAAGTGTGGCACCCAATATCTCTTCCGTATGCTCACCTAGTAAAGGTGGTGGCATGCGCACAGTCACTGGAGTTTTGGATAAACGCATCGGACTGGCAACGAGTTTCATGGAGCCAGCAGTCGGATGGGGCACATTCAGTTGGATATCCCGCGCAATAACTTGCTCGTTCTCAAACACCTCTTGTAAATTATTGATGGGACCGCAAGGTACTCCCACCGATTCCAGAAGTGAGATCCACTCCACTTTGGTCTTTTCTTTCACCATCGCCGCAAGTAAGGGAATGAGAGCATCCCGATGCTCAATCCGTGCAGGATTGGTTGCAAAGCGCGGATCATCGGCCAGGGGCTCGCGATTACCCGCTTTTACAAAGTGTCTAAATTGACCATCGTTACCAACGGCTACGATGATCCAACTATCGGAGGTTTGGAAGGTTTGATAGGGCACCACATTCGGATGCGCATTACCCCACCGATGGGGTGATACGCCACTACACAAATAATTACTGGAGATATTGGCGAGCATGGCAACTTGAGTATCAAGTAATGCCATATCAATGTATTGACCTTCGCCACTGCGATCGCGGTGGATCACCGCAGCCAAAATGGCTGAACTGGCATACATGCCGGTAAAGAGATCGACAATTGCGACCCCTGCTTTTTGAGGACCACCGCCAGGAAGATGATCGGCTTCACCCGTAATACTCATGAACCCACCCATACCTTGCAATATGAAATCGTATCCCGCACGATGTTGATACGGACCGGTTTGTCCAAAGCCGGTGATGGAGCAATAAATTAAATTGAGTTTAATTGCTTTCAGACTCTCGTAATCCAAACCATACTTAGCGAGTTGCCCAACTTTATAGTTCTCGATCACCACGTCAGACTGTTCAATAAGACCACGCACAATCTCTTGACCCTCAGGTGTGCTGATATCGAGGGTGATGGATTTCTTATTCCGATTAATCGAGATGTAATAGGCAGATTCGCTTGTATCGTTGCCCAATGGATCTTTTGCAAAGGGAGGACCCCAGTGGCGAGTGTCATCTCCGCTCTTGGGACGCTCCACTTTGATCACCTCAGCCCCCAAATCAGCTAGGTTCTGTGCACACCACGGACCGGCTAAAACGCGGCTGAGATCAAGAACACGAATATGACTGAGAGCACCCATAACCCTTATTTTCCCATGCTTTAGCCCCCGACTCTGAGTTATGACTACAATTTCTGCGCATGGCTACTCGTAAAACTGCTCAGTACAGCGAATCCTCTATCAAAGTCTTAAAGGGCTTGGAGCCGGTCCGTCAACGTCCTGGGATGTATACCCGGACCGATAATCCCTTGCACATTATTCAAGAGGTGCTCGATAACGCCTCAGACGAAGCGCTTGGCGGTTATGGCAAGGAAGTGCTTGTGACCTTACACACCGATGGTAGTGTGAGCATCGAAGATGATGGTCGTGGTATTCCTGTGGGCATCCATTCCCAAGAGAAGAAACCAGTGGTTGAGATCGTGTTTACCCAACTGCATGCGGGTGGCAAGTTTGAGAAGGGTGCTGGTGGTGCCTATGCATTCTCAGGTGGTCTGCATGGCGTGGGCGTATCGGTCACCAATGCACTCTCCAAACGACTCGAGGTCACGGTTTGGCGTGAACAACAGGTATCCACCATTACCTTTGCCGATGGCGATGTGATCGAGAAACTCAAATCCAAAGCTGCC
>RFQL01000046.1 GCA_009924985.1 Burkholderiaceae bacterium | reverse complement strand
AGTATCTAATTGCAATAAAGGTTCGCCACCAGTCATCACCACATAGCGATAGTGCTGTGTGTTCATAGCCTCTTGCCAAGTAGCCTCAATCGCCTTTGCTAGATCATCAGCACTCTCAAATTTCCCACCACCTGTACCATCCGTTCCAACAAAATTGGTGTCACAGAACTGACAAACGGCAGTAGCACGATCTTCCTCTCTCCCCGACCAGAGATTACAGCCAGCAAAGCGACAAAATACTGCTGCACGCCCTGCTTGCGCACCCTCTCCTTGCAGAGTAGCAAAGAGTTCTTTAACTGAGTACATGAATGACTACTTCCACGCACTGAGCTGCCAAATGTGGCTGCCCTCAAGCTCGACAGCAGTGATACCACCAACCATATAAGAGCCTGAGGACTCACGAGCAACCCAGCGCCCAATTTCAGGGGCAAACCACAATACCTCATGACGAATACAGTCATGCTTATTTCCATCATCACTTTGGAAATTAATCAGGTTCTGAAAACGTAAACACGTAAACTCACCCGCAGGTACCTTGAGCCTCTCCCAACCAGCGGAATACATATATAACTGCCAACCAAATGAATTTTCGGCATAACCTGCGATCGAATAGCGCGAGCTCACCTGTTTACTCCAATTAGCTTGCATTTGTTCGGGCCATAAAGGAATTGCTGGGCCGAAGTTGATGGTGCGCCCCCAATGGGGATCGGTAATGATGCTACCCCATGGCCCCTGTACCTCACTAGCTAGAGTTGAGCCTACTTGATTGCTGCGTGCAATCGTAATACGCTGACCGACTATCTCAACGCGCTCTGTAATGACGTCGGTTACCTTACTTGTGAAGGCATCTCGTTTTAGATACGTCCACTGCTGTCCTAATTGTGGAGCTCGAACGATAGGGTTTTGTTTGGGTGCAGAAATGGGGATGCCTTTATCAAAGGTTGCGGTAGCACATCCCAGGGGGGTTAATGCTACAGAGCTCAGAACTAAACGTCGCAATGGGTTCATGAAAGACTCCTATTCATGATGTAAAATTTATTCCCACTCAATAATTACGTTTATAAAATATTCAATAATATCAATAACTTGCAATGAATTAATAATCATGTGTAACTTTCGTGCAACTATACAATAAAAAATAAACTGAAAATATCTCTTTAATATCAATGACTTACACGTATATGGTTACACAATGTGTAACCATAACTTTGTAGCTCTTTAAAGCATTACTTAAGTAACAGTTTGCAGAACCATTTTTACTAAGCCAAATCAAAAGTAACATCAGTTTACAAGCAGCATACAAAATGTGGTCAAAAGCAACGATTTTGACTCGAACGGTGGATTAAACAGCGTTTAGCTTTTGGATGCGCTGCTGCGCTTTTGTGATTTGCTGCGCTTTTCTCTCTGCATCAACTGCTTGTTTAGCAATCTCAACTCGCTGTTTAAGGCTTTTTAACCTAGCTTGTTGTGGTGTGGGTGGTTTGGTGGGTGCGAATTCAAAATATCTCATACAGCTATTTATTGAGTAGGGCAATGACAAGCGCCCTACTCTTACCTTTCACAACTACTTTACGAATGCTGAACGAAGCTGACCACTTGCTGCCTCAATCTGCGCATCAAGCTCACCTGCAATCACAGCTGCATTAACAGCTTCAAGCGCATCAATTAGTGCTGTACCACTTGCAACTTCAATAGCTGTTTTACCTTTAGCAAGTTCTAACACTTTCGATCCATAACGGATTGCAATGCAGCACTTACCATTTTCAGCAACAAACCACCAAGCTTTAACACGTTTAGGTTGCGTAATTTGAACTCTATGACCTTCAGTGTTTGTTACAGTCTTTGTGCGTGTAGGCGCAAATGTGGTGCCATCATTTTGAGCGCGAGCAAGTAGTATTTGCTCAACAACTTTGGCACTGAGTTTGTTACGACGATGAACAACAGGGGGCTGTTGCGTGGGTTTTTTAGCTGTAACCAATTTCAGCGATGCAAGTGTTGCCATTGTTTTCTCCTTCGTTTTTAACAGGGCAACATAACTTTATTGTCGAACAACACGCTTCTGCAACCAAAAACTAATAACTGAATAGATCAGATTCAGAAATAAATTAGTTTCATATCAATAAACATAAATAAATGTACAAGTAAGGTTAAGGTTGGCACGCCGAATGTAATAGTGCTGCGAAATCCGTTCTGATGTGTGACGGTAAGCAATCGAAGTTCTTACTCTTCGCTGTATCGCACTACCCAATGTCACAGTTGGATGCCTTAAACGCTGCACCTATGTGTAAAGACGTTTGCGATACCGTAATGGTTGGTAACGCAGTGATGCGTGAATGTAGGCACGTATAAATTTATATAGGCTGAAAGTGAGTGGGAAATGCCAAATAACCCACAAGCTGCACACATGCTACTGATATAGGCAGTGTGCTGCTGCGTAAGGCAAGCACGTAGAAGGTGATCGCAATACCTACCTTATCTTGTTAATCAAGTTGTGTGTATATCAGTTGTTCGAAAGACCTCAGCAAAAGACATCGAACCAAGCTCAGCCACTTAACATGGCTTGGCTTGTTGTTCCTAGCAAAAGATAAAAAATACGATAAATGTTTTGAGACGAACGCAAGTGAGATCGAAAAACATGCAGAGTTGATTGCACGAAGTGCAATCATTAAATGCAGTGATGCGCTTTATGTGAAGCTGTCGAATTGGTTTTAGTTACTACTTTTTTAGAATCTGCATTAATCTGTAGTAGTCAAGATTTGCAAAGTTACCAAGTGCATCGTCATCTAATTCTTCACTGTTGTGCAATATTGTTACAACGCCATTTTTTATTTCTGCTTTTATTTCAAATCTATTTTCATTCATCATAACGTTGTAATGTATTTCCCAACTCATCTCTTGTTCCATAACGCTTACTTCGGTTACTTGCATAAAATCTAAATTAAGATTCCAAGCGTCATATAGTTTTTTATGTAATTCGTATCTGTGTTCGCAAACCTCAAAATATTCCTTACCATTATGTGAATAAAAGCCCAACCCATTCTTATCATCTTCCTCAGTCAATCCACCTTCATAGTCCAAAATATCTGCACAATAATTTTGATATAAACAATCTGTTTCGTAATCATCTCGCCACGTTTCAAAATTTTTAGCTGAGAGTTTTTGATTTATCTCTCTTTCAACCCCAGTTAAAAACTTTTCAAAATTTATAGTCATTTGTTTTTATTCTTCTTTTTCTTTTTCACTACACGAGCAAATTCTTGCTGATCTTCATACAGCTGTGCCTGTTGTCTGTTTGACCAATACTGATTATTAGCATCTATCTCTTCATCACCAGCTGCAATCAATTTTTCATACAAATCATCTGCCCAAACACTCTCACTCAACGAGTCAATCTTAGATTCGTAAAGATCGACATCTTTGAGAATGTAGCGAGCAAGCTTGTCAACGATGTAGATTTCGAAATCTAAACTAACAGGCAACACCATACTGAGATTAACGTCAGCATGAAAATTTTCTCTGTCCATGCGTCTACTTGCATGTCCAATAGCCACACACAGTCCATAGTGTCTACCTAAATACTGCTCAGCTACGTGAGCTGTTGTGGAGTGCGTGATGATGGGCTTTGCTTCGCGTATGTCCAAAAGTCTCAGTATCACTCTGCGAGCACGATAAAGTCTATCTTTAGGTGTTTCTGTTTCTTGCTCAACAGCACGTTGATCTGCAAGTACTTTAGTCAGTGTTTCTTGCTTTAGCCATTCTGCAAATTTATCTGACTTAACACCTCTATCAACAGCAGCCTGTATGACTTTGCCATATTCACTTACGCTCTTTGCGCTTGCGTTAGCACCAAATACCAATCGCACTATTAATGATGCATCAGGTGTGTTGCTTTGAATCTTAATACCCTGTTTAAGTAATTCTCCACGTACTTGAGCAAAAAAAGTGTCAGCTAATTCATGTTTATCAATATCTTTGTAGACTGCATATGCATCTTGTAAAAATTTATACAGTAAATCTCTATATTGCTGATTAAGTTTAATGACTTTATTGCGTGCCTGACCAAGCCTTTGTCCCCAATCGCGTATTAGGGCCTCATCAGCTGCTTCACGCTGCTTCCAATGTGCAAGCTGCTGCTCACGTTCGGCACTTAATACAACTACTGATGTAGCACCTATATTTGAGTTTTTTTGAGCAGACTTAGTTTTCATTACAGAAGCCATATTGATAAACTTATGCAACTGCTCTTTGTCTTATATCCTCAATAACTGCAAACAACTCAGTAACTTTGGTAGAGGTAAAAACACTTTCAGGTCCTGCAGCAGCAAGATCTGTAAACGGACTCTCGTAAAGTCTATTCTTTGTCATTGCCCCATCATGTGTCAGCTGCTGCACAATCATACGTACAAATGCAATTTGATTTTTTGTTGCAGCTGAATCACTGAGGAATTTACTCATTGCCTCATTTGCAGCCTCAAGCTCAAGCCCAACAAGCGAGCGAACAAAAAGACCTAAACCATCTGTTTCTAATTTCAACTGCTCAACTAACGCAGCATTACCACCTGCTTGTTCAATTAATATGCGCTCAAGCTCTATTAGGTCTGTGATTGTAATTGGCAAATTCTTACGCAGTTTTGCAAAAGCAATATGATCTTTGTGCTGCTTTAGGTATTCGGTAGTCTTTAGCTTAAACCTGTCATAGTCGATTCCACTTGTAGCCAATGGCAATGTCACTACAGTTGCTTCACCAAGTTCGTCTTCAAAGTCAGTATAGATGATGCTGCGTTTACGTTTCTCTATCAGTTTTACTAACATACGTAACTGCTTGCGTATATGTTCTAACATGCCAATAGTAACGTCAGTCCACCATTCTTCACCTGCTACAGCCTGTATTAACGGCATCTGCTTATTGATGGCAGGTATGCTGTTTTGCTCTTCTAATGCAGCCATTATTTTTTGGATTGCAGCTTTAATTTTGTCATCTACTACTAGCACTTGCAGCACACTAAGTTGTGCGTTCAATATCATGTAGTCGAAGTGTTTTGCTTCTTCATCAGTATCACGCAGTTGTGATGGAAGTGCTGCTAATTTTTCACTAACTTCTGTAGACTCACTAAGAGTCATTCGCTTCCAAATATCTTTAACGCTGTATTTTTCAACATATTGTCTTTGAGGTCGTACGATGATGTTGTCAAGCGTCATATTGCTGACAATGCCATGCAGCAAATCAGATGTTTGCACTCGAAGTTCAGTTTCCTGCTGTGCAGCATCTCCAACAGCTTTTGGTCTGTTTGTACTATCAATCTCAGTAAGTAAATTCAGTCGCATCTTAAATAGTCGCGTATCTAAACTGTCTGCTTTACTACCTTCGCCTAAATTAGGATTTTGCTTAAAGAATTCGAAGTTCTGACAAAAATCAAAAATATTAAAAAACTTTTTATCTTTATTTGGAGCATAGAGATCGGCACACAAACGTGTTCCTCTTCCAATCATCTGCCAAAACTTAGTTTTACTGTGAACCTGCTTAAAGAACACTAAATTTAATACTTCAGGTACATCAATACCTGTATCCAACATATCTACGCTGATAGCAATATGTGGGTCACTCTCTTTAATTGAAAACGAATCAATCAAGCTCTGCGCATATTCAGTTTTATATGTGATAACGCGAGCAAACTTTCCGTTGTATTGTGGATAGTTGATGTTGAATCGTTTTTCAATGAATTCAGCGTGATCATTATTCTTAGCGAACACAATGGTTTTACCTAATCTGTCACCACTTGCTACTTTTTCACCACGTGTCATCACGTGCTCTAAGACCTTATCAACTGTATCTTCATTAAAAAGCCACTGATTAATAGCACCTGCATTTACTTCTTCAGGCGCACCACCTTCTCCCCACTCAAGCTCATCCCACTGCTGTTTATCTTCATCGCTTAGATCATCGTATTTGATACCCTCACGCTGAAACTTTAACGGAACTGAAATAGCAACAAACGGTACAAGATGCTTTTCATTAATAGCTTCATCTAAGCTATAAGCAAATGTTGGTACGCCACGCTCAAGCTGAAATAGTTGATAGGTGTTGTGATCAACTTCATTTTTCGGTGTTGCAGTCAGTCCTACCAAGTAGCTGTCAAAGTAATTAAACAGTGCGCCATACTTTGAGTAGATGCTGCGGTGAGCCTCATCAACAATAACAAGGTCAAAATAGCCAACACCAAACTTACGCACTACTTCTGAATTGTTGTTGATGAGGTTTAGCATTGTTGGATATGTACTGACATACACACGACCTGTACCATCAACACCATCAAGCAAGTTCACAATTCCTGCGCTTGCTAAGTTTTTACCAAACTCACGTGCAGCTTGCTTTACTAATGACACACGATCAGCAAGAAATAGTACACGCTTGACATAGTTGCAGCGCATCATCAAATCAACCAAAGCAATTACTGTCCGTGTCTTACCTGATCCTGTCGCCATTACCAACAAGCTTCTACGAAGATTGTGCTGCTCAATTGCTTCTGCAACGCTACGTATAGCCTGTTGTTGATATGCGCGACCTGCAATGTCTGCGTTAATAGGCTCAGTAGCTAAATTAAGTTTGTTCGTGCGACGTTGCATCAATAACTCAAGTTCATCGCGCTTGAGAAAACCTTCTACCTTACGTATTGGTGCAGCTGTGTCATCCCAAAAGTAATGCTCATATCCATTAGTCAAATAAATTACAGGTCTACGACCAAACTTGGCCTCTAAGCAGTCAGCATATAGTTTTGCTTGTTGCTGCCCCTCTTTCGGATTACGCTTAGTGCGTTTAGCTTCAACTACTGCGAGTGGTTTTCTATCAGCACCCCAAAGTACATAGTCAGCATAGCCAATATTTTTATTATTTGGCATTCCCTCAAGTTGATACTCTTTGTCATCTGCATGATCAAGTGCAAAGCCTGCTTCATTCAATAGCAGATCAATAAAGTAATCACGTGTCTGCTGTTCGTTATAGTTGTGTGTATCACGTATCTGCTCATTTATAGTTTTAATACGTGCGTATTGTTCTTTAAGCTGCTCAAGCTCTGTTCGCAGCGTTTGATTTTCAATCTGCTGCGATTTCAAATCAGATTCAACACGCTCAAGCTGAACTATTGGTATAGCAGGCTCTGTTCGACTTGCAGGCAAAAGTGACTGATTGAATTGCAGTGCAGGTTCAGGTCGCGCACGCTCACTATAGGTGCGAGCAAGCCAATATGCAACATGAAAGAGTTCTGTGATTGCTGTGACAGCATCAGCATGCTTAGTTGATTTACCGTGTGCCGCACGATTACCAACAGTCACTAAGATTGTGGCTTTGGTGAAAATGATTTCACCTGCAGAGTCGCGAAAACTTGGATCGTAGACACGTGCGCCTAAGTTCTCGTCATAGCACTTGTAGTTTGTGTCGTACTTGTAGAGCCAACCAACTATTTGCTCTAATGCAATACGAGCATAGAAGCAGGCTGCACGTGCATCACTATTTACATAGCTCTCTGCCTTCACACATGTGTCGTGTATGGCAAACCACTCACGCTGTAAGAAGTCAAAGTTGCTCATGTCAATTCACCGCAAATGATTGATGTTGAAGAGAAAGTTTGTTTTCTGTTGAAAGCTGTAAGGATTTTTTGTAAGCCATTTCGATGGGTTGCAGTTGGTTAATAAATTTAACAAACCTCATCTGATAATCCAAAGAAGGTAACTTTATTTTCCAAGCTTCCATTCCACCCTTCGTCATATGTAACATTGAAGCGCCGTGTGATGCATTTCTAATTTTTTGCGTAATGCTTTGAAGCAAATAAAATGCAAATATTTTATTAATATTTTTAAACGGTTCAATTTTCCAAATATGGTAATGATAAATTGATTTATTTCCATTCCATATATACGGCCCAAAAGTAGCTGACCAAGCAAAGAGTAAATCACCATAGTCGCAATACTTATCTTCAGGCAACTTTAGATTTGAGTAATACCATCTATCACCACCGTTTAAATTTTGTATTCTAATTACAGGCGTGCCTGCATCCAATAGCTCATTCTGCGAATATGCTCGACCATTAATAAATCTCAAACAATCGCCTAACTTAATCTCTTCGAATTCATATTTTGTCTGATCGCTAAACATATCTGTAAACATACCGTGCGCAAGTTGTTCTAACTTATTAATAGCTGATTCACGTAGTTTGATGATGCGATCTGCAGTATCTAACAGTGCAGCGATACGCCGCTGTTCCGCAAGTGGTGGGAGTTGAATTAATCTATCTCTTACAGTAGCGAGTGTGATGAACGGTTGTGCCGCTCCGCTTATCTTCCACGATTTATCATCATTTAATTGTGTAAACAAATAATTTAAATCTACTTTATCTTTATTTGGAATAATAGTGATTGTATTTTTAATTGCTGTCCATTTTCCGTACGCTTTAAAACACTTGCCACAACGTGCACCAATTGCGGAAAGTACTATTCCGTCCTCTTCAAATTCAGCATGGTTTAAATATCCGTCACTACCTGCCGCACTGAATGCAGGGAAACCAACTTCTACATAACTTGATTTTGTTATCGAAGTATTACCCCACTCAAGTTTTGCAACGTCTTTAAGCTTCACAAACGAATTCTTCATTTAAGCATTCCTTCCAACTGCTTTAGCCCTGCTTGTATGTCTGCTTCAATTGCATTTAATTCTGCAATCAGCTGCAATGGTGCTACGTGCTCGAAACGCTCATGCACCACTTCTTTGTATCTGTTCAAACTCAAGTCGTATTCAGCTGCTTCAATCTCTTCACGCTTAACTGAAAAGCTCTGCTCTGTTCGCGCACGATCTCGTTCTGTACTTTCACGTTTATGCCAACGTGTGAGCACATCAGGCAGATTATTTTTTTCATGCTCTTCTGCAGTTAGCTTTGCGCTTGGATGAGTTCCGAGCTTGTCGGCATCTAACAGTGGTTGTCGTTTATCGTCCAAACTCCAACCATCAGCTGTCATGTCATAGAACCAAACTGTATCTGTACCGCCACTGTTGGTTTTTGTGAAGAACAACACAGCAGTACTAACACCTGCGTAAGGTTTAAAAACACCCGAAGGTAATGACACTACAGCATCAAGCTTCTGCTCTTCAACCAACATCCTGCGTATCTCTTTGTTTGCTTTGCTGCTTTTGAATAAGACACCGTCAGGCACGATCACAGCTGCACGTCCACCGGGCTTTAACAGCTTTAAGAACAACGCAAGAAATAACAACTCAGTACTTTTTGTATCTACAACCTTAAGCAGGTCTTTAGCAACATCATCTTTATTCAAGCTGCCTGCAAATGGTGGATTAGCAAGAATCAAACTGTACTTTTCATCTTCAACAGCGTAGTCTTGCGACAAGCTGTCTCTGTACTGTATGTCTGCATTCTCAACACCGTGTAGCAGCATGTTCATACTGCCAATACGTAGCATGGTTGTGTCAAAGTCATAACCGTTAAACATGCCATTGTGAAAATGCTCGCGTGATTTAGCATCAGCAAACAATTCAGGCTTGTTGTCGCGTAGGTACTCACCTGCTACAACTAAGAATCCACACGTTCCACTTGCAGGGTCACAGATAGTGTCTTTGGCTGTGGGCTCAACCATTTCAACCATTAACTTAATGATGTGGCGAGGTGTGCGGAATTGGCCGTTTTGTCCTGCACTTGCAATCTTGCCTAACATGTACTCGTACAAGTCACCCTTAGTGTCTCTGTCTTCCATCGGTATTTGATCTAACAAATCAACGATGTTGGTTAACAGTGCAGCTTTGGGAATTTCAAAGCGAGCGTCAGCCATCAGCTTTGAATACGTGCCGTTAGTGCCCCCCATTTCGCGCAGAAATGGAAACACGTGATCGCTGACTAAAGTGAACATGCGATCAGGCTGTTGGTTCTTTAATCTACTCCAACGCATGTCTGCATAAGCACAGTCTCTTGCATCTTTGCCTGCAGGGAATATTTCACGCTCGATGGGCTTGCCTAATCGTTGACTCTTGTTTTCTTCAAGTGTTTGTAGATCATCTAAGCGTTTGAGAAACAACAAGTATGTAATCTGCTCAACTACTTTTAGTGGATTAGAAATGCCACCTGTCCAAAAGCTGTCCCACAATCTATCTACTTGACTGCGTAATTCACCTGTCAACATGCCAAAGCCTTCACGTTATTTGTATTCATATTAGTTAAGCCGTCTCAGACTTAGATTTAGGTTTAGGTTTACGCACTTTAGGCTGCGACTTAACAAACTCGCGCATGTATTCGCGCAGAACCTGTGCTGCAGGCACATGCTGTCGTTTACATGCTTCTGTAAATTCTTCGCGCAATTCAGGTTCTACCCTTATGCGCATGCCTGCTTCTTTCATTTCAGCTCCGGTTACACAATGTGTATCCACACTCTAACATGCGGCTGTGATGGTGAGAATAGGTGTAAATCGGTGATTTAGGCGAATTCTCACAATTTACAGCTGCCAAAACAGCAAAGTGTTACTTAAGTAATGCTTGTAGTGGTCAAAATCACCACCCCAAACAGAATCGGGTATGCAGCGAAATTTGCACAGCAATTTTTTAGGCTACAGAACCCATTTGTGCGCAGCTACACAAACATGTCAAAACAGCCCTACAACAGCAGCACACAAGCAATCTACAGTCTACGTACTTCGCAGCTGCGCAACAGCTTGTAGGGCTTGCATTTAAATCTGCGTCATTTTGTGGCTGCAGTGCCACATCACGCTGCTAAATACGACTGAGCATAAATTACACAAAACATGCGCAGTGCTGCTAAGTCGTTGAAATCATTGAGATCAATTTAGGGGCAAAAAGAGGTAGGAATTTTGAACATACGAAAACATACTAATAGCACTTTATCCACAACAGTGAGGAATGTGCAAATGACCAAGCAAGCAAAAACACTAAACGAGCGCGAGCTGCAACGCTTGCTCGATTTCGTTAAAACCACAAAGAGCGCAGCACGTAATCGCGCAATCATCCTTCTTACGCATCTAGCAGGCATGCGCATAGGCGAAGTTGCTGCTGTGCGTATTTGCGATGTTGTAGCAAGCGATGGCACAGTGCGTGATGAAATTAATTTGAGTGCAGCGCAAACTAAGGGCAATCGCAGTAGAAGCGTTTTGCTTAACGAGCGAGTACAGAGTGAGTTGTCTACTTACATTCGAACAGTGCGTGTGCGTGACACCAAGCAAGCTCTTTTCAGCACACAGCGTTCAGTTGCATTTACTGCTAACTCACTTACACAAGTTGTTAATGGCATTTATAGGAATGCAGGCTTTGATGGTGCAAGTTCGCACAGTGGACGTAGAGGCTTTTTGACTAACTTAGCTGAAAAGGGAGTAAGTGTTCGAGTGATGATGGCACTTGCAGGACATGCCAACATGGCAACCACACAACGCTATATTGATTTGAGACCAGGTGTGCTGCGCAATGCAGTTGAGTTGGTTTAATTATTTGACGACTCTATTTTTTTACAAAACCACTCTAAAACACTTGGCCCACTTTCATCTCTGTCTCTTTTCAAAGCTCTTAGCAGCCTTAGGTCCATCAAATCTTTCTTAACCTTTTGACTGTCGTAGTCTTCACTTAGAACTGTTAAAAGTAAATTTTGTAAATTTAAGTTGAATTTATAAATCTTATCTATAGTTGCTTTGGTATCAACAAGATCTTCTTCATCACAAATACCTGACTCAACTAAGTTCTCAACATCTTTGTTTAAACCTGTATGCACTTCTTTCAAATTTTCTAGTACAGCTTCAATAAGTTCATGCGTAGCGTTCATTCACATACCTCACTATTAATTAGTAGATAAACTTTAAAATTAATCATTTTGGCACCAACATACCATCTACATAGCTGTAATCAGCAAGCGCATTGCTAACCATTTTTTCTGCTGTAGTGTGATAGTAGGTTTTTTCAATCTGCGTAATGCTTGTGCCACACATCTCAGCTACAGCTGCAGGTGGCAAATTGCTATTAACACGTTGCGTTATAAAGTAGTGACGAAAACTATAAGGCACTAGATTACGCTTATCTAAATCTGCTATTGAGGAAAGTTGCATGATGCGATCAAAGTGGTAGCCAATAGCACGAGGTGTTAGTGGTGATGTACCGTTAGTGCTAAACATTAACTGCTCACCTAATAGCTTTTTAGCTGTAGCTTCAGTTGCACCCTTTCCTAACTGTCGACTTTTAAGAAGTAGCAAACCTGAAAAGTAACCTGAATCCTTAACTACGAGCTTTCTAGTCTTACCAACTTTACTTGTTTCACCGCGCACGACGATCTGTATAAGGTCAAATTTATCACCGTTACGTTTATTGCTACGAGCTTCGCCGTGCTGCATATCCACAACATCACACCATCTCAGCTGCAACTGCTCGCCACGCCTAAGACCTGAAATCAAAGAAAATCCTAAGTAGTAGCCTGTAATTGCTTTACTTAAATTACCTGTTGTTTCAATGTCTTCTTCTGCCTCTTTAATATATTGATTTAGTGCAGCTTTTATTGAGTTCACTTCTACATCTGAAAATGTTGCACGCCTGTTCTCATCAACGCCCTTATCGATGCGTTTTAGCTTTTTAAAATCAAATCCATCAATATATGTTTCACCACGCTTGTAAAGCCACTTCATCATTGCATTAATGATGCTCTGCTCGTTTTCAACAGTTGATTGACTTATAGGTATGCTTTTCTTTGTTTTAGTTCTATCCAAAAAATAGTTTTCGCAATCAGTTCGTTCTAGTTCTTTTAACTTGGTGTCTTTGCCGATTATGCTGAGCCAATGATTTAGCTGAGTACGTATTACAGAAAATCTTCCTTTAACGATTATTCCTGCTGCAACATCTTTCTCGCGCTCAGCCAAATACATCTCCACACCAATTTTTGTAGTGATTGAGAAATAGGTCTTGCCTGCAAGCTGTTGTGCCATTAATGCGTGATAGTGCAGCTTGGCTTTATCTATTGCAGTGCTTTTGTTCTGTGTTTTGAGAGTGAAGCGTGCGTACTTGCGCTCTTTCTTCAGCCATATACGCATCTGCCAATATTCACCACGCTTGTAGATAACAGCGTCATCAAATATTGCTTGTTCGTCTTTTTCGAATTTGACTTTTTTCAGCGCCATCAATGGTTTGGGTAATTACAGTTTTGAATAGCTGCATTAGTGTGCAGGTTATCGTGTAACTGTAATTTCAAAACCCAATTAAATCAATGGCTTATTTTCTTGTGTGAAACTTTTGTGTAAGTAGAAAACTTATATAAATCATAGACTTACGTTATATTTTTTACTCCCACTCTATCGTGGATGGTGGCTTACCGCTGATATCAAAGACCACGCGATTAATGCCTCGTACCTCATTAATAATGCGATTTGATACTCTTCCCAAAAGATCGTGCGGCAGATGAGCCCAATGAGCGGTCATGAAGTCCTGCGTTTGCACAGCACGTAACGCCACCACATATTCGTATGTTCTTCCATCACCCATCACACCCACTGATTTAACAGGCAGGAAGACGGCAAAGGCTTGACTGGTAAGCTCATACCAGGTTTTATGAGAATTTAGATCTATAGTATTTCTAAGTTCTTCAATAAAGATGGCATCAGCGTGCCTGAGAAGATCTGCAAACTCTGGCTTTACTTCACCTAATATTCTGACCCCAAGTCCTGGGCCCGGGAATGGATGACGATCAACCATCTCTTTAGGTAA
>RFQL01000045.1 GCA_009924985.1 Burkholderiaceae bacterium | reverse complement strand
TCGCCAGAATTTCACTGAGATTCTGATTAAGTCGATTAAGGCCTGAGTTTAGGAGAAAAATATGGCACAGAAAAAAGGCGGCGGCTCAACACGTAACGGACGCGACTCAGAATCAAAACGTTTAGGCGTTAAGGTTTATGGCGGTCAATCGATCCATGCTGGCGGCATTATTGTTCGTCAACGTGGTACTAAAGTGCATCCTGGTACCAATGTTGGTATGGGCAAGGATCACACGTTGTTTGCATTGATTGATGGTCAGGTCGAATTTGGTGTGAAAGGGGCTTTGAAGAAGTCCCAGGTTTCAGTCTTGCCTCGCTCTTAAGCGGCCTGACTGAGATTTCTTTCAACTAAGTTAATCAACAGGAATGGGCCTCGCAAATTGCGAGGCCTTTTTTATTCATGAAATTTATCGACGAAGCAAAAATTGAGGTCATTGCTGGCGATGGTGGCGCTGGGAGTGCCTCTATGCGGCGCGAGAAGTTCATTGAATTCGGCGGTCCTGATGGTGGCGATGGCGGCCGTGGCGGTAGTGTTTATGCAATTGCTGATCGAAACATTAATACCCTAATCGACTATCGTTACTCAAAAACACATTTGGCAAAAAATGGTGAGCCAGGTCGAGGCGCAGATTGTTATGGTCGGGCTGGCGATGATATTGAGTTGCGAATGCCAGTAGGAACAATCATCACAGATTTTGAAACAGGTGATCTTATTGCCGACCTAACGAAGCATGGCGAACGCTTATGTCTTGCAGAGGGCGGTGTTGGCGGCTGGGGCAATATTCATTTCAAGAGCAGTACCAATCGCGCGCCTCGCCAAAAAACAAATGGCAAGCCAGGAGTACGCCGTAAGCTAAAACTTGAACTGAAAGTATTGGCCGATGTCGGCTTATTGGGTATGCCCAATGCTGGCAAATCAACCCTCATTACAGCAGTATCAAACGCGAGACCTAAGATTGCTGATTATCCATTTACAACCTTACACCCCAATTTAGGTGTGGTGAGAGTGGGCAGTGAACGCAGCTTCGTGATTGCAGATATTCCTGGTCTTATTGAAGGAGCTGCGGAAGGCGCCGGCTTGGGGCATCGCTTCCTGCGACATCTGCAACGCACGGGCGTGTTATTGCATTTAGTGGATGTTGCGCCGTTTGATGAGAATGTGGATATCGTTGCCGATGCTAAAGCCATTGTGAATGAGTTGCGCAAGTATGATGAGGCGCTTTATCAAAAACCCCGCTGGTTGGTACTCAATAAGGTCGATATGCTCCAGCCTGAGGAGCGCCAAAAAGTGATCAAGGATTTTCTGAAGCGCTTTAAATGGGATGGCCCTGTTTTTGAGATATCAGCCCTCAATGGTGAGGGTTGTGACCGACTTTGTTATGCCATTCAGGATTATTTGGATGGTCTTCGTAAAGCACGCGATTTAGAGGAAGAGAGGGCAGAAGACCCCCGATTTTTAGATGAACAATATGGCAAAGATGGATTGGTATGAGTAAAAGTATTGCGGGTGTAAAACGAATCGTGGTCAAAGTAGGTTCTACTTTGGTGACTAATAATGGCGCTGGTCTTGATCGTGCCGCGATTGCAATGTGGGCCGAACAGGTCAGTATTTTATTAAAACAGGGCTGCCAAGTTTTAATGGTGAGCTCAGGAGCTATTGCTGAAGGAATGCAACGTTTGGAGTGGGTTAGCCGTCCACACGAGATCCATCAATTACAAGCGGCGGCTGCAGTTGGGCAAATGGGACTTGTGCAGGTTTATGAATCGTGCTTTGCAAAATTTGGTGTACATACTGCCCAAGTTTTATTAACAAATGCCGACCTTGCGAACGCAGAGCGCAATGCGAATGCCAAAGCAACCTTGCAAACGTTGTTGAGTTTAGGGGTAGTGCCGATCATTAACGAGAATGACACCGTTGTTACCGATGAAATTAAATTTGGAGATAACGATAGTTTGGCCGCTCTGGTGGTGAACTTAATTACTGCGGATGCGCTAGTGATATTGACTGATCAAGGCGGTCTCTACAGTGCCGACCCTCGCAAAGACACTACAGCAACTTTGCTTAGTCATGCCCGCGCAGGTGATCCACAGTTAGAGGAAATGGCTGGCGGTACGGGAAGTACTTTAGGCAAAGGCGGCATGTTAACTAAGGTACTCGCTGCGAAAACAGCTTTACAAACCGGTGCAAGTACGGTCATCGCTTCAGGTAAAGAACCTGATGTATTAGTGCGGCTATATCAAGGTGAATCGATTGGTACTTTGTTGAGTAAATAATTATTGGGGTATGGCAATTAGGCCAGTAAAGTTATTTGGGTCTAATGATTGCAGCACTTTAGAGAAACTTTTTTCTTGAGTGGCCAGATTACAAAAAGCGCCCTGTGCAAGCGCTGCTTGATAGCGGTTGGGCACATTGTCTTTAATGGTCAACCATTGTCCCAATGGATTTGGTCGCCACTGTTGATTGGTCTCCAAAGTGCCGTAGAGGCGCCATTGGAAAGTATCGCAACGAATTCCTTCAAAGTAAGCATTTTGTCCACCACTGGGATTGGTAATCACAACGATATAACGTGTAACGCCATCATTGCCTATTTTGATAGACTCCATATCGACTGCAAAAGTAAAAACAGTTATTTGTGAGACCGAGAACGGCACTAAATATTTTTTATTAGGTGGATTAAGTGGCAGCGGACTTAATCCTTCCTTAAACACTGTCGGCGCAAAGGGATCGGTGCCATCTACTAGGGGATCAGAAAAGCACCCAGCCAAGATCAACGTTAAAGCGATGGTGCAGAGTGATCGTTTCATAGTGTGCGCGAAGACTCGAATGGCATTCCCCAGGTAAGCTGATGCATTGCAGTGCTGGCGGCAATAAAGCGCGCCAGCTCTGAGAGTGCTAATTGGTAAACCTCGCGTTTGAAATCAATCACGGTATCAAGCTCAATCCAATAAGGGTGCCAGCGCCATGCATCAAATTCTGGATGAGCAGTAGCTCTGAGTTGGATCTCATGATCCTGACCGAGCATTCGAAGTAGGTACCAAATTTGCTTTTGACCTTTATAGCCAACGCGCTGATTACGGTTGACGGTTTGGCGCCGCATAAATTCTTCTGGGACGTCATAACGAATCCAGTCGCGGGTTCTACCCAGAATCTCAACATGATGCGGGAACAGTCCAACTTCCTCGTGCAATTCACGATACATCGCTTGTTCAGGGCTTTCGCCATGCTGTATTCCGCCTTGCGGAAATTGCCATGAGTGTTGTCCTATGCGTTTACCCCAAAATACTTCATTACGAGCATTGAGGAGAACAATCCCGACATTAGGTCTGTAGCCTTCGCGGTCGAGCATAATCGTACCTTTGGTCCCCTAATCTTTAATCCTTTAAAATCAACGTTTTATTATAGCTACTCATGAAAGCATCACAAACCTTTCTTGCAACACTTAAAGAGGCCCCAGCCGATGCTGAGGTCGTGTCCCACCAACTGATGGTACGGGCTGGCTTAATTCGTAAGCTTAGTGCCGGTATTTATAACTATCTCCCCTTAGGCCTTAAGGTAATCCGCAAGGTTGAAAACATTATTCGGGAAGAAATGAACCGTGCAGGGGCGATTGAACTTTTGATGCCCATCGTGCAGCCGGCAGAGCTATGGCAAGAAACAGGCCGTTGGGAAAAAATGGGGCCAGAGCTCCTGCGTATTAAAGATCGTCATGAACGCGATTTCTTAATCCAGCCAACCTCAGAGGAGGCCATCACGGATTTGGCTCGCACTGAAATTAAGAGTTACAAACAGTTACCCGTTAACTTTTATCAAATTCAAACAAAGTTTAGAGACGAGCGCCGCCCGCGTTTTGGAATTATGCGTGGCCGTGAATTCAGCATGAAAGATGCCTACTCTTTTGATCGTGATGTGGAGGGTTTAAAACGCTCCTATGCCTTGATGTTTGATGCGTATGTCCGGGTCTTTAAGCGTATGGGCTTAACATTTCGAGCCGTCACTGCTGACAATGGGGCAATTGGCGGTTCTGGTAGCCAAGAGTTTCATGTGATTGCAGATACGGGTGAAGATGCTATTGTGTATTGCCCAAACTCTGACTATGCAGCCAATCTTGAGGCTGCAGAGTCTCTTGCCTTAATTGCTAAACGTGCAGCACCAAAAGAGACAATGCAGAAGGTCTCGACCCCTGAGCAAAAGCGCTGTGAAGATGTTGCGCAGTTTTTAAAGATTCCATTGACGCAGACCGTTAAATCCCTGGTGTTGGCAGTTGATCAAGACTCTGGCCCAGCTAAGTTATTCATGCTTTTGCTTCGAGGCGACCATGAGCTTAACGAAATTAAGGTCAATAAAGTGCCCGGTTTGGCAGCGTTTCGATTTGCCAGCGATGAGGAGATAAAAACAGCTTGTCATTCCCCAGTTGGTTATCTAGGCCCTGTTAGCTTAAGCCCATTGATCCAAGTAGTGGCTGACCGGACAGTGGCGAACATGTGCGATTTTGTCTGCGGCGCCAATGAGGCTAGTTATCATTTATCGGGCGTGAACTGGGGCCGTGATTTACCAGAACCTGTTGTGGCCGATATTCGGAATGCGGTCGCAGGCGATCCTTCGCCAGATGGCAAAGGAGCTTTGGAAATCTGTCGTGGAATTGAAGTAGGACATGTATTTCAGTTGGGAACGCGATATTCAGAAGCAATGAAGTGTACTTACCTTGATGAGAATGGTAAGTCGCAGCCGATGGTGATGGGCTGTTATGGAATTGGTGTTACGCGTTTACTGGGCGCCGCGATTGAACAAGGTCATGATGAAAAAGGTATTCTCTGGCCGATCTCGATGGCCCCTTTCGAGCTTGTGATTTGTCCGGTTGGCTATGATAAGTCGGAGATGGTCCGACAGGCAGCCGATGAGTTGCATCACCAATTACAAAACGCTGGAATTGATTTGGTATTGGATGATCGTGGCGAACGCCCTGGGGCAATGTTTGCTGACTGGGAACTCATTGGGGTTCCTTATCGCCTCGTCATTGGTGAGCGTAGTTTGAAAGAGGGCAATGTGGAGTTTCAGGGGCGTGGTGAGAGTACAGCTCAGTTAGTGCCTGTGAATGAAATCACAGAGAAGGCTATTGCGATCATTCGGGCTGCAAAGGACAATCTTCTCTAGAGTTATTTTTTGAAAAGTCCGCCGAGCCCTTTGGCGGCACCGCGCGCAGCAAGAGACCCCATCATCTTCGCCATCTTGCCACCCTTCATTTGTTTCATCATTGATTGCATTTGTTCAAATTGCGCAAGCATGCGATTGACTTCTTGAACTTGGACTCCGGCACCTGCAGCAATGCGTTGCTTACGTTTTGCTTTTAATAAATCTGGCTTGGCCCGTTCTTGCGGGGTCATGCTGTCGATAATGCCTTGCATATGCTTCATTTGCTTATCAGCCATCCCCAAATTGGCTTTACTCGCTTGCTGAGCAATTTGACTTGGGAGCTTATCCAGTAAATTTGCCATACCGCCCATATTTTGCATTTGCATGAGCTGTTCACGGAAATCACTCAGGTCAAATCCACCCTTTTGAATCTTGCTGGCAAGTTTTTGGGCTTGCTCAACATTGACGTTTTGTTGGGCTTGCTCAACTAAGGCCAATATATCGCCCATGCCCAAAATACGGCTGGTCATCCTTTCCGCATCAAAGGCTTCGAGCCCATCCATTTTTTCAGAAACACCAATAAATTTCATTGGTACACCAGTGATCTGACGAACAGAGAGCGCTGCGCCACCACGCGAGTCACCGTCTAACTTAGTGAGAATGACCCCGGTGAGTGCGAGCGTTTCATGAAACGCTTTGGCCGTATTAACAGCGTCTTGACCAAGCATGGCATCAACCACAAAGAGGGTTTCAATCGGCTTTAGATTGGTGTGCAGAGATTGAATCTCCTGCATCATTTGTGCATCAATACCTAAACGACCCGCCGTGTCGACAATCAAGACATCATGGTAGTGACGCTTTGCCCAGTCGAGCGCTGCATTGGCAATATCAGTAGGCTTTTGTTCGATAGCGCTTGGAAAGAAATCAGCCCCTACTTGCGCGCTGACCGTTTTTAACTGCTCGATGGCGGCAGGACGATAAATATCACAAGAGACCGTTAATATCTTTTTCTTATGCTTCTCTTGTAAAAACTTAGCAAGTTTAGCGACGGTAGTGGTTTTTCCAGCGCCTTGGAGACCTGCCATCAAAATCACTGCCGGGGGTTGGGTGGCTAAATTTAACTTACCACTCTGCCCCTCATCACCTCCCATCATGAGCGATAGCTCACGCTGCACGACCCCAACCAATGCTTGACCCGGGGTGAGGCTGCCAATTACATCTTCACCAAGCGCCTTAAACTTGATTTGCTCCATCAGGCTCTTCACGACGGGGAGAGCAACGTCAGCCTCTAGCAGGGACAGACGGATCTCGCGTAACATCTCGGCGGTATTGCTTTCTGTGAGGCGTGCTTGACCCCGCATGGTTTTAACCACACGACTTAAGCGGTCGGTCAGGTTCTCTAGCATTTATCGATTAGACTTTCGAAATGACTATTTTAGGTTACTCAGGATTTGGCTGGTTGCCATCCATTCTTTATCTCTTATTGATCATCGTTTTGGGCTATCGCGACCAAAAACGACCCGAGACCCCATTTTTTGTGGGTTTAGTCCAGACCTTGATATTGATTGTCTTAATCATTCATGGAACCTTATTGCATGATTCCATCTTTAACGGCGATACCTTTGTATTCGGCTTTGCTCAAGACCTTTCTTTAATGGCCTGGGTGGGGCTGAGTTTTTATTGGATCCAAAGTTTCTTTTTGCCCATTTCTAGTTTGCGCTTAATGGCCATCAGTATGGCGATGTTTTGTGCGGTCCTGCCTGACTTGTTCCCTGGGTCGGTAATCTCACAGCGCGCAGTTGCTGACCCTTGGTTTAAAGCACACTTTATTGTGGCTACCTTTGCGGTCGGTTTTTTTAGCCTTGCAGCGATGTTAGCGGTGTTAATGCGTTTTCAGGATCGGGCTTTACGCAAGGGTATGGCAAATGGTATGGCGGGTGCACCGACCTGGGTAGAGAGTTTGCCCCCTCTTTTAACGATGGAAAGCTTTTTGTTCCGTTTGCTCTACGTTGGTTATGTTTTATTAACCATGACGGTCTTCTCGGGTCTATTTTTCTCGCAAGAGCTATTTGGTAAGCCCTTAGTGTTTGATCACAAAACGGTATTTGCGCTCCTCTCCTGGGCTTTATTTACTGGGCTTGTAGTCGCACGTATCCGAGTTGGCTTGCGAGGACCAAGTGCGGTGCGCTGGGTCTTGGGTGGATTTTTTGCCCTATTATTGACTTATGCGGGGACCCGTTTTGTTGCTGAAGTTATTTTGCAGCGAGCATAGCCTTGTTTAAGTGGGGATTATTGTTTTTAGGTCTAGGGCTTGCCTATTGGTGGTTCATCGCTAAAAAGAAGAATAAGAATCGGGCTGCAGATAACCAGATCAAGCAAACAGAACCGACCACCGCAAAGCCTCAACAGATGGTCTCCTGTGCGTATTGCGATCTTCATCTGCCTCAAAACGATGCGCTAGCCCAAGACGGGCGTTATTACTGCTGTGCAGAACACCGCGATAGCATTAGTCAAAAAGGCTGGTGGGGTAAAGCGCAGTGGCGCGCATCCACAAATTTTGATGAGCGACCCGAGGGTATTGCCGTTGATTTGGCTGTAATCCATCACATTAGTCTTCCCCCTGGTCAATTTGGAGGGCACCATATTATTGATTTCTTTCAAAATAATTTGGATCCTACGGCACACCCCTATTTTGAGCAAATTGCCAATCAAAAGGTATCAAGCCATTTCTTGATTGATCGTAATGGAAAAACGACGCAATTTATCTCTCTGCATAAACGCGCGTGGCATGCAGGTATATCCCAATTTTTTGGACGGGAGAAATGCAATGATTTCTCCATTGGTATCGAGTTAGAGGGTGATGGTGATGTTTTTTTTACGAACGAGCAATATGCAAGCTTGGCTGAAATGATCGGTGTTTTGCTGAAGAAATTTCCCGATCTTCGGTTTGCTGGGCACAGCGATATTGCCCCAGAACGTAAGACGGATCCCGGCCCATCCTTTGATTGGGCGCGTTTAACAAAAATAGCAAAGCTATCAGAAGAGAGATTGCCCTTTGGTAGCTCTTCACGATAAGTATTAGTTCAAGGGGTAAGCGGTTGCTTACATAGCATTTAAGGCAATTGTATTTTTGGAATTAATGGGGAAATTACCAATAAATTCTGACATAAAAGACTTACCAAATTTAAAATATTTGCCTATACTTAGTGCCTAGGGCGGTGAAAAACCACTACATCTAGTGTTTTTTGTGAATTTCGCCTTTTTTTAATCAATACATATATATAGCAGGAGCAATATGACCTTTGCCGACCCACACGCTGTAGGCCAATCCAGTTCAGTCAATCCAGGCGGTCTTGGCTCGGGGGCTAATTTGACCCAAACCCCATCGGCAAATTTTGTAGCCGGCGGCGTAGGGCTGGCTCAAGCCACTCAGCTATCAGACTACAAAATTATTCGACGCAATGGTTCCGTAGTCGCTTTCGAGCCATCCAAAATTGCAATTGCCGTTACAAAAGCCTTTTTAGCAGTGAATGGCGGTCAAGGTGCGGCATCTGCTCGAGTTCGTGAACAGGTCGAGCAGTTAACCCAGAGCGTGGTGCGCGCTTTATTGCGTAGTCGTCCTAGTGGCGGTACTTTTCATATTGAGGATATTCAAGACCAAGTTGAGTTAACCTTGATGCGTAGTGGTGAGCACAATGTTGCTCGCGCCTATGTTCTCTATCGTGAGAAACGCAATCAGGAGCGTGTGGCTCAGCAAAGTGCAAGCCAAGATCAATTAGCGGACGCTGCCTTACCCGTTGTTCAGGTCAGCGATAACGGGGTTAACAAACCCCTCAATGTTGTTGGTCTCAGAACAGTGCTTGAGGCTGCCTGTGAAGGCTTGGGAAATCACATTGATGCTAGTCCGATTATGGGTGAGACCATTAAGAACTTATACGATGGTATACCTATGGCACAGGTTTATGACTCGGCGATTCTGGCCTCACGCACCTTGATTGAAAAGGATCCTGCATACAGTCAAGTGACCGCGCGCGTTCTGATGCATGTGATTCGTAAAGAGATCTTAGGTCGTGAGGTTTTGCAGGGTGATATGCAAGCTGAATATCCTAATTATTTCCCACAATTTATTCGTCAAGGTATTGAGGCTGAGCTACTTGATCCGCGCTTACTCGAGTTTGATTTGGCTAAGATTTCAGCAGCACTTAGCGCCGACAGAGATTTGCAGTTTAATTATCTTGGCTTGCAAACTTTGTATGACCGTTATTTCTTGCATATTGAGGATCATCGTATTGAGATGCCCCAAGCTTTCTTTATGCGGGTCGCCATGGGCCTTGCTCTCAATGAGCCTGAGCGTGAGCGTCGGGCAATCGAGTTCTATGAAATTCTTTCCACCTTTGACTTTATGTCGAGCACCCCAACCTTGTTCAACTCAGCCACTTTACGTTCGCAGTTGTCTAGTTGCTATTTGACAACCGTTGATGATGATCTAGACGGTATCTACGAAGCACTTAAAGAGAATGCATTGCTGTCGAAGTTTGCAGGTGGTTTAGGTAACGATTGGACCAATGTGCGCGCTCTCGGAAGTCACATCAAAGGTACAAATGGCAAGTCACAGGGCGTGGTGCCATTCTTAAAGGTAGTTAACGATACAGCCGTTGCGGTCAACCAAGGCGGTAAGCGCAAGGGTGCAGTTTGTGCGTATTTAGAGACCTGGCACTTAGATATTGAAGAGTTCTTGGAGTTGCGTAAGAACACGGGTGATGATCGTCGTCGCACCCATGATATGAATACCTCGAACTGGATTCCAGATCTGTTTATGAAGCGGGTGATGGAGAATGGAGATTGGACCTTATTTTCCCCTTCAACCACACCAGATTTACACGATAAGTATGGCAAAGCCTTTGAGCAAGCCTATGTTGCTTACGAAAAGCGTGCAGAGGCTGGTGAGATTAAGCCATCAAAGAAGGTGCCAGCAGTTCAGATGTGGCGTAAGATGCTGGCCATGTTATTTGAGACCGGCCATCCCTGGATTACCTTTAAGGATCCTTGCAATATTCGAAGCCCCCAGCAACATGTGGGTGTGGTGCATTCCTCGAACCTATGTACTGAGATCACGCTCAATACGAATGAGACCGAGATTGCAGTTTGCAACTTAGGCTCGGTGAACCTGACCGCCCATATGACCACGGATGTAAATGGCCAAATGGTCTTAGATCACGCCAAGCTCAAGAAGACCATTCAAACGGCGATGCGAATGCTCGATAACGTGATTGACATTAATTACTATGCCGTTGCTAAGGCGCGCACCTCAAACATGAAGCACCGCCCAGTCGGTTTGGGCATCATGGGCTTCCAAGATTGCTTGCACATGCAGCGTATTCCCTATGCTAGTGATGCCGCCGTGAAGTTTGCGGATACTTCGATGGAGGCTGTTTGCTACTACGCCTATCAGGCATCCAGTGAGTTGGCTAAAGAACGCGGCGCCTACAGTAGCTATCAGGGCTCTTTATGGGATCGCGGCATTCTTCCCCAAGACACTCTCAAAATGCTTCAAGATGAGCGTGGTGGCTATGTGGAAGTGGATCAGTCCAGCACCATGGATTGGAATGCATTACGTGCCCAGATTAAGCAGCATGGGATGCGCAACTCGAATTGCGTAGCAATTGCCCCAACCGCAACGATTTCAAACATTATTGGCGTTTCTGCTTGCATTGAGCCAACTTTCCAGAATTTGTTTGTTAAGTCGAATCTGTCGGGTGAGTTTACGGTTGTAAACGACTATCTCGTTCGGGATCTAAAAGATCGCGGGCTTTGGGACGAGGTGATGATTGCTGACCTCAAGTATTTTGATGGCACTTTATCGAAGATCGATCGGGTTCCACAGGATTTACGGGATTTGTATGCGACAGCCTTTGAGCTTGAGCCCAGTTGGCTGGTTGAAGCTGCTTCTCGCCGTCAAAAGTGGATCGACCAGGCACAATCTTTAAATATCTATATGGCTGGTGCTTCAGGTAAGAAGCTAGACGATACCTATAAGCTGGCTTGGTTGCGTGGTTTAAAGACCACCTACTATCTGCGGACTATGGCCGCTACCCACGTTGAGAAGTCAACGGTTGCAACGGGTCAGCTGAACTCTGTTTCAAACGGTACAGAAACAGCTTCTGCATTGGCAGCCGATGGGCCTGTATGTACCATGCGTCCAGGTGATCCTGGATTTGAAGAATGTGAAGCGTGTCAGTAACCCTTACTGAGATTAAAGTAAATAGGAAGAATTAGGAGAAGATTATGTTGAACTGGGACGAAGAAGTAGCACCTGCATTAGCAAAGACTGGCTTTGCTCCGCCCCCATCCATGCCTGTACCCACAGCTCAGCCACAGTTAGCACCTGTTCAAGCGGATAGGGTTGCCGTGGCACCGCCTGCACAAACCGTTAAGCCGGTTACAGATGCAATCGAGCGGCGTGTAAACGTAGCGGATAAGCGCGTGATTAATGGCACCACCGATGTAAACCAATTGGTGCCATTTAAGTACAAGTGGGCTTGGGAGAAGTATCTGGCGGGTTGTGCGAACCACTGGATGCCACAAGAAATCAATATGAATCGTGATATCGCTCTCTGGAAAGACCCGAATGGTCTTACAGAGGATGAGCGACGGATCATTATGCGTAATCTAGGTTTTTTTGTAACAGCCGACTCTTTGGCAGCCAACAACATCGTGCTTGGTACTTATCGACAGATCACTGCCCCAGAGTGCCGTCAGTACTTACTCCGTCAGGCTTTTGAGGAGGCGATTCATACGCATGCTTACCAATATATTGTTGAGTCTTTAGGTCTGGATCAAGCCGAAATCTTTAATGCTTATCATGAAGTTCCTTCGATTCGGGCAAAGGATGAGTTCCTCATTCCCTATATTGATGTACTGACGGACCCTGCTTTTAAGACTGGAACTTTGGAAAATGATCAAAAACTGTTACGTTCCTTGATTGTTTTTGCCTGTGTGATGGAAGGATTGTTCTTTTATGTTGGTTTTACGCAAATCCTCGCAATGGGTCGTCAAAACAAGATGACTGGTGCAGCAGAGCAGTATCAATACATCCTGCGTGATGAGTCAATGCACTGTAATTTTGGGATCGATTTGATTAACCAAATCAAGCTGGAGAACCCGCAGCTATGGACTTCTGCGTTCAAAGACGAGATTCGTGGCATCTTCGAAAAAGCAGTTGAATTGGAGTATCGCTACGCCGAGGATACGATGCCAAGAGGGGTGCTTGGATTGAACGCCCCGATGTTCAAAAGCTACCTCAGATTCATTTGTAATCGTCGATGTATGCAAATAGGACTTGACTCCATGTATCCAAATGAAGAGAATCCTTTTCCATGGATGTCAGAAATGATAGATCTGAAAAAAGAGAGAAACTTTTTTGAGACTAGAGTAATTGAGTATCAAACCGGTGGCGCGTTAAATTGGGAGTAAGCAAAACCTAAATTAGCGACCTGTCCGGTAACCAAGGAGATTGGACGGTTGATTAGTATTCGAAGTCGATTAAAAAAGGCAGAAATGCGAAAACCCTGCATGCAGGGCGATTGGATCTCTTTCCCCGTTTTTTCCACCCCATTTAAAAAGCCGCTTCCTGCAAAGGTTGCGGCTTTTTTTCCAAGATTCATTAGCGTGCAGCACCTAGTTATCAGCCGCGCGCCGATGAATAGCTCGCTCGTTTCCTGGATGGCGCCGCAAGGTGCCCTTCAGAGTAATGGTCGGGTTTTCTTAAACAGTAGTTTGTTCTAATCCTCACGTGAAGGAGAATCACTATGGCAATCGCCAAAAAGAAGTCTGCTGCAAAGAAACCAGCTGCTAAGAAAAAAGTAGCTGCTAAGAAACCAGCTGCCAAAAAAGCAGCAAAGAAGCGCCCAGCTGCCAAAAAAGCAGCGAAGAAGCCAGCCGCTAAAAAAGCAGCAAAGAAGCCTGCTGCTAAAAAAGCTGCTAAGAAAAAAGTAGCTAAAAAGCGTCCTGCTGCTAAAAAGAAAAAACCAAGAAAAAGCCTGCTAAAAAAGCAGCTAAGAAAAGGCCTGCTGCCAAAAAGAAAGGGGCTTCTGTAAAAAAGCCCGCGGCTAAGCCCGCCGTTGCTGTTCCAGCGCAAACCACGCTGAATCCGGCTGCGGCTTGGCCTTTCCCTACAGGCAGCCGTCCCTAAGCGCAAGCTGAACGGATAGTTGAGGTAGTTCGAATGGGGTCCTTCGGGACCCCATTTTTATGACTTAAATGGAATAGCCAAAAGCGTCTTGAAAACGCGTCATGATCTCAGAATGAGATGGCTGGTGATTTTGGGGGCCTTGGTGAGCAATTTTGACTGAACCCATTAGGCTGGCAAGTCTGCCCGTCGTTTCCCAATCTAATTTATTTTCTAGGCCATAGAGAAGTCCACCACGGAAGGCATCACCACAACCCGTTGGATCAATCAACTTTTCTGGCTTTACAGCTGGGATGGCAATATTCTTACCATCCGCATAGATTTGCGCCCCTTGCGCTCCTTTAGTCACAATAAGTGCCCTCACTTGCTTGGCAATTTGCTCTAGCGACAAACCAGTTCGCTGGCAAAGCATCTCACCTTCATAGTCATTCACAGCGACATAACTAGCAAGCTTCACCAGGTCGAGAAGCTCTTGTCCATTAAACATGGGTAAACCTTGGCCTGGATCAAAGACAAACGGCACACTAGCTTCCGCAAATTGGTGACAGTGCTCCCACATGCCAATACGTCCATCCGGCGCTACGATGCCAAAGTGCGCACGAGAGCGATCAAGCGTACCAAGACAATCTGCTACGCGGTTGAGGTGGGATTGATTCATGGCGCCGGGATGAAAGGCAGTTATTTGGTTGTTGGCCATATCGGTCGTGATCATGGCTTGTGCAGTGAAGGCCTCATCCAGTTTCTTGACATGCGAGCGGTTCATGCCAAGGCTATCTAAGCGCTGCAGGTAAGGGTCGGCATCGGCTCCAACCGTTGCCATTACTAAAGGCTCACCCCCGAGTAGTTTGAGGTTGTAGCCAATATTGCCTGCACAGCCACCAAATTCTCGGCGCATGCTAGGTACCAAAAAGGCTAC
>RFQL01000044.1 GCA_009924985.1 Burkholderiaceae bacterium | reverse complement strand
TTCCTTGGATCCAAGGAAGGGGTTCGTACTGTAAAAGTGATTCTTGTGCTGATAGCTTACTAAATCACTTCAGTCACTTAAGCAGCTTTACGTGCCTTAGTAGGTGCGGCAACTTTCTTGACTTGCGCAATTTGACCTTGAAATGCATCAAATGCTTGGTCAGCGGACTTCTCAACCGTTGCCATCGCATCTTTGCTCGCTTCACGGAACTGCTCAAAACCCTGCATGACCGAGTTCATCGATGTTTTAAATGCCGATACAAATACGTCCGAGCCAGCAGGCGCATTGGCTGCCAAGGTGTTGACCCAATCTTGCATACCTGCTTGGGCTTGCTCAATGCTCGCCTCAACCACATTGGCATACTCTTTGCCGCTCTCACGCAATACCTTCGTGACTTTACGCTGATGAGCGATCGCTTGATTACCAACTTCTTGCAAGGTTTCTGCTTGGAGCATCTCCGTGACGGCTTTTGGATCTTTGGCCGTGATGATGTGCTGAATATTATCTTGCGCATGTAAGAGCGCGTTTTTAGAAGCGTCATAATTCAGTTCGACAAGCTTTTGGGTATTTTCTATGGCAGCTTCGCCCAAGGAAAAAACGGTCTCGAGGTTCTTGCTGTGAATGTGGGACAACTTGGCGCTTACTTGATCGTGATTCATGGTGTACTCTCCTGTTAATAAATATGTTCAATATTGCACTGCACCATGAAACTATACCCAATTAATTGCTGCTTTGCAACAAATTGTATTTCTTTGCAGGATAAAAATCGTAATTTTATTAAATATCTCATTTAAATCAATGATTTATAAATATTTATAGTCCACAATCGATGAGCGAGCCTAATCCGTCTTACCCCAAAATTGCCACGGCAGCCTGTTTTGGCACCTTTTTAGAGTGGTACGACTTTCTGACCTTTGCGACCTTGGCGGTTGCCTTTGCCCCCCTATTTTTTCCAACTTCAGACCCCGTTACGGGACTTTTAGCGAGCCTTGCGACCTTTGGGGCGGGGATGATTGTGCGTCCCGTAGGGGCGGCTTTTTTTGGCTCCCTGGGGGACCGCATTGGTAGAAGGCCTGTGTTCCTAATCACCATCTCCCTCATGGGTGGGGCTACCTTTGCGGTTGGCTTTTTACCCACCTACGAAATGATTGGTATTTGGGCACCGGTTCTCTTGGTGAGCTTACGGCTTCTTCAAGGACTGTCCGCTGGTGGAGAAATTGGGGGGAGCGCGGTTTACCTCACCGAACATGCTGGGGACTCGCATCGAGGATTTAAAACGAGTGTTTTACAACTCATGGGGCCTTTGGGTATGCTGGTATCGACCGTGCAACTCCTTTTACTCCATCAGTTTTTAGACCCAATCAGTTTTAAAGAGTGGGGCTGGCGTGTACCCTTTTGGTTCTCGATTGTTTTGCTGCTCATTGCCCTAAAGGTCCGAATGACGCTTGAGGAAACCCCGATCTTCATAGAAATGCTCGCCACGGGGCAAACCTCAAAATCTCCGCTGCGCGATAACTTTCGCGATAAAGAAACTCGCAAGCAAATGTTCTTGCTCTTTTTTTGTATTTCAGCCGGTGGCTCTGTTTTATTCTTTTGCGTGCAGGTCTACACCGGCATATTTATGAAGTCCGCCTTACAGATTAGCCCGCAGATTGTGGATACGTTGACGATCACTGCAACGTTGGTTTTATTCCCGTTGACGATTATTGCTGGCGCCCTCTCTGACAAAATGGGGCGCAGACCCGTAGTGATTAGCGGCCTTCTGATGGGCACCATCCTAATTCAGCCAGCGTATCAGTTTTTACAAACTCTCAGTCAGCAAAGTACTCCCGATTATTTCCTCATGGGTGTCACGCTCATTGCGATTGCTTTTCCATTGGCCTTGGTGGTCGGGCCACAAACTGCCCTATTGGCAGAACTGTTTCCGGCACGAACGCGCAACAGTGCCGCAACCCTTCCCCATAATCTTGCCGCAGGTTGGATCGGGGGAATGCTGCCGCTCATCGTTACTTGGCTCAATAAAGAGTTTTCCAGCCCGCTGGCTGGCTTGTGGTACCCCACCATCTTTTTAGCCATCGCTGCAGGATTGGCGATCTTCTTTTTGCCAGAAACAAGGAAAATAGATCTGCGCAAATAGAAGTGATGGAAATAAAGGAGAAGAGTGGTGCCCCATGTCCGACTCGAACAGACCACCTACTGATTACAAATCAGTTGCTCTACCAGATGAGCTAATGGGGCTTTAGATTGCCTAAGAATTTTAACTTACTTCACAAGCTTTAAAGCAGGTCGCTCCGTCTTAGCCTTTAGAGCGTCTTTGCTACCCAACCCTTTATCTACAGGCCCCTTTTTTTCTGGGTCAAATGGGAAGGACATGCCTTGACCATTTTCTCTGGAATAAATTGCGAGGACGTGGGTGACCGGGACCAATACCTTTTTGGGTATGCCCCCAAATCGGGCTTGAAAACTAATCCAATCATTCTCAATGTGCAACTGATGACATGCTTCGGCCGAGATGTTGAGCACAATCTCGTTATTCTTTACAAACTCCATCGGAACCTCAACCCGCTCATCGACAAAGACGGCTAAAAAAGGGGTAAAGCCAAAATCCGTACACCACTGATGCAGTGCACGGATTAGATAGGGTTTGGTGCTCGGGGTATCGGTAGCCATCATGACAATTTTAAGCCAACCGAGGATTGCTGCAATTCATTAGAATTAGCGGCGCATCACCTTCTCAGACGGCGTCAATGCCTCAATATACGCTGGGCGACTAAAGATACGCTCGGCATATTTGAGTAAGGGTGCCGCATTTCTAGAAAGATCAATGCCGTAATGCTCCAGACGCCAGAGTAAGGGCGCAATGGCCACGTCCAACATCGAGAACTCTTCGCCCAACATGTATTTGTTCTTCACAAAGATGGGGGCCAACTGCGTCAAGCGATCACGAATTGCTAAACGTGATTTCTCATGGAGTTTCTCAGCGCTCTTACCCTTCTCATTTTCAAGGGCGCTTACGTGCACAAAGAGCTCTTTCTCAAAATTAAACAAGAACAGGCGTGCCCGAGCACGAGCGATCGGATCAGGCGGCATCAACTGTGGGTGAGGAAAGCGCTCATCAATATACTCATTAATGATATTGGACTCATACAAAATGAGATCGCGCTCCACCAAGATGGGCACTTGCGCATACGGGTTCATGACCGAGATGTCTTCTGGTTTATTAAACAGATCCACATCCCGAATCTCAAAATCCATGCCTTTTTCAAAGAGAACAAGGCGGCAGCGTTGTGAGAATGGGCAGTTTGTGCCCGAGTACAACACCATCATAAGCAGGTATCCTTTAAATCAAATTAGTGAAGCAAAACATCTGGACTTAACGAATATCTTTCCAATACAATACGCCTTATTCAGACGCCATGCAATCAATGTAAAGATCGCTAGGAACAGAAGGACAACGACACCAATGCGCTTACGTTGTAACTGAGTGGGCTCAGCCATCCAAGACATAAACGACACAAGGTCCGCAATATTATCATCATATTCTTGGGGCTTCATTAATCCGGGACTTAGCTGCTCAAACCCCTTGAATACTTTTGTTGTTTTGCTTGGATCTTTAGCGTCTTTCACGTCCTCAAACTTTGCAGCCCGCTCACCTTGTAGTTGCCATAAAACATGGGGCATACCGACATTTGGATAAACTAAATTGTTCCAGCCCGTTGGGCTATCAGGGTCTTTGTAATAGGTACGGAAATAGGTATACAACCAATCCGTGCCCCGTGCGCGTGCTTCTACCGACAAATCCGGCGGAACCTTGCCAAACCACGCCTTGGCATCCTTTGGATTTGTAGAGATGGTCATGAGATCACCCACCTTTTGGTCGCCCAAAATAAGGTTGTCTTTAATCTGTTGATCAGTCAGGCCAATGTCGCGTAAGCGGTTATAACGTAAGTTAACCGCAGAGTGACAACCCGAACAGTAGTTCACAAAGATCTTGGCACCGTTTTGCAAGGAAGCATTGCTATTTAAGCGATCGGGTGCGCTGTCAAGCGGGAAGTCACCGCCAGCGGCAAGGGCTGTTCCAAGCACAAAACTAGTGCTAACTAAAACAAGCCCATTTTTAAGAGCGCCGATCATATTGAGCAAATATTTCATCTGAATTCCTACTATCTTTATCTTGTTCTTATGGATTAGTGCGCTACAAAGTTAACACGATCAGGAACTTGTTTAAAGCTACCTAACTTACTCCACCAGGGCATGGCAAAGAAAAACGCCAAGTAAATAATCGTACCTACTTGAGCAAGAAACTCAAATAAGGGCGATGGTGGCTTAATCCCCAAATAGCCTAAGATCACAAAACTAACGATGAACGCACCATAGATGTACTTATGAAAATCTGGACGATAGCGAATCGAGCGCACGGGGGATTTGTCCAGCCATGGCAAGAAAAACAGGATCACAACAGAGCCGCCCATGATCACCACACCCCAGAACTTAGCATCCAAGAAGTAAAAGCCAATGGCTAGGACCAAAATAATGGCTGCACCTACACCCTTCACGCGGATATCTCGCGTATTTTTAATTACGAGGCCAAGTGGTATGGCACACAAGATCCAAAGGGGAATTAAAAAAGGAGTGGTGGTGGCACGCAGCATGGAGTAGAACGGCGTGAAATACCAGACCGGTGCAATGTGCGACGGGGTTTGTAAGGGGTCCGCCGGAATAAAGTTATTCGCTTCTAAGAAGTAACCACCCATCTCCGGCGCAAAGAACACGATGGCAGCAAAGATCATCAAGAAGACACCTAAGCCCATGATGTCATGCACCGAGTAGTAAGGATGAAACGGAATGCCGTCCACTGGTTTACCCGTGGAATCTAGAGTATTTTTAATCTCGACACCGTCTGGATTATTAGAGCCTACTTCGTGAAGCGCAATGATGTGAGCTACTACTAAACCGACGAGTACCAATGGCAGCGCAATGACATGGAAGGAGAAAAAACGATTGAGCGTGGCATCACCAACCACATAGTCACCGCGCAACCACAAGGCAAGATCAGGCCCAATTAATGGGATCGCCGCAAAGAGATTCACAATCACCTGTGCACCCCAATACGACATTTGCCCCCAAGGCAGCAGGTAACCAAAGAAGGCTTCGGCCATTAGCAATAAGAAAATCGAACAGCCAAAAATCCAAATGAGCTCACGCGGCTTTTGATAGGAGCCGTAGATCAAACCGCGGAACATATGCAAGTACACCACCACAAAGAACATGGACGATCCAGTCGAATGCATATAGCGAATCAACCAGCCCCATGGAACCTCGCGCATGATGTACTCGACCGAGTCAAAGGCTTTAGCAGCATCAGGCTTGTAGTTCATTACCAAAAAAATACCGGTTACGATTTGAATGGCTAAAACAACAATCGCTAAGGCGCCAAAGAAATACCAAAAGTTGAAGTTTTTGGGAGCGTAGTACTCACTCATGTGCTCCTTAAACAATTTAGTCAAAGGAAAACGCGAGTCCACCCATGCCAAGCCTTTTTGGGCGATCGTTGCGTTATCTGGAACTTTAATTTCTTGGAAAGCCATAGCAATGTCCTAATTGAGTAGCTAATTCGTTAAATGGTTCAGTAAATGATTTAAGCCTTCTTATCTTCACCAATCAAAATCTTGGTATCGCTTAGGTACATATGCGGCGGCACCTCTAAATTATCGGGTGCGGGCTTATTCTTGTAGACCCTTCCTGCCAAATCAAAGGTAGAGCCATGGCAAGGACACAAGAAACCGCCTGGCCAGTCATTTGGCAGAGAGGGTTGGGGGCCCGCTTGAATTTTTGCTGTGGGGGAGCAGCCCAAATGGGAACAAATCCCCACCACCACCAGATACTCGGGTTTAATCGAGCGATACTCATTGCGGGCGTAGGCTGGCGTTAGAGCAGCTGGATCGCGCAAGGACTTGGGGTCTGCCAACTCTCCCTCGAGCTTAGCGAGCTCTTTGACTTGGTCTTGATTGCGGCGAACGACCCAAACGGGCTTGCCCCGCCATTCCACTGTACGCATCTCATCGGGCTTCATCCCGGTAATATCGACTTCAACCGCTGCACCAGCGGCCTTGGCACGCTCCGAAGGCTGAAAACTGTCTAGAAATGGGTAAGCCACTGCAGCAGCACCACATCCTCCAACGGCCGTGGTTGCTATTAGCCAAGTACGTCGATCCTTATCCATTTTGGGGGTATCACTCATGTACGATCTATCCTTATACCTAAAAGCGGGGTTTTATATATTGTGAATTGCATAAACATGTAATTTTAAGGTAAAAACCATTAGCCCTGCTTGGTAATGATCAATTTCTGGTTTAAAGATTCATTCATAAGAGAAAACTGTGGCATCTACCATCATCAACGAATTTAGAGCCTTTGCTGTTAGGGGTAATGTCATTGATCTAGCGGTTGGGGTCATTATTGGTGGCGCCTTTGGCAAGATTGTTGATTCCTTGGTCAATGACATCGTCATGCCCCTCATTTCTAGCCTTTTGGGCGGAAGAATTGATTTCACCAATCTCTTTGTTGTTCTAGGTACGGCCCCAGATAATGTGCCAAGAACCTTTGATGCCCTCAAAAAAGCGGGCATCCCCATCTTTGCCTATGGTAACTTCATCACCATCTCAATCAACTTCGTCCTCTTGGCATTTGTGATCTTCCAAATGGTAAAGGTTGTTAACAAGATTAGATTGCAAGATGAAGAGCCAAAAGCAACGCTGCCTACTCCAGAGGATATTCTCCTACTGAGAGAGATTAGAGATAGTTTAAGGAGTAATAAATAAAAACCTACTGTGCATAGAAAGCGTACCGTCCATTGATTTTTGGAAAGCATCTACGCTGTTGGGGGAAAGATGACATGCGCATCCGTGGGGTGTCAAACTGTTACTGCCACGGCAGCACGTGCACCAACTCAAATCACAATTAGATGCGGCACGGCGAACAGCTCGGTTGGCGCGCATTAATCAACAGCAACAGCGCCTCACGCAACAACGTGTCAAATTAAATCAAGTGCAATAAACGGGCAAAAGAAAAAACCCACTGTGTTGCCACAGTGGGTTAATTTATAACCAAACCAATCTTCCACTAGCAGATGCTAGCAGGCGATTAGAACGAGTGCTTGACACCAACTGAATATTGAACATCTTTCCAGTCACTACCAAGGGCAGCAGCGTTTTTCTCTTGGTAATTCTGGCCATAGATAGCGTAAAGAGATGAACGCTTACTTAAGTCATACGTACTTCCCAATTGGAAACCAGTGAATTTCTTGTCTCCAACAATAGTAGTAGTGTTTGTGGGTAAAGTTCTTTTACCTTGGCCATAACTTGCCCATGCATTAATGGTCTTGCTAACAGGAGCAGTTACAGATAGCTGATTAGCATTCTTCTTCAAGGTTTCAACACTTGCCGTTGTTACTTTGAGAGAAACGGTTTGCAGTGCCAATTTTACAACACCAAAGTCATAGCTAATATTTCCAAAAACATCTGACTGTTTGAGATCAACAGCAGCTTGCACGCCTGGGGTTAATGAATACAAAGTACCCCCGATTGCAACGTTGGCCGCGTCTGTTGCAACAGCATTATCGCGGCGCATTGCTGATTGCTGCCAAGCGCCTGAGATATTCAAATTTTTAACTCCGGTAAACGCTAGATTGGCACCCCACATTCTACGATCCGTAGCTCCTTGAGAGGCAGCAACTGCGCCAGCGTTCTCATTTGATCTCAAGCTTGCACTGTAAAGTGCAGCTGCAGTAAAGCCACCGATATTTTCTGTTCTTACCGTTACCGCATTGGATGCACGAACTTGATAACTATCATCCAATTTGTTAAAGGGTGACAATGTATCAGAACTATTTGCGCCCGAATATATTACGTCACCAGCAATTGCATTACATTGTCCTGCATTATTCGCGCAAAGTACTTCATGCACAGGAGTGTACTGGCGTCCGATACGAACCGTACCTAGGCCCTTATTTGACAGGCCTACAAATGATTGGCGATTGTCAATCGATGTAGCATTATAGGCATAGGTAGTGCCTAGAGGGGTTGATCTAGAGTTTGTGCTTCCAGAAAAACTATTGCTATTGGGTGTTAAGCCGATTTCAGCGACAAAATTTGCACTTAAACCACCGCCCAAATCCTCTACTCCTCTAAAACCCAAGCGGCTTGTAGCTAAGTTGCTCTGATTAAAAGAGCTTGTATTTAGAGTTCCACCGTTAGTAGTACCGGCGGTTGTAAGTGCTGTTCCAGCAGAAGATGCGCCCCCTTGAGTTCCTCTTGTTGCCAAATAACCCAGATCCAAAATGCCGTATACAGTTACGCTAGACTGAGCATGAACTGTACCTGCAAATGCGCCCAATGCTGCAAGCGCGAGTAGTGATTTTTTCATTGTTTAAATCTCCATGTATTAAGAAAAGCTCGAACTTCTTCGAGACATCCCTATTATCCATTTTTCACTTTAAATTATCATCTGAATGGCTTTTCGTTGTATTGGTACAACAACTATATTGCGTGTTGATAAATCTATTTAAATCAATAGCTTATTGATTTAAATCCGATGCTTCTTCTGCAGATTCAGTTTTGGGTAGGTAAAAACGAGCAATAAAGAGGCCTAGCTCGTAAAGAATGCACATGGGGATCGCCAATAAAAGCTGCGAAAGTACGTCAGGTGGTGTCACAATCGCCGCAATCACAAAGGCCCCCACAATCACATAAGGCCTGATTTCTTTGAGCTTTTGCAAGGACACAATGCCCATTTTGACCAAAACCACCACCACGACCGGGACCTCAAAGGTAATGCCAAAGGCTAAAAAGGTCGACATGGCAAAACTCAAGTACTTGTCGATATCCGTCGACATCTCAGCGCCCAATGGGGCGTTATAGCTTGCCATGAACTGAAAAACGGTTGGGAAGACCAAAAAATACGCAAAAGACATGCCAATTAAAAAGAGTGAGTAACTACTTACTACTAGCGGAAGGACCAATTTTCGCTCGTGGATGTATAGCCCTGGGGCGATAAATGCCCATACTTGGTAAAGAACAAT
Organism: Burkholderiaceae bacterium; assembly: GCA_009924985.1. Classification (GTDB taxonomy): domain Bacteria; phylum Pseudomonadota; class Gammaproteobacteria; order Burkholderiales; family Burkholderiaceae; genus Polynucleobacter. Next base: position 5,665 of record RFQL01000044.1, on the reverse strand, counting down.
TGGCAAAGCAATCAAAAAGGCAACCAACATGGTGACCTTCATGGGCACAAAGAACGATCCAGTGACATCGGTCACGATCATCTTCCCACCAGCCGGCAAAGCATCCAACATCGGCTTGGCAAACAAATGAAAGATATCGGGAGCCCAGTAGACTAGGGAAACAAACACAATGATCACAGCAATGGCGGATTTAACCACCCGATCGCGCAACTCAAAAAGATGCGACATGAAGGTTTCTTGAAAACCTTCTTTTTGCTCCGTCTCTTTGGTGTCGAAGTTTGTATCAGACATCGTTGATTTTAGTTTTCAGTTGATTGTTTGTTAATTGTCTTGGGTTTACTTATGCAACGCTGGTCGCTTAAAGCGCTTCACACGTGCAGCGCCCGACTGCACTCGTGTACGAATTCCTGCGGAGTGCTTAAACCATAATGGTCTCACAGTACGTTTCACACCCCAACTATCACGCCCCTGACGCAGAGCATCGCGATAGACTTTCGTCACATCGGGTGCGGATTCTAAAATAGCACTCGCATAGTCATCGGTATTGGGTTCTGCTTGATCGCTGAGATTTGCATTGGCTTCTTGTACCGTGGAGTTAAGAGTACTCTCCATCTCCTTCATGGCATCAGTACTGGCTTCGCGCAGTTTCTTGAACTCGTCGAGTTCTATTTGGCGATTGACCTCCGAGCGCACTTCGTTCATATAGCGCTGAGCGCGACCAAATAAATTGCCCGCCATGCGAGCAACCTTGGGTAAACGTTCGGGACCCACCACAATCAAAGCCACCACTGCGATCAGGGCGAGCTTTGATACACCAAGATCAATCATTGAAGCATCGCCGGTTCTTAATTAGTATGTACGAGACAGAGTAATCGGTAATGTTCGTGAATAGCCTAAATGCATTCAGGACTTGTTCACATCCTTGGCTTGCACGTCAACTGTTTTATCAGCTGGTGCAGCTTGCGATTGAATTTGATCGGTCTTGGCTTCTTCGCCAGGCTTCATGCCGTCTTTAAATCCTTTGACTGCACCACCTAAGTCGGAACCGATATTACGTAACTTTTTAGTACCGAAGACTAACAAAATAATCACCAGTACGATTAACCAGTGCCAAATACTAAATGAGCCCATCTCAATTTCTCCTCAAATTATTTTTTCCAAGGGCGCGGTCCGCCCATCACATGCAAATGCAAGTGATAGACCTCTTGGCCCCCATCCGCGCCATTGTTCACCACCACTCGAAATCCACCCTCTTTTCCTGGGCGAGATCCTTGCTGCTGAGCCAAACGCGGGGCTAATTCCATCATTCTACCTAGCAATGGTGCATCGTGGGCACTAGCAGATTCCAGCATAGGGATATGTTTTTTGGGAATAATCAAAAAATGCACTGGAGCGGCCTGATGAATGTCATTAAAAGCGAGGATTTCTTCGTCCTCATAAACCTTCTGGCAAGGGATTTCCTTGGCAATAATCTTGCAAAAAATGCAATTTGGGTCATAACTGGTATGTTTCATAGGCGGGGATCTTACCTGAAGTCAGGCTTAAAAACGGCAATTTAGCCTAACAAATTCCTTGTTTAAGGGGTTTTTTGACTACGGGCCGCCTTCTCTGTAATCCCAGAAGTGCCCTCACGGCGCTTGAGTTCTGCCAACACATCTTCGGGTCTTAAATTGAACGTAGATAGCGCAACAAGGCAATGAAACCATAAATCAGCCATTTCGCCGACCAACAGAGCTTGATGTTTGGGGTCCAATTGATGCTGCCGTGAGTCTTTGGCAGCCATCACGGTCTCGGTCGCCTCCTCCCCAATCTTTTTCAAGATTGCATCATCTCCCTTGGTAAAGAGTTGAGCAATGTAAGAACTACTAGCATTAATCTTGCCGGCCGCTAAGTCAGCACGGCGTTGATCCACCACATCGGCAAGGTAGGCCAATACTGAATCGAGATTTGGCTTGCTATCCATCATGGCTTAATTGTATCGACCCAATTGTTTGCGACAGAGTCCCATTCATTAAAAAAGCAACTGTGCCTGCCGGTGTGGCAAGCAATCCCGCCCTTCTGATCGACAATCAACAAAATAGTATCGCCATCGCAATCCAACCGAATCTCTCGAACAGTTTGCGTATGACCAGACTCTTCACCCTTATGCCAAAGTTTATTGCGAGAGCGCGACCAATATACCGACTCACCCTGTTGCAAGGTTTGTAGTAAAGCTTCTTGATTCATCCAGGCCATCATCAAAACATCGCCTGACGATGCCTCTTGAGCGATCACTGGCACCAAACCTTGCTCGTTCCATACGATCCGATCAAGCCATGGGCCTGCTTGCAAAGTGGGGGTCTTGGTTAATTTAGGCGTGGTCATATTTTGCTGAACTCGATCAGTCAAGTCTAATCGCAATTCCGTGCTTTGCCATATATTGCTTAGCCTCCTGCACACTGTGCTGTCCGTAATGAAAAATACTCGCTGCCAAGACCGCATCCGCTTTGCCAATTTGAATGCCATCCACTAAATCTTGCAAACTACCAACACCACCAGAGGCAATCACCGGCACTGGCACTGCGCAGCTTACAGCCGCAGTTAAGGTGAGATCAAAACCATCTTTAGTGCCATCGCGATCCATACTGGTTAGGAGTATTTCACCGGCACCTCGTTTGGCCACTTCTTTCGCCCAAACAATGGTATCAATACCAGTATTCTTGCGGCCACCATGTGTGAACACTTCCCAACGATTAGGGGCACTTTGCTTAGCATCAATTGCCACCACAATGCATTGCGAACCATAGTAAGCCGCTGTCTCAGAGACCAAATCAGGATTTGCAACGGCGGAAGAGTTCATGCTGACCTTGTCGGCACCGGCATTTAATAAACGGCGGACATCGCCAAGCTCACGCACACCACCACCCACCGTTAGCGGAATAAATACCTTGGACGCAACAGCCTCAATAATGTGCAACATCAAATCACGCCCATCCGAGGTGGCTGTGATGTCTAAAAAGGTTAGTTCGTCAGCGCCTTGCTCATCGTAACGCTGTGCGACCTCTACTGGATCACCCGCATCTTGTAAGCCAACAAAATTTACTCCCTTGACCACTCGTCCCGCTGTGACATCAAGACAAGGAATAATCCGTTTAGTGAGCATGAAGTTAGTGTGCTTGCTTTTATTTCTTCTTACTTAATTCATCTGCGTACTGTTGAGCCTCTGCAAGATCCAGATCGCCGTTATAAATCGATCGTCCAGCAATCACGCCCATAATGCCCTCATCCTGGACCTTACAAAGAGCTTGGATGTCTTTCTTATTCGATAGACCCCCGCTGGCAATCACCGGGATCCGTACCGACTGTGCAAGCTTGACAGTAGCCTCAAGATTAATCCCCTTTAGCATCCCGTCGCGCCCAATATCCGTATAGATAATGGCTTCAGCACCATAGTCTTCAAACTTCTTCGCCAGATCAATCACCTCATGACCGGTGAGCTTACTCCAGCCATCGGTTGCTACCTTGCCATCTTTTGCATCAAGGCCCACCATGATATGACCAGCAAATGCCGTGCAAGCATCTTGTAAAAAGCCAGGGTTCTTGACCGCTGCGGTACCAATAATGATGGTACTAATTCCATCGTCTAATAAGCGCTCGATCGTTTCGAGATCGCGCACACCTCCACCCAATTGCACTGGAATGTCATTACCGACCGCTTTTAAGATCGCCTTAATTGCAGACTCATTTTTAGGTTTGCCAGCAAATGCGCCATTCAGATCCACCAAATGCAAGCGTCTTGCGCCTTTACTTAACCAATGCTTTGCCATCGCGGCAGGATCTTCAGAGAACACGGTGCTGCGGTTCATATCGCCTTGCTCAAGACGAACACAATGTCCATCTTTAATATCGATTGCAGGGATTAACAACATAAATAAATGGCGTAAAGGAAATGGTGGGTAGGATCAGGGTCGCCAAGCGACAAAGTTTTGATAGAGCTTAAGTCCGTATTGAGCGCTTTTTTCTGGATGGAACTGTGTAGCGAAAATATTATCCCGAGCGACGGCAGATGTAAACCACCCTCCGTAATTCGTTGATCCTACAGTATCTTCTGGATTACTAGCGCTCACATAGTAGCTATGGACAAAATAAAAGCTGCTCATATCGGGTATGCCATGCCATAGGGGATGATCACGGTCCTGCCGCACTTGATTCCAGCCCATATGGGGAATTTTATACTCTGAGCCGTCTTCTTGCGTTCCAGACAATACAAAACGCACTACCTTGCCAGGCATGCGTGCCAAGCAGGCAGTATTGGTCGCCACCCCTGGCTTACGCTCCTCACTCTCTTCAAAAAGCATCTGCTCACCTACACAAATGCCCAGAAGAGGCTTCTCACGCGCTGACTGAATCACCGCATCGAGCAATCCCGATGAACGCAATTGCTTCATGCAATCAGGCATTGCTCCCTGTCCTGGCAACACAACTCGATCGGAGCGCAAAATTTCTTCAGGATTGTTGGCAATACTGATCTTGCAATCGGCTGCAACATGCTGCAGGGCCTGCGACACTGAACGCAAATTACCCATCCCGTAATCAACAATGGCGATGTGCATCGCTAGCTCAATCGACTCTTAATAATGTAGGAAAGAGTGTAAGATTACAGACTTCCCTTCGTGGATGGAACCGCATTTGGAGAGCGCGGGTCAACCGTCAAAGCCATACGTAAGGCCCGACCAAACGCTTTAAATACGGTCTCAATTTGATGGTGCGCGTTAACACCGCGGATATTGTCAATATGCAAAGTAACTCCAGCATGGTTAACAAAACCGCGAAAGAACTCAATGCTCAAGTCGACATCGAAATCGCCCACGCGTGCCCGTGTAAAGGGTACATTGAACTCCAAACCTGGTCTTCCTGAAAAATCAATCACGACCCGTGAGAGTGTTTCATCAAGGGGCACATAGGAATGCCCATAGCGGGAGATACCCGCTTTGTCACCCACTGCTTTGGCAATGGCTTGGCCTAAGGTAATACCAACATCTTCAACGGTATGATGATCATCAATATGAGTATCGCCCTTGGCGTGCACTTTTAAATCAATCATGCCGTGGCGCGCAATTTGATCGAGCATATGGTCTAAAAAAGGGACTCCCGAGTTCAAATCTGCTTTACCGGTTCCATCCAAATTAAGCACAATTTGAATCTTGGTCTCAGAGGTATTTCGGCTGACATCCGCTTGGCGCATAGTTAAAGAGTGGCAAATAAAATTAATCTAAGGTTTCATAATATCATTTGTCATTCAAAATCAATCACTTCACTCTTTCTATGAGCCGCTTTTGGAACCCCGATCTACAAAACCTTAGCCCCTATGTGCCGGGTGAGCAACCGAAGCTTGAAAAGCTCATTAAGCTCAATACCAATGAAAGTCCGTATGGGCCATCCCCCAAGGCGCTTACGGCGATTGCGGCGAACACTAATGACTCCTTGCGGTTATACCCAGATCCTGATGCCAAAGTACTTAAAGAGGCAATCGCCAAACACCACGGCTTACGCGCTAACCAGGTCTTTGTGGGCAATGGCTCGGACGAAGTCTTGGCCCATGTCTTTGTGGGCCTTCTAAAACATCCCAACAAGCCGATCCTTTTTCCCGATATCACCTATAGCTTTTACCCAGTCTATTGCCAAC
>RFQL01000043.1 GCA_009924985.1 Burkholderiaceae bacterium | reverse complement strand
CCCCTTAGACAATGTCTCAAGTTGCTCAGTGAGGTCTTTGATACGCTTTTCATCTGCACGCTTGGCTTTACGCAACTTCTTTAAGAGGTCGCTTCCGTCCATCTGTGTTTCTGTTTCGGTATCGAGGTCTTCGTCTTCGTCATCCCAGTAGTTGTTGCTCATAGCAACCACCCTTCTATTCGTTGTAGTCGCAAGCCTCAATTACTAGTCGGGGAACTAGGTTGGCTCTTGCTATCGGTCTATTACGCTAATGGGGCCGATAGGTCCATTAGGATTCTATTTAGATTTGGCCTGCGGTGCTTCTGCTTTGCGACTTAAGTCTTCCGCTTTGGGCCGAGAATCTATTTGCTTCTTCTTCTTTAATTTTACGAATTTTTTCATCTGCAGCAGCGTTTGATTGGAACGTAGATGCAATTGCTTCTTCTTGTGTGAAGTTTATATTACTCATTCTGCCAAGTTGCTGTCCACGCTCTAGGTTCTTAACGGTTGCAAACTTTCCAAGTGAGGTTCCGTATGTTTCTCCACCCGCTGCAAGGTCTGCACCAGTTCCCATATCAATTGCAACGCCTTGTGATTTAGCAGCAGATACTTGTCCAATAGTATTAATTTGCTTTGTAAGTGCGTCGGCGCCTTCTTTGCCAAGCAGTAGTGCTCTAGCAATGGATGTTCTATCTATTCCTGGAGCGATTTTTTGTAAGTCTTCTTTAAGTGCTTTAGGAGCATTATCTATAGCATTGAAAACATTAGAAATTAATGCTGTTGCTTCAGATACGGACTTGTTAGCATCGCCAAAAACTTTTTTGGCAAACTCTTGAGTTGCTAAATCGCCTAAACCTACGGCGCGAAGTACATCACCAAGTTCTTGTTCTGACTTTACATAGTCTGCAATGCTTGGTACCTGTACTGTTTCACCAGCATTTAGTCTATCTTGCAATTTAAAAATTGCATCAAAGCGCTGTACAAATTTAGATGCTTTACCCTTAGCCTTAGCCTCGCGTAGGGCTAGGTTTGTTGCAGTAGCAACATCTGAACCAGTGTTTATAAATCCTTGTATAATGTCACGAAGTTCATCAACCCAAGGTTGATTTACTTCTGATTCACCCATTAAAAGAGCAAGTGTGCTTTTAAATGTATCCTTGGCAAGAGTTACTACACCACTAGCGCCAACGATTGGACCCGTTGCTCCATTGATTGGTCCAGTTGCGCCTGTAATGCCTACAGGTGTTACAAAGACATTAGATAATGGATTGCCTTGACCGTATGTAAAGTTAGATGTTGCACCAGTAATACCGCTAGCACCAGTAATACCTGTTGCGCTAGTTACGCCGCTAGGCACTACGGGACCAACAAATCCACTTGCGCCTGCTTGAACAACTGGGGTAGGTAATGTAACCGTTGGTTCAAATCCTGAAACTGGTCCAGATGTTGGTGTAGCAGGAGCAACATATGCTGGCGCTGTGTTTTGACCATATGTAAAATTAGATGTTGTGGTTTGTGTTGGAGTTGCCACTGCGGGTGCTGCTGGTGCAGGTGCTGCTGGAGTTGCTTCAGGAGTGGGTGCTTGCGCAGCAAGATAGGTTTCGTAAGATTCTCTATCTTCTGGTGGAAGTTTTGCTTGTAGCGTGTTCCACTGTGTTCTTGTAAGAGCCATTATATACCATATCCTAATGCGTTGCCAAGCGACTCTGCCGAATCACGGGCTTCATCATTTGCTTGTTTGGTCTTTTGGTAATCTGGAAGTTGCTTTGTCTTAAGCAATAAATCGTAGTAAGAAGGTGCTACACCTTTGCCGTCTGCTCCAGCAGAGCGAGTGTAGGCTAAGACAACTGGATGGTCCATCTTAACAGCCTTTGGGTCTATTTCTAGGGTCTTAGCAACCATGTTAATAACAGGAGAAGCAATATCATATGTTGTAAGGGTTGGGTCTAGTTTAAATCTATCCGCAAATTGTGGATATTCCTTAATGGCAATTTTCTGTAATTCTGTAGTATAATCTGCAATAGTCTTCTTGCCCATTGCAACTTGCTTTGCAGCAATCTTTGCCTCAGCATCAGATACTCCAAGAAGTTGGAATTGGTCAATAATTCCACGAACTTGTGATAGCGCTGTAAGAGATTTAGTTCCCAAACTTTTTTCATCTTTAAAATTAATCTTTTTCCAAACCCAGTCGGAAGCAAACTCTGCAGGTTTAAAAAATGATGGATACTCTGTTTTTACTGTGCTAGTAGCAGCCTTATCTACCGCTCCTGGAGTTACTCCGCCAGGAGTTAGTTTAGAAGCAGTAGAGGTTACTACTTTAGCAACTTGAAGTGCTTGTTCGTTATCAAATTCTTTTATAAACTGTGCAACATCTGCATTTAGACTCGGCTGCAGCCTCCATAAGAGCACGCGCTGCTGCTGTGTTTAATTTTGTTCTAGAGGTAGATACGTCTGTGCCAGACTTTGGATTTTTGCTTTCGCCGCCACTTGCCTTAATTGAATCAATAATTGCTTGTACATCAGCGGGAATTTGTTGCGCGTTAGTCAACGGTATATTGGGTGCCGTAGTCATTAGTTAGCCGCCTTTAGTGAGTCATTGTCAAAGTATCGTGTAATGATTGTTTTCAAGTTTCCATCCCATTGTCCAACATTCTGTTCTGTCCACATATTGTAGGCATCTCTTAGCATGGCCTTACGTGGGTCGTAATCGGGCAATGATTGATAAGCCTCAGCAAACATTGAACGAGCAGTTAAAAATTCTTGAGTGTCTTTCCAAAGTTGGCTTCCGCCATTTTTGTCCATGAACTTCTTGTCGTTAGTAATCTCAGTCAATGCTCGAGCATATTTGTAAGATGTATCACCGCTCTGGGCTAGTTGATACTGGTCATACCATGCTTGGCTTTGATTCTTGAATGTAGTAACCGCAAGGTTATCTAGCACAGCCTTAAGTTCTGGGTGAGCACGTAGTGTCTTGCCGTCAGTAATTTTGGCTTCCAAAGCAGCCTTGGTTGCCATGTAGGTATTCCAGGTGCGCTGCTTAAGGCGCTCAGTCTCAATCTCCTGTGGAGTCATCTTGAGTTCGTTGAGGTTCTTACTTGTACCTGGAAGCGTTGCATTAGGGTCAGCAAGAAGTTTTAAGATATTATTTGACTGGTTATCTGGATTGTAATCCAAGTCAGCAGTTAGCAAACTAACAAGCCCAATTTCTCCAGGCTCAATGTTTACAAGACGACTAACTAAGTCTTTATTATCATTGAACACGCGTGCATACGCTTCGCTTGTTGCAGGTATATTTAAGTTCTTGGTTGAGCCAGTAAATGCTACTCTGTCAAGCATAAAGTTAGGTCCAAGCAAAGATAGCATTTCTTCACCAGCAGCGTCACGCGCATCCTGGTTTGACATATTCTGGCCTTTGTATTTTTCTATTAACTTATAGTACAAACTTGATGTAAGGGCCATTGGTGCAGTATCTATTTTATAAGGAATGCCTGCATAAGGTGAGGCAAATACAGACAAGAACTTAGCACGAAATAGAGCCTTTACTTGACTTTCTATCTCAGCATCAGAAGGCATATCTTTTTTGATACCCATCTCAACCAATGTAGCATTGTAGTTGTAGACAGACTTCCAAGAACTTAAGTAATCGTTTTGCCCAGACTTGCCAAATATTTGGTTAGCGAGTTCACGTTGCCATCCCGTATAAGGAAGAGCAGAGTTTATTGCATTCTTTACCCAAGGAGGAGTGTAGGCATCTTTTATGGATGTTGGCGGACCATAAGGGAATAAAACTTTATACCAGTTAGTGCCACCAAAAGTCATTAAACTTTCAAATTCTGCTTCTGACTTATGGAACTTTTGCATTATTTGACCAACCGAAAGACCTGTAATAAAAGATGGTCCTGGACGGTTAATAAGAAATCCTAAAGATTGAGTACTAAGTTTAACGCCTTCATTTTTCATTTGTCTAGTGCCTAAGCCAGTCAAATTAGCAAGTTCTTTTGTTCCAGGAACTACAAGGTGAGTCATTTTATTAATGTCACTAGTTGGATTGCCAAATTCATCGACACCAAATGTTGTATATGCGCGTCCATAATTAGATACTACTGTAGCAGCACGAACTGGGTTTTTTGCCGCTAAGCGACCATAACGAAGAAATGCGTTAGCGTTTGCACCAGGAAAAGCCATAACACCGCGCAATGAGTTAATTAGACGGTTAGGATTGTTGATGGTGTAAAGAGTCTTTTCCATCTCTTGCAAAGCCTCTCGGCCTGCTGCTTGACGTATAGCATTATACTGGGTGGTTGTTACATCAACACCCTGCTCTATTAAATACTGTGCTCGTCGCGCAACACCTTCTGTTGCTAACTTCTCAAACAAAGCACCACGGATGGGATTTTCCACACTGGCAAGCCCACTCATAATTTTATTCATTGCTTTGTTATAGCCTTGTGTTGCGCTAGCAACACCGCTGACACCAAATGTTAATGCTTCGTAATTATGGTTTGATGGAATGATAGGATACAATTCATCAATATAAGGAGCAAGAAATGTCTCTAGTTGCTGAGATGTAACTTCACCTTTGAGCACCGCTGCGCGGGCTTCATAAGATGGGTACATACGCTTGACAAGTTCTACTTTTTCAGCAAAAAATCCAGGCACTTGTTTCTCGCTGGTAACACCAAACGCTTTTAAGTATGCTGCTCCTTCAGTGGTTTTACCCCATTTTAAAATATCTGGCATTGACGTTTCAGCAAAGATTAAGTCCATGAGAGGCTCGCCGCGATATTGACGATTAGCAATATCTGCCAATTCTTCAAAGTAATTTACTTCTCCAACGCCAATCTTTGACATAGGTATCTTGCGCTTAATTGCAGCGGCGCCAGTAGCAGTGATTACTTCACCAAAGAAGTTAATCTGAGCCGTTCTAGCATTCTGTGTTTCTGCTCTAACCGCTGCAGTAAAGTTGCTTGGACTTCCATCAGTCTGTTCTTGAATAAAAGAATCAATGTGATGTTGTGTACCATTTAAAACAATAGTGTGTTTTTCTGTTGAGTAATAGCGCTTTTTAAACTTTGCGCTTTTACCAAATACATCTGCTTGCTTAACTCTGGCTTCGCCAAGTTCTTTGATTGCATTATCAATGCTAGCATAGGCTTGCTGAACTTTATTATCAGCATCCATAATTAACTTCTTATTAGTTGCAACCTTGCTAATTAATGTCTTGTAGTTCTTGATAGATGCTTCGGCTTGTTTAATTTCAGCAGTCTTTTTGGTAATACCTGGGTTAGCCTTTAAGTAAGCAATTCTACGCTCTAACGTAGCCATGCTGGGTATAGCCTGTGTAATACCATAAGGTACCATTGCATCGCGTAAATCTAGTTCCACTTTGTCGAGAACCTCATTGATAGCCTTAAGTTCTTTTCTTGCAGCAGACAAATGCTGGGACCTTGTAGCAGGAGAAGCATTTTTTAACAAGTCATTGACTGATACTTCAGCCTGGTTTTTAATTGCGATAACCTGTTGAAGCATCTGCGACCTATCGGCTACGTTAGCAGATACAGCCTTATATTCGGCTCTGTTGATAACTTTCTTTCTAACTTGGTCATTGGACCAGTTGTAAAAGTTTTTCCCGCCTTTTTTGATGCCTTGTTTAAAAATTTCATTATAGACAAAACCAATACCCTGAGATAATCCAGCACTAATGATTGGCTCAAATAATGACTGCTTGGCTGCATAGGAAGGACGAGCAAGTACGTCAAATGTCCATACTTTATTTAGTTCACCAAAGATGTCGCGTCCAGCACGATTTAACTGCTTGCCTTTTTTACCAAGTCCTTTTGCTCCTTCAATATTGAGTTGGGTTTCAATGTCATCCCAAGGAGTAAAACGATATGATTCAGCAAACTGACGAAGTGTCTGTGGGTCTACAAGGGTTACGTTTCCAGTATAGTCAAGACCAAATCCATTTTCCTTGACAGATTGAATTCCCTTACTAACATTCATCTGAAATTTTGATACGTAAGCACTAATTTGTTTTTCATCAAATATGCCAGCCTTGTATGCAAGCATACGACCAACTTGAGCATCAATTGATTTAAGCGCTTCCACTTGTGCAATTTGTCCCTTGCCAAGAGAGTTCATGTACTCATCTTCTAGACGAGCGCGAACTGTAGAAACTTTTTCTTTAAGTCCTGGTTGTGTTATAATTTCGGCAGTACCGTCTCTAAACATCTTCATGTTGTTGAGAAACCCAGTAAGTTCTACGCGTGCTTGCATTGGGCGCATACCAGATAGGGATACATAACCTTGAGGAAGTGATTCAGTGCCACGACCAACAAGTCGCACGCCTCTCATCACTAATCCACCAGCAGTTTCACCAATTACGGTTTCAACCCAGCCTGTTATCTTTTCATATTCTCTACCACGAATTGCAGATTTTATTCCACGCTTTGCGTTCTGTGCTTTAATTATTGCAGAGGCACCAACTATTGGCTCGATAGGCATGAATGCTTTTCCGCCTAAAAGTAAACTTTCTCCATCTGCTGCAAAAAATGCATCTCTAATTTTTACAAACTGTGGGTCGCTAGCAATAGCATCATCAAATGCTTTCTTTAAGCGTATACCACTCAAACCTGTTGGAGTTGGAAATATTCCATTTTGAATAGCCTGATTGCGCAACTGTGCTTTAACATCAGCAATATCGAATAGTTTATCGGATGCTGTAGCAGATAGTCGATTAAGGGCTGCAATATCACCCTTATCTGCAAGGAGAATATCTTTGACAACGCTTGCATCATTAGTTTCCCGAATAATCGGAATTAGTCTTTCATTGGTGCTGTACTTCATTACTAGGTCTTCAATTACAGACCAGTCTTTGGTTCCAGCAAGCAGGAGCGCGTGGCTTCCCGAAACAGTTTGAGCACCTTGAGCGCCATTGGTACTAGCATGTAGGATACCAGTTTCCATATCGGCTCCTAAAGCCTCAACGCTTTTACCTTTAGTGTATAGTCCAGCAGGCTTTGCAGCGGCTTTAACTCCAACACTAGCAACCTTACCCAAGCCACCAAGGGCTGCATTGCCTAGGGCAAAATCACCTATACCAGTAAACCAGCGGCCAACTGCATTATCAACAAAGTTTTCTTTTATGCTTTTATCATCCCACAAGTTAACAGTATCAAGATTAATTTTTCCCTTGGAACCAGTAGAAAGAACTAATTTGGATAAAGGGTTGATAAGTGGAACTAAATCAGATTTAGTAAGAGCCTGAAATGCAGAAACTTTTTGGCTGCGATTATACGCTGCTGTAATATCAGAAAACTGAAAGCCTTCTTCAAATTGACCCTTTTGGTAAAGAGGAGAACTTGCATCAGTCAGCAACGCAGCAGTTGAAACTGTGCGCATTGCTGGTGAATAAATTTTATCATTAAAAGGTTTAGCAACATACTTAAGAAGAAAGTCTGCTGTTACTTTAGTTGCAGCCTTAGCAACACGTCCAGGGGCTGTAGATTCTATTTCTTTATTTACATTATCAAGAGCGCCTCTTACACTTGCGGTAAAGGCTGCTTCTCTTTTTTGTTCGTCTTCATTAAGGTATGCGCCACCACCTGTAAGATTTTTGCCAACCGCACCAGCCGTGGAGATGGCGCTGGTAAATGAATTCCACCAAGACATGCCTACCTCCTAGTAGTTTCGTTTAATATAATTTTTTTCTGTTCCACCCTGTACATCTTGACCTGTAATGCTTGTAATAAAAGCGTCACGGTCTTCTACTGACTTCCAAGACATCATTGATAGTTCCATAACAATGCCTGCATTTTGATACCCAAGTGAGTTTGCAAATTTATCTATGTTATCAAAAAGGCTTCCAGGCATCCATGCTAAATCAGCCATTTGGATTTATTCCTTGGGCATTCTCAATAAGGTAGTTAACAAAGCGTTTGAATGAATCTGGAGCATCTGGAGACTTAGCAGCAAATGCTAAATCTGGTAGATATTGGGCTGCAATTTTTGCGTTTTCGTCAATGCGAGTATTGTTTATTAAATTTTTTGGAAGTGCTTCACGTCCTGGACCAGGTCCAAAATCTACGCCTGCTGTGATTGGTTCATCTGGACGAGTGGTTGGGTCAAGAAGCGTGCCTAATTGAGGCATATTAATACCTTGATAAGGTTCTTGAGGTGCTGATGGTGTTGCTGCTTGAGCCGATGCCATTGCTTGATTGCCCTCTACACGTTGATTATTCACTTCTTGATTTTGTCCGTATGCAAAGCCAGTATAGTTACCGCTCTGTCCTGCTCCGCCAGTACCAGAAACATTTGCTGGATTATACTGTGGTCCGCCGTTGGCGCCACCGCTTCCTTGTCCACCCATGTTCACTCCTATGCGTATTGTTTAAATATATAAATTGGTTCAGAGCACATATTGTCATATTGGATTGCAATAGCAATTGCTTTGCGAATCATAGTCTCTGCTTGGTTAATAGTCTTTACTTTTTCCACACCCAACGCTGCCAGGGCGCCGAGGGCAACATCTCCACCACTACCCATAACATATACGTTACGAATATCGGTATCCCAAGAATAATCTTCAGAGACCGAAAAGACTTGACCCCTGACCGAGATGATGAATCCGCCATCAATTTGCGCAACATCGCCATCCTCTTTCATATCAATACCAGCATCTATAAAGTTCTTTCGCATCTGCGGAATAAACTTTGTAGTCATATAGGTATTTAAATCTTCTTTAAGTGTTGGCTTAGGTTGTACGTAGCCATAGTGCAAGATATTACTGGCTCTAGATGAACCACAACCTGCAATTAACACCGTGTTGTTTTCTACAATCTTTGGTGTCTTTGCAATTTGAAAGCGACCATGTTCATCACTGAGCCTTGAATCACACCCTAATACCGACCAACCGTCACCTTGTATCGCTACTAGCGTTGTCATTTTTATCCCTTAGTTGTAACTCGTCCCGAGGCCTTGCCGCTACCACTTAGGGTAGATAAGATTGTTTGTAAGTCTGGTGGTGGTGCAGACGGTGCTAATCCACCGCCCATAGAAGGGCCTCCTACTGGAGCCGCGCCTGGAACAGGGGACGGCTGCTCAACAGGAGAAGTTGCAGCCCCAGCAGAAGGAACTGGTTGCTCTGGAGCAAACACGTTAGAGATAGCCTCTTCAAGAGATTGCCCCTTTTGACGTGCAGATATTACTCCTGCAATCTTAGTTACGATTGATGCTGGGTCTCCACCTGATGTAGCCATTGCTGGGATAGCCTGAGCCATCGCAGTAATTCCACTAAGAAGCGATGAACGCATGTTTTCGATTTCAATTTTTTCAAGTTCCTGGGTTACGTTTACGGTGAATGGGAGTTCACGCATAGCCATATCCTTGGAGATAAGTCCTCCACCTAGAGCCTGAAGCATAAAAATAAGCCCCTGTGCGGGGTTAAGACCAGCGAGCATACCATAACGTACATCTGCTGAGTAATCGCCTTTAATGTCCTTAGAAGGCTTGTAGGTAATCTCATATGGGCTACCAGAGTCAACGCCACGGATTGTCTTTTCGCTTCCAAAAATCTTTTCATCTACTTCAAAGCAGAGAGAGACAACATCACGTAGAGCAGAGGCAAAGATTGCCTGGGCTGACTTGACCTGCGTATCAAAGGCTCCCATAAGAGCCTGTACGCCTTGACCAGTAACGATGCTTGCATCGATATTACCAGAACGTCCCTCTGGATAACGAGTACCTGAGCGAAGTTCCTGGTTAAGCAGTTGTGCTTCTGTGAACGCGCCTTGTGGAATGTTTAATTCGACACGTCGAACGCCAGCAGGGTTAGCGGTACGGATAACCGCATCGCCACCCAACTGGAGTTCTTGAACGTCTTGTGGTAGTACAATTGGTGCTTGAACACTTTTCTCTGCTGCTTCCATTGCCAATAAGGCGAAACGGTTGCGGAGAAGTTGAATACCTAATACGTCGTCGAATTGTCCACGCATCTCACCATCAATAGACGGCTTACGCGCCACGACAACCATCATCTTGCCCATTGGATTCAATGCGCGAGATAAGACTAAATTACCTTTTTTAGGTAAGTAAATAAGAGACTGGTCCTTGTCGTAGTAACGAACCATCTCAACCTGTGCATGTAGGTCTTGCGTATACCCGTCACGGCCTAGGATTTGAGTTTCATATTCTGGGAATTGTGCTACAAGTTCTCCAAGAGTCATCATATAGCGTTTGGCAAATGCCACACAGCGTCCGTAGCGGTCAAATTCTGGGTAAGCCCCGATTGGATTTTCTACGCGGATACGCGGCAACTTGCTATCTTCGTCTAGTTCAATCATGAACGGAACGAAACCGTATGTTAAGTACCAGTCTGCACCTGAGTACATCTGTACTGATAGGTCAGAGTGGGAGAAGTAGTTAGCAGCGATACGGGTACGCTTGTCAGCAAAGTTACGTGCCTTGTCGCTAACAGAGTTAGCAGCAGAACAGTTGATTGCTGGAAGTGGAGCCATAACCTCGGAAAGGTCGCGTGCTACTACGTCAATAAAGTTGGCTACTACGTTGGCATCTACGCCTTCTGGGAAGAACTCAGGGTAGACAGATGCGATTTGGCCCTTACGGACTGCAAGAACGCTTAGGTTACGAGCATCTCGTTCGTGGTTACGGTAGCGCAACGCTTCAACGCGTGCTGCAACCTGTTCCATTGATAATGCCATTGGTATCCTAACCGTAAGTTTGGGACCATTGGTCCGCAAACGCTTCATCTAAATTGACTGCTTGTCGCCTTGAGGCTTGAGCCTGTGTTGTCCATCGGTTCTGCATCCATTTAGACGCATTACTGCTTTGCTGCATCATCTCGCGTATACGGATAATAGCAAACCACAGAGCCATAACGCAGTCTGTAGGGTTCTTAGTATCTGGTTTCCAGGTAATAAGTTCCTGTACTAGGGTTTTTAGACCCTCAGAACCTTCATTGCTGGGTAATTCAATAATGTTGTTGTCCTGGAATCGACCATCTCGGGTATTTCCAAAGAGCATGGACATCGATGCCACACCAAATGAGGTATCCCACTTGTTCTTTCCTGTAAAGTGAGAGTTCAACTGGCAACCATAAGATGCTAGATAGGTTCTCAAGTCATCATCTAGGGCATAAGCCTTCTGATGGGCATTGATTTCAATACGTAATTCTTGTGGTCTATACTTTTCAACCCACTCCTCTATCAAAGATTGAATCTTTGCTGGGCTAGGGTCAGTCATATTGATACAGTCTAGGACGTAAATGCGTCCATCTGCTCTGTTATAGGTACATACTACCGCTCCTGTAGCACCTGCCATAGCAGGGTCAAGACCAATGATGGTATATCCTTCAATGTGGCTAGGATGTCCTGGAGTTCCAGCCTTTAGCGGTCCTCGTTTGCGCATTCCGTTGACGGAACCTGCAATACAGGTAGGCGAGAAGATTGAATCCTCTTGGACATCTTCTTGCTGGTAGACCATAGCCCATACTGACGGAGCGACTTCAGAGCGACGCTTAAAGAGAGAAGGTCCGTCCCACTTGGGATATAACCCATCATCTAATACCTCGTCTAAATCATTTTCCTGCTGGTCTGTTGCAGGCCAGAGCGTCTTCCAGTTCTTTGGCTTATCATCAAACTGTAGAACGGCTGGCATGGCGCAGTATGTGAACGGGGTCTTGCCACCAGTCCATTGTGAGCCATCTCTAATCATCTTGTAGAGGTCTACAGATGAAACACGCGTCCCTACTATGATGAGTTTACCATGACGGCCTAAGCGAGTGATGACTTCTTTTTGTAGCCACTCAATTTGCTTTTCCCACTCATGGGCATTAGAACCCATCACCACGTCATCTAGGATAATCAGGTCGGCACGTGCTCCATAAATTTGAGAACCAAAGCCCAATGCTTGGACTGTAGGGTCTTTCTCTCCAGAGTCTCGACCTGTACCTAGATAAATCATATCTGCAGACCATTGTGTAGCATCTGCTTTATACCCACCATTAGGGCCAAAGGCCGTCTGGAGTTTTATAAATCCAGGATGGGATAGTCGGGTTTTAATTGCACCCAAAAACTTGCGAGCCATACCCTGCGTTTTAGAAACGATAATCACTCGGGTGTTAGGGTTGGTCACAATCTTGTATGTTACATAGTTAGTCGTGATAGTAGTCGACTTGGCGTGCTCAGGTGGCACATTGATAAGAACACGGTTGGGGTCTCCTGGCTCATAAGTCATGCCAGCGGGTAGCCATCGCGGCTCCTTACCCTCTATTAAATCTATCCAGTCAAGTTGATGGTCAAATAGCCGTGAGTCCAGGAATTGCTCCGAAAACTCATGAAAGGGCATATCCTTCATCTCGGCTAAGTCAGCCTTAATGCCTTTACCCGCAAGGCGGGCCTTGTCAGAAGCCTCTTTAAACTCTGGGCTCTGCATCGTCCATTGACGGAAGGCGGTGTCCTGACGGTCCACAGAAGCCATAGCGGCAGTAACCGTTGCACCTTGTTCTAAGAGGGCCAGGACTTTAGCCTGGGCGTCCTCTTTGGAATATGTCTGTTTTCCAGCCTTGCGTCCCATGTTACGTCCCATCTATAAAACGCCTATTTAACGCTTCTTATAAACGGCATAAGGGGGGCATTTTGAAAAAAAAATTTTA
This sequence comes from Burkholderiaceae bacterium, assembly GCA_009924985.1. GTDB lineage: Bacteria > Pseudomonadota > Gammaproteobacteria > Burkholderiales > Burkholderiaceae > Polynucleobacter. The sequence goes on along the minus strand of RFQL01000043.1, from coordinate 2,234 downwards.
AAATTATATATATATAGGAGGAGCGGAGTCTTAAACGGAGCGACTCCGTAATAATATATATATACTATAGAAGACCCGTTCAAACGGGTCATTTCCGAGTGGGTTGGGGAAGTATTTCCCCGAACCCCTGTATATTGAGCGTACAGTGTGACGTAGGTCACACATCCCGAGGAGTACTTTTAGTACTCTGAGGGGGGCAATTAAATATAACAGAAAATAATTATTGGAGTATATATACATACAATCGCCTCGTTTTAATAAACCTCGGCTCAAAACATCAGCGCGGCAGGTGTGCGCGTGGCTTTTTGCATGTGTGTGCTAATTGTGAGTAAGCAACTATCTCCCATGAGTATTTAATAAATAGAATCCCCCGTTAATAAATAAATATAAATAGATGAACCGATAGTCTCGCCATGTCTCGCGCCACAAGTGAATCGGTGAATGAATCGTCTAACCTTGCCGATAGTTGAATCTTCAACTATTCCTAAAAGAAGCTAGTGAATCCAAATCCAGCGCCTATCGGCTCGCGCCTTATACCATCCCAGCGCCCAGCGCCTTACCATTCCGCCCAGCGTGTCGCGCCTATTCCCAGCGCCTATCCGTTTAAACGGATAGAATGAGCGTGTGCGCCCATAGTGTTGCAAAATTAAAATCCATGCTAAAATGAAGACATGAGATTAAGTGCCCAGCCGCTTACTCATGGAAAGAATAAAAAAATGACAACATCAAAGAAAACCAAAACAGCACCAGTAAAAATAACAGCACCAAAAATTTCAACAGCATGGAATAAAGTCTGTGCAACATCTGGCAAAGCAGAAACAGAGATAATTGCGGCGATTGAAAATCTCTCCGCTGTGCTAGTTCTGGAATCTGGCTTATCGGTTGCAGACATGAAGAAGGTCATCAAAGACACAGGAAAAGAATCTTCATTCATCAAGGCTTCACACGTTCCAGCGCTCCAGACATGGAGCAAATTACGTGCGCTTCATGCAGACTTTAAAGCCTTGCCTATCGCCAAGCAACTATCAACCGCTATGGCTTCTTATGACCTTCTAGGCTCTGGCAAAGGTGAGCAGATTAAGACCCTGGAAGCACTTACTAAGGAAATCGCAACAGTTCGCAAAGCAAAGCAAAGCGCAAAGCCAGCAGACCCAGCAAAACCAGCGAAAGCAAAGAAAACCGTACGCGAGACTTTGGAAGATATTTTAAAGTTCGCCAATTCGCTAGACGCGGAAAGTATCGGAGAAGCAGACTTTGACCTACTGCTTGAAATTGCAGGTGTGCTTGAGCAAAAGACAATGGCAGGTGTAGATGCCTAATAGATAGAAGATAACCCTCGCGCCTACGGGCGCGGGGGTTATTTTTTTGTCCAAAAAATTCGGCCAACACAAACCAACACAAACTTTCTGTGGCTCCGAACTACGCAACGCACCGACCCCAGCAAAAAAATCCGACACAAACCTGCGTGCGAATGATGAGTGCCACCGACTTATGGCGTGTCCGTTTAAACGGACAGAGTAGACAAGAACTTATGAAGGGTGTATACTAATGTCTATCAGCAAGGCACTAGCCAAGCCGATACCCAACTATCTCATCCGTTTAAACGGATAGAACGGAGTACGAAATGATTGACCTAGACGAACTATCTGCTCATCTTGAAGTTCAGACTAACATCCTGAACGAAAAGCAAGCAGAGAAGGCAAGGTACGAACAAGGCGTTCGTGCTATGAACGAAGCCAGCAACAGGGAGATGATGTAATGAGCGAGCAAGAGTTGTGGGATAAACTGTATTCCCAAATGGATAAAGGCTTAATCACTTATACTGAAATGTTTGAAGAATTGCATTATCAAGGGTTTAAGTTTGGTATCAACGAAGGGATAGCAAGATGAGCCACAGCGATAACACATCAAAAAAATTCAACACAAACATGCCAGCGTGGCTTGCCACGAAATTGCTCGCCAAGCAAGATGAGCAAACTCATCCGCTTAAACGGACAACTCAAAAACAAATATGGAGAAAGGATATAAACGAATGATTACTTGGAACCTTGATGATGTAAAAGGTCTTAGCCCTGATGAAATTGAACTGCTACGTGCCGATATTCAAGACGCTATTGACGGCGTTATGGAAGATTGGGGTATTTGACCAAAACTTATGCAGGTGCTAGACTAGTCTTATTGGCGAGAGCCTTGACCTGCGTTGGGTCGGGTGCAAGGCTGGTGGCTTACGATAG
>RFQL01000042.1 GCA_009924985.1 Burkholderiaceae bacterium | reverse complement strand
TAGTTTTCGGCAGCTACTGCACCTCGTGCGGAATAAAGACCCTATAGCGATCGTTTCCCATGGTAGCCATGATGCTTTGCTTTCTGTAATGGTGAGTCGGTGGGCCGCTCTTTTAGGTGGAAGGTGTATACCCGTTTTAAGGGTTAAAACCTTTCAGCATGGCTATCCATTGTCATTTGCTTATAACCACCTCTTTAGCAAAACGCTGACACCCAGTCACCATTTGTGCTCACTTTTTTTGGTCAATCGGTCGATCAAGCCAAGCAAAATTGAGGTACTGTACCCGGGCATTGATTTTTCTGGTTTAGGTCAGGCAAATGGCGTATTACCAGAGCATGTACGTCATTGGCTTGACGCTCACCCGGGTCCCGTGATTTCGCACGGAGCCATTCTGCGGGGTGAAAAAGGCCATCGCGTTATTTTGAATACCTTGGTGGAAGTAAAAAAATCGTTTCCAAACGTGCGTTACTTAATTGCTGGCGAGGGTCAGGATAGGCCATTGCTTGAGGCCGAGATTAAGACCCTTGGCCTTGATGACCACGTTTATCTAACGGGGATTTTGCATGAGATTGCACCGCTCTTAAATGCAAGTATGCTCGCGGTACTGCCATTGAGCCCTTGGGTATGTTTCAGATTGAGGCGCAATATTTGGGGGTGCCCACCATTGCCAGCCGTGTGGGCGGTATTCCAGAAACCATCCTGCATGAGGAGACGGGCTTAATGGTGGAGCCGGGCAAAGTGCGCGCATGGGCTGACGCCATTTGCTGGGTTCTGCAGCATCCAACAGAAGCAAAGCAGATGGCAGAGAGCGGTAAGGCTTTTGTAACTGCGAAATTCTCAATGGAGCGTAATACTGCTGATCTAATCAAGCTAATACAAGCTTAGGTAATTGCAAAGCTATGGCTAGCGCAGAAGCAATGTAGTCCTAAATCCACACAAATTGGTGATTTTCTCGAAGACCGTGTACGGTCATGCCATACTCGCGCAGCTCCTCTTGACTGCGGGCAATTTGATGTTGTTTTGTTTTGCGTTTATTGAGCTTGCGGGCAAGCCAGCTTTGATTTAGTAACTTGTAGTTATAGCGATTAGCTAAGCCGTCTTTTTGACTCAGGCCACGTTCATGCTTCATGGCAGTCTGGGTAATCGAGCCAAAGTGGTGAAGCCAGGATGAACCTGTAATGGCGGTCTGTATACCCGCCTTTTTTAGCTCATGAAAGAACAGCGTATCTTCGTAACCCAAGAGTTTGGGTGTGGGCTGAAAGTAGCCCACATCCATCCAAACCGATTCATGTACCGCAAGGCAAACAGCATGCTTGCTACCTAAGCGGTTGACATTTTTCATGGTTTGGCTGACATTGGCACTAAAAGAATCAAAGTCGTAATCCAGAGGCCCTTCAATCAGCGCTGGACTAATCACTTTCAGATTTAATCTCTCGGCAGTTTGAATCAAGTTTTCGATCCAGTGGGGCGAAACCAGCACATCGTTGTTCATGATGATGCTCCACTCCGACTGCAGGGCAAGGGCTCCTTGATTCCAGGCTGCGCCACACCCTAAATTATGCTGATTGAAGATCCGGCCACCCAGGGGCAGGGTCATGAGGTAATCGCGTGTGGAGTCGGTGGATTGGTTATCAACTACGACTAAGCGATCTAAGGGAGTGCCGTGCGCCACCATGCTCTCAATGCATTTTTTGGTGTACTCAACCGAGTTATAGCAAGCAAAGGTAAGGCTATACTTAGCGGGATTCATAGCAGTAAGTATAAGTCAGGGTTTAGGGACAATTGCGGTCTTTTTTAAGCCATAATGTCCTTGTTTTCTACCTCAATAATGCATTGATATGATTTTGGTCACTGGCGGCGCTGGTTTTATTGGCGGCAATTTTGTTCTCGACTGGCTAAAAGAGCCAAAAGCCGAGGGCATTGTCAATCTCGATAAACTAACTTATGCAGGAAATTTGGCCACGCTCGACTTAGTTCGGAATGATCCGCGCCATGTATTTGTTCTGGGTGATATTGGCGACCATGCACTCGTCACGAGATTATTGAAACAGCATCAACCCCGAGCGATTGTTAATTTTGCTGCTGAAAGCCACGTCGATCGCTCCATCCACGGCCCAGCGGAGTTTGTACAAACCAATATCGTTGGTACGTTTAATCTGCTGGAGTGCGCAAGGGCTTATTGGAACGAGCTAGATGAATCTAAAAAGACAGTCTTTCGCTTTCATCATGTTTCCACGGACGAGGTGTATGGCTCTTTATCTGCAAATGATCCTGCTTTTACGGAGGCCAATCCCTATGAGCCCAATAGCCCCTATTCGGCATCAAAGGCCGCATCAGACCATTTGGTGCGGGCTTGGTTTCATACCTACGGATTTCCAGTCCTAACGACCAATTGCTCAAATAACTATGGCCCCTACCATTTCCCGGAAAAACTTATACCCTTGGTAATCCTCAATGCCTTAAACAGCAAGCCCTTGCCCATTTATGGCAATGGTCAGCAAGTGCGAGATTGGCTCTACGTGGGAGACCATTGCTCCGCCATCCGGGAAGTGCTTGCCAAAGGCAAGCTGGGTGAGACTTACAACATTGGTGGCTGGAATGAGAAAGCCAATATCGATGTCGTGAAAACCATCTGCAGTATCTTGGACCAACTGAAACCCAGAGCTGATGGTAAATCGTATGCAAAGCAAATTAGCTTTGTTACAGATAGGCCCGGCCACGATCGGCGCTACGCAATCGATGCCAACAAAGTGAAACGCGATCTAGGTTGGAAACCCAAAGAAACCTTTGATAGCGGTATTAAAAAAACCGTGCAATGGTATTTGGATAATCCCATATGGATTGAAGGGGTTGTCAGCGGATCCTATCGCGATTGGTTGCAAAAGCAATACCGCTGAATTCGCACCCAACACCATAAAAAGACAGATCAATAGCACAAATGAATATCGTCATTTTTGGTAAAGACGGTCAGCTGGGTAAGGCATTTAAGGTGGTCTCTACCAAAAAGATAGAACAGCAGTACCAAATTCAGTATGTGGGACGAGCGGAATGCGATCTGACTTGTGCCGAGGCGATTGCGGGCCTCCTAAATCAGATTAAGCCAGACCTCATCATCAATGCAGCAGCCTACACCGCCGTTGATAAAGCCGAAACAGAAATCGACTTAGCGTTTGCGATTAATACGAAAGCCCCGGAAATCATGGCTCAGTATGCGGTTGCACATAACGCTACATTGCTGCACTACTCAACTGATTATGTCTTTGATGGAAGTAAAATTGGTTTCTATTCTGAGGATGATCACCGTAATCCGCTGGGCGTTTATGGCAAAAGTAAGGCAGCAGGTGAGCAGGCAATTGAAAATGCTTTTAAAAACTCCCCAGCCCAATCGAATGGGCAATATGCCATTTTCAGAACCAGCTGGGTCTATGGTGATGGGGGTAACTTCATCCGCACCATTCTGCGTTTAGCCAAAGAGCATGAATCACTTAATGTTATTTCAGATCAGCATGGCGTTCCAACAAGCGCTGAATGGTTAGCGCAGGTGAGTTTGGATGTGGCGCTAACTGAAGGTGGGCAAATAAAGCAATTTCCTTCAGGGATTTACCATGCGGTACCCAGCGGTCAGACCACCTGGCATGGTTTAGCCACTTTAGCGATTCAGTCTGCTATGGAAGCGGGAGCCTCTTTAAAAGTAAAGCCAGAGGCTATTAAACCGATTTTGGCAGTGGAGTACCCCTTGCCAGCCCCAAGACCCATGAACTCGCGTATGGCATGTAATTGCTTGCAGGCCTTATGGAAAGGCGATATAGATATCAATAAGCGGACTCAATTATTAGAGCCTTGGGATGGCTTAGTAAAGGCTTATGTACATCAAGTGGTTCGCAGTAAACTTATTTAATGCGAGTAGTTTTTATAAAGGTGTAGTCGGTATGACATCAAATCAAGTTGATCGAAAAGGCATCATTCTGGCAGGTGGCTCCGGCACCCGTTTGTATCCCGTGACGCAAGCCGTCTCAAAGCAGCTGATGCCGGTCTACGACAAACCGATGGTGTATTACCCTTTAACAACCTTGATGCTCGCTGGCATTCGGGATATTTTGCTCATTTCTACGCCGCACGATACACCCCGTTTTATTGATTTACTTGGGGATGGTTCACAGTGGGGTTTAAATATTCAGTATTGCGTGCAGCCTTCCCCTGACGGTTTGGCCCAAGCTTTTACTTTAGGTAAAGACTTTGTGGGCAACTCACCTAGTGCATTGGTGCTCGGTGATAATATTTTTTATGGGCATGAGTTAGTAGAACAACTAGGTGGCGCCAACGATCGAACTGCTGGCGCTACAGTATTCGCGTATCATGTGACCGACCCGGAGAGGTACGGTGTAGTGGAATTTGATAAAGACTACAAAGCCCTCTCGATCGAAGAAAAACCCCTCAAGCCCCGCAGTAACTACGCGGTAACGGGCCTCTATTTTTACGACAATCAGGTATGCGATATTGCTGCTTCGATCAAGCCTAGCGCACGGGGTGAGTTAGAGATCACCGACGTCAATCGCGCTTATCTCGAAAAGAACGAACTCAGCGTGGAAATTATGGGACGTGGCTTTGCTTGGCTGGATACAGGAACGCACGACTCTTTACTCGATGCGGCTGGCTTTATTGCGACATTGCAAAAGCGGCAAGGCTTAATGGTGGCATGCCCAGAAGAGATTGCCTACCGCCAAGGTTGGATTAGTGCAGAGGCAGTGCAAACGGTAGCCGATCAGCTTAAGAAAAACAGTTACGGCCAATACCTAAATAAAATCCTGCTTGAGTTGGGCGATAGTCCTCAACCTATTTCGTTATCGGTAAAGAGGTAAGTAATGGTTGACTCTAAGTTACGGGTAACGCCCACCGCCATTCCGGATGTCTTGATCATTGAGCCCAAGGTTTTTAGTGATAACCGCGGTTGGTTTACTGAGTCCTTTAATGCGAATGACTTTGCAAAAGCAACCAATCTAAACATCGAGTTTGTCCAAGATAACCATTCTTTTTCCAGGCAGTGGACTCTGCGGGGCTTGCACTATCAGCTTAAGCACACCCAAGGTAAGTTAGTTAGGGTAACTGCAGGTAATGTATTTGATGTGGCAGTCGATTTAAGAAAAAATTCCGGCACCTTTTGTAAATCGGTAGGAGTAGAGCTAAGCAGTGAAAACCACAAACAACTGTGGTTACCCCCGGGCTTTGCCCATGGCTTCTTGGTTCTCTCTGAAACGGCTGAGTTTCTCTACAAAACCACAGATTATTACGACCCCGGCAGCGAGGTGTGCTTGTCCTGGTGCGATCCAACAGTAAAAATAGATTGGCCTATTCCGCTAGGTAAGCAAGCCTTGCTCAATGTCAAAGACGCTGCCGGCCTAGCATGGGATGCCGCACCGAAGCTTTAAGCGGACACCCCTTAGCAATAAAACCAGGGTAGGGTGAATGCAAACAATACGATAATGCTCCCATGTCGAGTCAGCAGCCAAACACATTGCCCACAGTAAACCCAGCAGATCAAGCGCCGAAGATTCTGCTCATTAAACTCTCCTCGCTCGGGGATGTACTGCATAACTTGCCGATTGTGTGGGATTTACGTAAACGCCTACCCAGTGCCCAAATTGATTGGATTGTGGAAGAGGAGTATGTAAATTTATTGGAACCCCTAAAAACCACAAAGACTTTTCGGGGAATCGACCGGATTATTCCAGTGGCATTTCGGCGTTGGCGAAAGAATCTCTTTTCCTTTAATACATGGCGTGAATTTTTTGCCATGCGCAAATTATTGCAAGACACCACTTACGATGTCGTGCTCGAGACCCAAGGCCTTTTAAAGTCTGCTTTAGTGTGCACCCTTGCCAATAAATCAGATCAGGCAATCGTCAGCGGCTTAGGTAACGCAACTGAGCATTCGGGGTATGAGCCCATGGCGAGAATGTTTTATAACCAATCCGTACATGTTCCCTTGAGGTGCCATGCAATTGATCGCTCGCGCTGGGTGATTTGTTCTGCTTTTGATTGGCCTCTACTCAATCGCAATGAGGAGCCGCCGCTGTTTTATCCCAATGATTTTGTAGAGCAGTTAGCGCCGCTAGCAATCGAAGGCTTAAGAAGGCAGCCCAATGGAGCATTCGTTCCATATGTGGTGTGCTTCCATTCTACGGCAAGGGCAGCAAAGCGCTGGCCAACTGAACACTGGGTGGAATTAGGTAAGGCATTATCAAACCAGGGCTATCAAGTTCTTTTTCCGTGGGGCAGCCCAGAAGAAATGAAAATCAGTGCGCTTATGGCAAGCCAAGTTCCTGGGGCGATTGTGCCTAGGGCATTCTCGATTGATGAAGCCTATCGTCTGGTTGCGCATGCTGCACTGACTATTGGAGTCGATACCGGCTTAACGCACTTGGCTGCGGTACTGGGTAAGCCTACGATAGAGATTTACTGCGATTCTCCAAGATGGAAGACGGAAGGATATTGGAGTAGTAATATCGTAAATTTGGGGGACTTTAGGAGTATTCCGCAAGGAAATGCTTTACTGCAGGCTGCTCAGCCTCTTTTAAAAGATGGGCGTAAGCAAGTATAAGTACACCCCCACATGTCAGAAGCAGTGAAAGGAATTCGGTAGCATTAGCTTGGGGATTGAAAAAGTAGGTATATCTTTGGATTTGGATGAAAAATACATATAAATCGGCAATCAAGGCTTATTTACAAGACTTGATTTAGCCAAAGCAGCCTTGCTTGTTCAGATAAAATAAGACTCTTCCTTTATAGAATCCACAAAAGTTTCGATAGCCTAATTCATGAGTGCCAGCACCACATCCTATTTGGTAGCACCAGTCATTCTTTGCGGTGGTTCTGGTGCGCGTTTGTGGCCTTTGTCGCGCTCTGGTTTCCCAAAGCAGTTTTTGGTACTTTCTGGTGACGACTCTAATCAGAGCTTATTTCAGCAGGCGATTACGCGCATCAATGCTATTGGTAATGCGCAAATTGACTTAGGCGAAACCTTAATCGTAACCAATGAAGATCATCGCTTTTTGGCCTTGGATCAATTGCGGGAGTTAAAAAATGTTAAAGCCACGTTATTGCTTGAACCCATTGGCCGCAATACAGCACCTGCCCTTAGCTTGGCAGCACTTCATGCTTTAGATCAAAGTCAAATTGAAGGCTATGATCCAATTCTAGTTATAACTCCAGCCGATCAAACTGTTCAAAATCAAGCGGCTTTTGTAAAAGCATTGCAAGATTGTGTAGCTATTGTTGCTGAAGACCAAAGTAAAAGGACTATTGCTATTTTAGGCGTTACCCCAACCACCCCTGAAACAGGCTATGGGTACATTAAGCGCAATAGCACCAGAGGTAAGAATAATGAATTTGCTGTAGCACAGTTTGTTGAAAAGCCCGATGTTAAAACGGCAAAAGCTTATTTAGCCGATGGAAATTACTTATGGAATAGCGGTATGTTTGTACTGCGTGCTAGCACTTGGCTTGCCGCTTTGGCACAGCATAGGTCAGATATTGAAAGCACTACTAAAGCGGCATGGGGTATCAAAACCATAGATCAATCAGGTGAAGTCAACTTTGTGCGGCCCGATAAAAAACTCTTTACTGCTGTGCCAAGCGAATCCATTGACTATGCGGTAATCGAAAAGTGTGCTACGAGTACTTTTTCGATAAAAATGGTCGAGCTTGATGCGGGCTGGAGCGACCTTGGTGCTTGGGATGCGGTATGGCAAGTCGGCAAACAAGATGCTGAAGGCAATGTGACTTTTGGCGATGCCATACTGACTAATACCAAAAACTCATTAGTACATGCAAGCAGTCGCTTGGTAAGTGTCATTGGCATTGAAAATCTAATCATAGTTGAAACAGCAGATGCGGTTTTGGTCGTCGACAAAAAAAATAGCCAAGATGTTAAAAGTATCGTGAATAAACTTGAGCAGCAAAAACGGGAAGAAAAGAATCTGCACCGCAAAGTTGCTCGTCCATGGGGCTGGTATGACAGCATCGACCAGGGCGATCGATTTAAAGTAAAGCGTATTCAAGTAAGCCCGGGGGCTAGCCTCTCATTGCAAATGCACCATCACCGAGCAGAGCATTGGGTCGTGGTGAAGGGGATCGCCGAGGTTATGAATGGGGATGATGTAATTACATTGGTGGAGAATCAAAGTACTTATATTCCCCAAGGGCAGACACACCGCTTAACAAATCCGGGTAAAACCCCCTTAGAAATCATTGAAGTGCAGTCAGGAAGCTATCTCGGTGAGGATGATATTGTGCGTTTTGAAGATACCTACGGTAGAAGTTAGAGAAGTACTTAAGATCAAACATTGAGCAGAAGTATGAATATGAATAAGCAAAAAATTGCCCTCATAACCGGCATTACCGGTCAAGACGGGTCCTACCTTGCTGAGTTTTTACTGGAAAAAGGCTACATCGTGCATGGCATTAAGCGCCGCGCCTCCTCCTTTAATACCGAGCGTATTGACCACCTGTACCAAGATCCGCACGTAAACCAACGCGACCTGGTTCTACACTACGGCGATCTGTCAGACACCAGTAATTTGGTGCGTATTATTCAAGAGTGCCAGCCCGATGAGATTTATAACCTCGGCGCTCAGTCTCATGTCGCAGTTTCGTTCGAGTCCCCCGAATACACAGCCGATGTTGATGGTATGGGAACCCTGCGTATTTTGGAGGCCATTCGTATTTTGGGCATGGAGAAGAAAACCCGCTTTTATCAAGCCTCTACTTCTGAACTCTACGGGCTAGTACAAGAAATCCCCCAAAAAGAAACCACTCCTTTTTATCCGCGTAGTCCCTATGCCGTAGCCAAGCTCTACGCTTATTGGATTACGGTCAACTACCGTGAGGCCTATGGCATGTATGCGTGCAACGGCATCCTCTTTAATCATGAGTCCAAGCGCCGCGGCGAAACCTTTGTGACCCGTAAAGTAACGCGGGGCTTAGCCAATATTGCACAGGGCTTAGAAGAGTGCCTCTATATGGGTAATATTGATGCCCTTCGGGATTGGGGTCATGCCAAAGATTACGTGCGCATGCAGTGGCTAATGCTCCAGCAAGATAAGCCCGAAGACTTTGTGATTGCGACGGGCGTGCAATTTACCGTGCGTGAATTTATTACCCGCAGCGCCAAGCAACTGGGTATCACATTGAAGTTTGAAGGCGCTGCTGAAAATGAAAAAGCCGTGGTTGCCAAGATCGATGGCGATAAATCCCCCGCACTCAATGTTGGGGATGTGATCGTGCAAATCGACCCACGCTACTATCGCCCAACCGAAGTCGAAACCCTTTTGGGTGACCCCACCAAAGCCAAAGAAAAGCTTGGCTGGGTACCCGAGATAACGCTTGATCAAATGATTGAAGAGATGGTGGATAACGACCTGGATCAGGCTAAGCAACATGCCTTACTTAAAAAATACGGATACTCTGTGGCAGTGGGAAAAGAAAATTAAGTCAATACAAAAACACCAAATTGAACAGTAAATGAAAAGCAAAAAAATCATGGCCACTGATTTGAACTCCAAAATTTACGTTGCAGGCCACCGCGGTATGGTAGGGTCAGCTATCGTGCGGAATTTAAAAGCCAAGGGATTTACGAGTATCGTCACCCGCACTCACGTGGAGCTCGATCTCACCAATCAGGCTGCGGTAAAAGAATTCTTCGAGACAGAAAAGCCCGATCAAGTCTATTTAGCGGCAGCAAAGGTTGGTGGTATTCATGCTAACAACACATTACCTGCTGAATTCATATATCAAAATTTGATGATAGAAGCCAATGTAATACATCAAGCTTTTATTAATAATATTAAAAAATTGCTATTTCTTGGATCGAGTTGTATATATCCAAGAATGGCACCGCAACCAATGGATGAATCCTCATTACTGTCTGGTTACTTAGAACCCACTAATGAGCCGTATGCGATTGCTAAGATTGCTGGCATTAAGTTATGTGAGAGCTACAACCGCCAGTATGGGAAGTCTCATGGCCTCGACTATCGTTCGGCTATGCCAACCAATCTATATGGTCCGGGAGACAATTACCACCCTGAAAATAGCCATGTTATTCCTGCTCTTTTACAGCGCTTCCATCATGCAAAAGTATCTAATAGTCCTGAGGTAATTATTTGGGGTAGCGGGGCCCCAATGAGAGAATTTTTGTATGTTGATGATATGGCGGCTGCGGCGATATTTGTGATGAATATTGATAGCGCTAAATTTTTAGATAAGATTAGGCCAATGCAATCTCATATCAACATAGGCTATGGCTCCGATATATCAATTGCTGATTTAGCTCGCTTAATTAAACGGGTAGTTGGTTTTAATGGAAAAATTCTTTTTGATTCATCTAGGCCAGATGGAATGCCTAAGAAGCTAATGGATTCGAGTTTGTTGAGGGGGTTGGGATGGAATCCAACCATTGATTTAATACAAGGGCTTGAGTTTGCTTATGATGATCTAAAGAGTCGTCCATCTAAATCTTTGGAAAGTTAGCCCTTTTTTATATGGATTCAAATGAAAAAAATTTAGAGAATACTATCTCTATTGGAATTAAAGCTAATTTGGTTAGATTGTGGGATCAAATTACCGCAAAAAGGCGCATTCAACTTTTATTTATATTTGCGCTAACATTATTGACTTCGGCCGTAGAAGTTATTAGCCTAGGTTCCGTGGCCCCATTTTTGATTGCCCTTTCATCACCCCAGGAATTTCAGAGCTACCCAATAATTACTTGGGTAACAGCGTACTTGAAGATAGATGACCCCATTCAGCTGGCTTTACTCTTTGCAGTTTTATTTGGAATCGCATCACTAGTCGCTGGCTCTATGCGACTCATTCTTCAGTGGTACTCAGTAAATATCTGTCATTCAATTGGCGCTGACTTTAGTATAAAAATTTATGAAGGGGCATTGTATCAACCATATTTAAAACATATTCACAGAAACAGCAGCGAAATAATTTCAGGACTCACAAAATCCAATAGTCTAGTTACTGGTATTTTGCAGCCTATATTAAGTTTATTAAGCGCGTTACCAGTCTTGATTCTAATAATACTCGCGCTCATTTATGCAAATGCGCTTATTGCATTTATAACAATTTTTTTGTTAATTTTTATCTACGCCATCATTATTAAGTTAGTTTACAGAAAACTTGCAATAGACAGCAATGTTGTTGCTAGAGAGCAGCAGGCAACCTTAAAATTTGTCCAAGAGGGCTTAGGCGGTATTAGAGATGTAATTATTGATAGCTCACAAAAATTACATCTTTCCCATTATGCTACTTCGACTATCAGATACCAAAAATCTTTAGCTTCTATTTTTATAGTTTGCAACATACCGCGATACGGAATTGAAATGTTTGGCATGGTTTTAATTTCAATTAGTACATTTATTATTGCTTTAACTGATGGCGGTATAAAAAATGCAATACCCATGTTGGGTTTCATGGCTCTCTCTGCCCAAAGATTTTTGCCTTTATTGCAGCAATCGTATTCCGCTATCATGACAATTAAGGGAAGTAGTGTGAGTGTTGGCGAATCTTTAAATTTGCTTGAGGAGTCTGAGAAATATACAGTTAGGAATGAATATATTGCGCCGATCTCGTTTAATAATAGTATTCTTTTTGACGGCATTAACTTTAGATACAATCAAAATTCAAAAAATATTCTTAATCAATTATCTGTAGAAATTCAAAAAGGTAAAAAAATAGGAATTATTGGCGAGTCTGGGGTCGGAAAATCTACCTTTTTGGATCTTTTCATGGGATTAATTTCTCCAGATAGTGGCGGAATATATGTAGATGGAATTCTCATTACTGATAAAAATCGCAAAGCTTGGCAGAAACGAATTGCGCATGTACCGCAAAATATATTTCTTTTGGATGGAACTATTATTGAGAATATTGCATTTGGAGTGCCAAATCAGAATATTGATATGGGAAGAGTCATTGATGCAGCTAAGCGTGCGAATATTGCGGAATTAATTGAGTCATGGCCATGCAAATATCAATCTACAGTTGGTGAGCGAGGTTCAAAATTATCCGGCGGCCAAAAGCAGCGTATAGCAATATCGCGAGCGCTATATAAAAAAGCAGACATACTAATATTTGATGAGGCGACGAGTGCGCTAGATGCCGATACAGAAAGAGATTTAATGCAGTCTATATTTTCGCTAGATGATGACATGACTAAGATCATAGTTTCACATAGGCCAGCCTCGTTAAAAGGGGTTGATGTACTTTTAAGCTTCCAAAACGGTAAGCTGATCAATGCAATTGAATCGAGTTAAAGAAAATGTCAGACATAAATTCAGAGTACGAAAAATTATTTTATGAAGCCCTTAGGATTAGGTTGGTTGAGGAAAAAATTATTGAACTTTATCCTGATGACAAAATCCAAAGTCCCGTACATTTGTCTATCGGACAAGAAGCGGTTGCAGTGGGTTTATGTAGTCAATTAAAGCTAGATGATTGGCTATTTATTAATTATCGCGGCCATGCTTTTTATTTAGCCAAGGGCGGACCTCTGCCTGAATTGTTTGCTGAATTGTACGGTAAACGAACGGGCTTATCCAAGGGTAAAGCAGGCTCAATGCATCTTGCTGCCCCCAAACATGGAGTTATGGGCGCCTCAGCTGTAGTTGGCTCAACAATTTCTCATGCTGTTGGTGCTGCCTTGGCCTCAAAAATTCGAGGTGAGGATAGGATTTTTATCACTGTTTTTGGTGATGGTGCTACAGAGCAAGGGACGTATCACGAGTCTCTAAATTTTGCATCTTTACATAATTTGCCAGTACTCTTTTTATGCGAAAACAATGGTTTAGCAGTTCATTCTCCATTGGGTGAACGTCAAGCCTTTTCGTTAGCTGCACATGCCAAAGCTTATGGTATTGAATCAGTATTAGTCGAGGATGGGTATGATTTTGTAAAGTTGAGCGCAATTTGTGAAGAAATTTTAGGGCAAATTAAAGTTAAGCAGCGGCCAATACTTTTGGAAGTTAAGACCTGCCGCTACAAAGAGCATGTTGGCCCCGGAGAAGATTTTGAGGCTGGCTATAGAGAGTTGAGCGAGGTTAAGGCTTGGAAGGCAAAAGATCCCTTGGAGCTAGACAAGAGGCTAATTGCTAAGTTTACGCCTGCTATTTCTAGGGAGATTGATGCGGCTGTTGAATTTGCTGAATCCTCTCCATTTCCAACTATTGATGACCTTCTGACGGATGTTCTTTAACTATGAATACCATTTCAAAAATGAAATATAGGGAGGCCTTAGCAATGGCTATGGCTGAAGCTATGGAAGATCCGCGTACATTATTAATAGGCCAGGGTGTAACAGACTTTAAGGGGATATGGGGCACCACAACTGGATTGGCACAAAAATTCCCCAAGCGCGTTATTGAGACTCCATTATCCGAAGATGGAGTTGCCGGTATTTGTATTGGCGCATCTTTAAATGGAATGTATCCAATCAATACTCATATTCGTGCAGATTTTGGATTACTAATTTTTAATCAATTAATTAATCTTGCTGCAAAGTATCGATATATGTTTGGAGGGTTGTTTGAGATTCCAATGCTGTTTCGCATGGTCATTGGTAGAAGTTGGGGTCAAGGTGCTCAGCACTCTCAAAGTTTTCAATCACTATTAGGTCATATTCCAGGGCTAGTTGTATTGATGCCCTCCAATCCTCAGTCCATTATTCAGAGCTATCGACATGCTCGTAAAAATCACAAGGGACCAGTAGTGATGTTTGAGCACCGTTTAATGTATGAGTTGGAGTTTGAAGACAAGCCTAATCAAGATTTGCTTAACCTATTTGGGAGTCGCATAGATCGTGAGGGAGATCATCTTACGATTGTTGCCACATCGGTTATGGTTCTTGAAGCTGCTAGAGCAGCTGATTACCTTTCTCAATACGGAATCAATGCTGAAATTATTGATTTACATTCTATTTCTCATCCAGATCATGATTTAATTTTTAATAGCGTAAAGAAGACAGGTCGTCTTTTGGTGGCTGATACATCTTGGCTTCCATATGGAGTTGCCGCTGAAATGAGTAGGGTTATTGCCGAAAGGGATCCGAGCATTTTAAAGCGGCCCATTAAGTCTTTGGGGATGCAATCAGCCCCATGCCCAACGGCAAAAACTTTGGAGGACCTCTATTATCCAGACGTATGCGACATTGTTAGCGCATCTGCTTCGTTAGTTAAAGGAAGAGAAAACCATAATATACCGCTCCCTCCAAAACAGGCTATGACCGATTTTTATAAACACTTTAAAGGACCATTTTGATGAGTGAAAATTTTGGGGGAAATAGCTTCAGTATGAAGTTAGATGAAGCTAATTTCGCAGATTCATTTGGGGTTTCTCTCGGTGACCTACCGGCTCGTTGTAAAAAATTAATCGCTGATAAAAATTTTGAATATAACGTTTTAAAAGGAAATGAGCTTGAGTCATTTTTGGTAGAGATTTTAAAACGCATTGATGAAGATACTCAGAAGATCGGGGTAGAGGAGAGAAAAGATGTTTGGGAACGGGGGTGGCGGGAATCTTTAGATGAATATGTCCAAAGTAATTTTGATATTAAAAAGCTCGTTCCAAAGTTCATTCGTCCAAATCAAGCGATACGTTGGCAACAGCAGTATATTTTGCCAGTTGCAGATAATTTTGAATTAGATTATGTTGAAGTTTTAAGAGAATGGTTGTTTCCTGCTTATTTTTCTGAAGTAGATACTATTCATGAGTTTGGCTGCGGAACTGGTTTTAATTTGCTGGCTTTAGCTAGAATTTATCCAGAGAAAAATTTGATAGGATCAGATTTTGTACCAGCCTCAGTTGAGTTAGTAAATAAAATTGCTGAAAAACAATCCCTTAATCTTCGTGGTCATATTTTTGATATGATCCAACCAAATGAAAATTATGAAGTAGCTGAAAATAGTGGAGTTTTAACTTTTGGTTCTCTTGAGCAATTGGCTGGTAAGTTTGAAAATTTCATTGATTTTCTGTTAAGAAAAAAACCTGAAATATGCGTGCATATTGAGCCTACGATTGAGCTCTATGATGAGAATGTGTTGTCTGATTATTTAGCCATTCGCTTTCAATCTAAGAGGGGCTATACAAAAGGCTTGTTACCGCATTTATCCGATCTTGCTTCGCAAGGCAATATAGAGCTATTAAAAGTGAAGCGCTTAAATTTTGGAAGTCAAATGATGGAAGGCTACAATTTAATGGTTTGGCGTCCGGTAAAGGTTTAAGCCCTCTTGAGTATGATTGACTATAAATTAAGCGGCAAGTATGCCTTAGTAACGGGTGGAAGTCATGGTATTGGATTGGCTACAGCTTTAGCGCTTGCAAGGCTAGGGTGTAATGTTGCCATATGCTCAAGATCTGTGGGTCGCTTGCGCAGCGCTGAGGCTTTAATAAGGGCATGTGGAGTTGAGGTATTGGCTGTCCAGGCCGATGCTCTAGACTCAAGCTCGTGCGATCAAGTAATGCAGCAAATTGAGGATCTTTGGGGCGGATGTGATCTGCTAATTAATAATGTTGGTGGCGGCGGGCGTTGGGGTGGAGATATCGTGGAAGCTGCCGACATGTCTGTTTGGGCTGATGTATATCAAAAAAATGCAGGTGCAGCCATCCTATTTACGATGAGGGTA
>RFQL01000041.1 GCA_009924985.1 Burkholderiaceae bacterium | reverse complement strand
TGATGCGTTTAACTTACTAGCGCGATCCCACATGGTAGCCTCTTCGCCAGCTCTTTCAATGTATGCTTTTTTGAGTTTATCCCTATCAACTGTTTTCATTAACTCTGACAACTTACCAAAGTTACCAGACTCAATAAGTTTAATTGCTTGGGATGGGGTATCAGCAAATGTAGGGCTTAGTGTGTAATCAACAATAGCATTGAGAACTTTTTTATTAAAGTCTTCTCTGGTTGATTTAACAAACGCTGGATCTCCTGTTTGCATAGCAACTTCAAATATTCTGTTACGCTCAATCATAATGCGATCCGATAATATCTTTGGATCGTTTTCTGATTTTAAGGTGTCAGCAATAATGGTTGATGTTGCAGCCAATGCATCATCAGCTAAAGCAATCTTTCCTTGAGCTACAATCTTTGCAAAATTCTCAGTTGCTTTTACATATACTGAATTACCAGCAGTAGCCATAGAGCTTCTGAACTTTAAGCCCTCCTCAGCATCTACAGCGCTAATTGCTCTAGCATATCCAGCTGTCAATGACTTGATGGTGGTTTGTACTTCTTGTAAGTTAAATGTTCCTGTTTCTACAGTAGCGCTTAACTTAGCCAACTCTTGACGGCCAAGAACCTCTAGCTCGCTACGCAACTGGCCAGCCTGTACTTTTCTAGCAGCATCACCAAATATTGTGCCAGGCTTTGCAAATAACTCAGATGGGCTTTTGCCCTCTTCCATTGCCCTCATTACTTGCTCTGCGCTAGGCATATTCTCAGCGCCATATTGCAAACCTTCACGTTGGGCTTTTTCGGCAGCCTCTTTAAATGCAAACCCAGCCAATCGATCTAATGATGCATTAATGCCTTGAGTCATAGCAACTGACTCTTTGATATTAGCAAAGTCTAGACGTGGAACGTCTGCTGGCAAATAGCCAGTTGATTGGTAGCGTGGAAGTTCTGCCATAATTACTTTAATCTCTTTAAATTAAAAATCAGCGCCAGCTAAATCAACCCTTGCGCTAGGGGTGCTAGGAGGCCCACCAAGTTTTGCATATTGAAATCCAGCAGAACCCAATTTACCAGCAGCATCAAAGTAACCAGCCTGTTCAGCAATCTGTCCAGCACCTTGATACAGGCTTGATTGGATAAGACCGCTACGTTTTGTCATATCTGCATTAGACAAAGCAAACACAAACTCTTTGCCACCCTTAGTATTATTTACTTGCTGTATCAATCCCGCAGATCCCTCAAAGCCTTGTGTGCCACCAGCAAAGCCACGAGCCACTACAGCTGCGTTAGCTTGGTTAGTACGTCTAAGAATCTCGTTAGCCTGTAACTCATACTGCACAGCTCTGCGGTCAGACTCAACCTCTGCTTGCTTGGCTTGCATCTGATACATCTTATTGCGGTCTTGTCCAGCCTTGATGGATCCGGCTGCGCTAACGGCCATTAAGGCTATGGCTGCTACTTCCATATCATGTCCCCTGGTGTGTTGCTACTTTGTACTCTAAACCGAGCAAGGTCATCTTCAATGGCACGTCTTGCTCAACTGTAATCTTGCCCTCTGTCGTGTAACCCAATATGCCATGCAATGTCTTTGTGCCTGTGTATTCGTCAACTGCCTCATCAAGAATATCGCCAAACGCTCTGAATGGTACTTGGATTGTATTAATCTTTAGGTGTTGGGTGTTGGCAACCAATGCGTTAACCTCAACGATTCTCTTCTTAAATCCAATGCGTGTGCCTGTCTGTAGCTTTAGGTCAACCGGCATGGTTACAGCTCGTACTGTGATTGGCAAACCAACCTCGTATTTTGTAGCAGATGAACGTGGAAATGTGACTGTGCCACCGCCTGGTACTGCTTGGTCAGCTTGTACAGATCCATCAAGAATGACGTTAACTGTCTCTGTAGCTACATGGCTCATTGAAACGGATGCAACAGCTCCACCAGTTTTAGATGAGTCTGTTAACAAATCATTGTCAAAAGCCTCAACGTAGTATTGGAATGTGCCGTTTACATTGCGCTTTGCTATTGTGTAGATGGTTGAAATATCCACACCCACATCAACAAAGGATCCGTCAACTGTAGTGAACTCTGATGGGGCGATTACGTTTTGCGCTCTTAATAACGAGAATACGGCCATTGTGCCGTCATCGCTATTAGTAATTAGCAGTAAGTCGTTTTCGTCAGTAGCCACAGACCTACGCAAAGCCATGCGAGATGGAGTCCGTAAGAGATGCCCAGCAAGAAGCGATATCTTTTGTGTGACGTATGTAAGTTGCGTATCAGTATAAGCAAACTCATTTAATGCCTTTCCTTGTCTCTGTACAAACAATGTACCAGACTCTAACTGCTGAACCCGAATACCTTCTTTAATGCCGTTACGGCTTGCTGTTTTAACAAAGAAATTCGTTGGAGTAATTGGGTCAAGACCATTTTGGGGAACATAGAACTCACCTCCTGTAGTAAACACTTGTAAATCTCGGCCAGAGATAATGTCAACGATAGCGTTAAATGTGTTGGTGTCTAGAGTTGCCTCTACAGCATCATCATCTAAACCCTCTGTTGGGTCAAAGTCAAAGAATAATCCAACCTTAGAACCCCATATGGTTGATGGGCGAGACTTCGATCCACCAAAGTACAGACGGCCTTCATGGAATGTTACAGAGCGTGGCCAGCCTTTACCGCTTGACCAAACAGCCTCATAACCTGACTCGTATTCCCATGAACCATTAGCAATTGCTGATGTGTTAAAAAATGGAAACTCAGTAATTGCATCAACTGACGTTCCAGATGTGTACTTAACAATCTTGGCTCTGCCTTGTGGAGATGCGTTGACGTATTGGCCAACGCTACCAGATGTAAACACGCTAGACGATGCGGTCAACGTAACCTTACCAGATACAGCAGATGGTGTTAGCGTACCGGCTGGATTAGAAAAAGCAGCGGTGAAAGCATACTTCGGAATAGAATCAAAGGTAATAGCAGAAGCAGTCCAGGTAGCATCAGTACCTCCTCTTACAATTTTTACTGGGTTGATGTCTGGGTGAACCACAATCAACGTATCAGCCGACTGAGTCCAAACAATGTTTGCTAAACGTGCGCCAGTTAAGCCAACTCCTGACGTGTCAAGATATGGGTTGCCAGAGCCATTGATGTTGGTAATCTGAGTCTTGTTTTTGAATACATACATCCGATTATGCGTAAAACAAAGCATATAGGAATCCGATGTGCTGAACTCAAACTCAACTAAACGTGTGCCGTTACCGGCTGACTCTGTGCTACTGTTTGGTAGCGATGCAATGTACTTTGTGCCGGGTCTACGTCTAATGCCACCTTGTGGCTGGCAGACCACATTGGTGGCCTCTTCTAATGCGTTAGAGTAGGCTGCTAAATCAACCCTTGCTCGGAGCAATGGGTCTAACTCGCCTGTAGAAAAGTTTGTCTGGATAGAGACAAAGCGAGCCATTAATACCTCACAGCAATAAGTGAGAAATCGTTAATCGCATTGGTTGGCTGGTTAAGGCCATCAATATTCATAGCTTGTCTTAGGTATCCACCTCTGCCATTCTCGGCTGGTGATCCAATGGCGACAGATTGCCAATACTGGCTTTTCTCGGTCTGATCCGTAATAGGTAAAGCAAGATGCCAAGTCATCATATATTTGAGCAACTGCACAAAATAACTAGGCATATCGTATTCGGGTACGGCATATTGATAATCAATATAAACCGCCTCATAGTCAGTCAATAACTTGCTGCCCATGATTCTGTATTCTTTGCGTGGTGGGATGCCAACAGCACTTGTGTCATATACTGCTCTGGGCGATCCTAAGCGGTCTCCAGGCAGTTGATATTCGTAGCGGTACTCATTGGTAGGGGTTGTTACCAATCGTGCAATAGAGGTCTTTTTAAAGCTAAATGACCAAGGGTAAAGCATGAGTGCTTGATTGCGGATATCCGAATATAAGCGGTCTGCAATCGATGCCTCATCAGTTCCTTCATCAAACGAGGAGATGGGCTTTGCGCCTAACATTACGCAAGCATCAGAACAAATTGATAATGCGGTATCGCCAGCTGCCATTTAAATCTCCAATGTAAGAATGGGCTATCGCCAGTTTTGCCAGCAATAGCCCACCTTGATACTAAATACTGTTAGTCAGTATTGGTTGCACTTACAGTTGTGCCATCAGCAATATCAACTACACCAGCAGCACTATTAGCACGAACATAAGTCAGCACTAAAGATGGGGTTGTGGTGTCGTAAACAAAAATGATGTCACCAATTTTAACCATTGACGTGATTGCATTGAAATACCCAGAGGTATTTACAGTTGCTTGCGTGTCAGCAGTTTTATACAAATACATCGATGGAGCATTACCAGCCTTCGATGCACATACAGTTACTAAACCATCAGCAGAATATGCCATATCAGTCTCTCCTTAGATTAAGATTCACGAGCGGTGATTTGGACAATACCTTCAGCATCGATAGTAATTGCACCAGCAGAGAAAATGCTGTTCACGAGGAACGAGGTCTTCTCAGGGATGTAATTAATTTCGGTGCGTGGGGCAATACCTTCTGCATAGCCGATGGCATCTTTGTGGAAAGCAAAGCAAGTGCGGTCTAAAGAACCATCAACTGCTAGGCCACCCTCAGAGCGGTCACCAAGGATATGGAAAGTAAAGCCTAAGAACGTATTGATTTCACCGGCAACAAGTGCTTTAACAGTATTGAAGTCAGAGCTGGTTACTGCTGTCTCAGACAACAACGATGCTAAACCATTTGCGTGGAGGATAATGTGACGGCCCTCTGGAGGTACGTTGTTTTTATCCAACAACTTTTTAGCTTCACGCAACTTTGCTACGTTCATATTGGTATCAGTACCACCGATATCGTTAGAAACAGTCAAAGAAGTGCTAGATGTAGACAATGCATCAAGGATCAGCTGGTCTTGTCTACGGCCGATAGCGTTGGACAATACTTGTACCAACTCTTGGCGCTCGTCAAAATTGACTTTAGCTTGAGCAAAAATGTCGCTGTATTCAGCAGCGTTCCAATCTTGCAATGTGCAAGTTACGTTGCTAAATGCTACGTTTAATGGGGTTACATCAGATTGGGTAATGCGTGGGGTAGCCACACCTTTACCAACCTTGGGGAACTTAACAGTAGAGCCTTCAACTCCTCTGCGCTGACGAACAGCACCTACCAGCATAGCCTTGCCCTGGAAAGCCTGTTTTACCTCAGCATCAAATAGAGTTACAAAGGCATTAGATAATGAAATGCTCATGTATTTCTCCTAAAAGGTAAAAAAATAAATTGGGTTTTTGCTTTGGTGTGCCTGTTGCCAGGGCCTACGCTTGCTACTTGCGGTAGCCAATCGTCAGATTAATCTGCATCAAGGGCCAATTAAATGGTATGCCTTAATGAGTTTCTAGCAGAAATGTAGAAAAAATACAACATCTAGTTGCATATTTTTAATTTTTACTAAATGTTGATGAAAAAACCCCCGGCAAACTGCACCGGGGGGAGGGTCACTCTCGTGAGGAGATTCCTTATTTTAGCCGAAATTCTGAGCAAACATTCGCTCAACTTTGGCTCGGTAGGCTGGATCTGTCTTGTACTTAGGATCACCAACCATCTGGTACAACTCATCTTTTGATGGCGCACCTTCAATGGGTACTGACTCGGTGGGGATACGAGAGCCTTCATAAGTCTCACGCAATTTCATCAAAGCCTTTAAGCCCTTGGCTGTACCGCCCATGTACTTAAACTCTTCAAAGTCATCTTTACCCCAAACCCCTTTGTTTACAAGGCCTCTAGCCCAATCTGTCATTCCTTTAATAATGACATCTGCGTTAGGACCAAGAGCTGCCTTTTCTTCAGCAAGTGATCTAGTGACAGTTTCTACTTTCTCTGCACTCATGCCAACCACTTTGCCAACCAAACTGTCTAAGGCGAGTTGCGATATCCCATTCTCCTTAGCCCAATCCAAGACGTGGCTACGAACTGGGTCATTCTCTGGAATTGCACCAAATGCGGATGCATCGTATTTGCCATCTGCTGGAGCCTTGTGTTTGCCTTGCGATATCTGCTTACGCAAGTCCATCCACGATTTTGCTATGCCCTCAAGATCGGGGGCTGCATCGTCTTTCTTCCAAAAGTTCTCAGGCCACCAATCAGGCCGATCTAGCGGAGTGTCATCCTCTTGCTCTGCTAAATGAGATATCTGTGATGCTTCTGGGTTTTGCTGCTCTGTACCTTGGCTGTCCTCAGTTGTTACTGAGTCCAGTAGGCCACCATCCTCTGTGGGCTGGACTGCTTCGGTAGTTTCCATTTTTACATTTTCCTCGCTTTATTAATCCTTGCTTCAAGATCCCGAATCACGCTGTTTTGTCCTTCTCGATAAAAAGCATAACTAGGATCAGCGCCAGGCAAGGCAACTGGCTGCTCTAACAAAGTGGCTCTTAACCACTTCATTAGTTTTTCGCCATCCTCTGAGCTGAGAACTCGGAGGCATAATTTGTTTAGGTCTTCTACTGATTGGTCAACATCACGAATATCTGTAACTACACTTTCTAAGCCAGCCCATCCGTCAACATTCATCTATTAGCCTCCAGCCATTTTCAGCATTTCGGGTACAGCCTCTGGGTTTTGTTCGGCAACCTGAGCTGCCTGTTGAGCAATCTGCTGGAGATTGTATTGGCGCTCTGCTGAGTCATTACGCAACCTTGTTGGGATGCCTAACTTGTCTGCAACGTAGTCTGTAATCTCGCCCATCTTAGGTGTTGCCTGACCCTCTGGTCCAAAGCCTTGAGCCATCTGCACGAACTGCATGACGTTGGTTACGTCTTCCATATTCTGAGCCATAGCTAATGGGGCAACTGGCGCTACCTTAACTTCTAGACCATTCACACGCAAAGGCATATCGATAATGCCTCTGTCATCCATTACTTGCAGTATCTTAGATACAAGCGGAATCATGGTCTCGTTAATCAATCGGCCAAATGCGGATCCGAGGTTCTGACTCAACTCCTTCATGCGCTCTACGACTTCTGTTGCGGAGCGAGCAGACATATTATCGGGAGGCAAACTCTCGTCTAGTAGTATGCGCTTGATGTTCCCTCGTAGGTCTCCCATGATAATCTGAGCCACATTAAAGTCACCAGCTCGTGGCAATGGCTTTAGTGACTCTCCCTGTGGGCCTCCGTTTCTGGCTACAGGGATGATTGCTCCTGGGATAATCTTGACAGTTGCTGGGTTAAGAACTCCATCGTCAGCAGCTGTATATACACCAGATATAGCTAAAGATGCATTCTTTAACACTAGCTCTAGTGTTTTGTTCAATGTCTTGATATCAGGCAACGCAGTAATCAATGGGCCTCTGCCATATATCTCACCGGCCACCTTCATATAACGGCTGACTACCCAAGGACTCTTTTTGAGTCTGCGATAGACCAGCTCTTGCTTAGATTCTTTGTGGATAACGTGATAGCAAAAGTCACCACGCTTTGGATCAAATACTGTAGCTTCAATCAACTCAAAGTCTTCTGTTGGCTTTTGGTCAATCTTCTGCTGTAGGTCTGATGGGATTGTGGCATCTCTCCATTGCTGAATGATTGCTTCACCCTTAATACGCATACGTCTGTATACATTGTCTACCTGACCATTAGCGCCCTCTTCAAAGGCAACCAAAAACTGTGGCACAGGAATGAAGTTGATTGGAGATGTGTCATCACCAGGCTGAACCATCATTACTGCTGTACCAACTGCTAGGTCAAGCAAGAACTCGCCCATCGCAATGTCAAAGTTAGACTGCTTGAGAGTTGCAAACATTTTGTCTGCATAGATATCAAGAGCTGCCGAGGCCTCTGCCTTGCGGTCTTCTGGAATATCTGGGCCAGTTTCTAATCTGCACCATTTACGCTGTGGCGGGAATATTCCTGACTGTAGGCGGTTGGCAAAGCGCTGAGTCGAATTAATAGCGGTTGCATCAAACACACGATTCATCTTCTTAGCACCGCCAACCTTACCTTCGTAATAGCCGTCATAGAGATTACGTTGTGGCAGAGCAAACTCATATGCCTCATCGTATAAGTCTCTAAAATCCTCTTTCTTACGCAACGCAATATCGTGGCGCTTGAGGATGTCTTCGGGTTTTAATCTCATCATTTCAGCCATTATTCAATCTCCGAATCCATTAACATTGTTCTACCTCTTAATCTTCCAGCTTTTTCAAGCCTCTCGTAATCTGCTTTTGTTATGCCAACCTCGTCAGGATTTTTTCCTGTTTCACGCATGAAATATTCTTTCCATGCTGTTGGGTGGCTTTCAGATTTCAACATCTTTCCACCCTCATCAGATGATGGCCAATGGAATTTATTTTTATCGTATGGGTCTCTTTCTGGTCTAATGCCAGCCTTCCAAGCAGCTCGATAGTCGTAATCCGCTGTATCTAGGTCTGGAGCCTCATCATATTCTTTGACGTACTCTTTAAACCATTCAGTACCTTTTATCCAAGATAGAAATGATTTTTCTTCAGCTGGGGATAATTCTGTCATTTCAGCCATATCAATCCTTTTTGTGTCTATTTGCAAAGTTACGAGCTGCCTCTTTGCTACCGAATCCCCACGCTTGCAACGCTTTCTTTAAGCGAGTTGGTCTGCCTTTCTCATCTACTAAAGGACCAGCCATCCCACCAAAGCGAGCAGCAAAAGATACCCTTCTTGGGTTGGTTCCACCCTTAATTGGGGCTTGTAGGTTGCCACCTTCTTTGCGTTCAAAGTATTTGCGCCCAGCCTCATTAAGACCGCCACTTGGGTTTTGATGTTTTTTTAATGTCATTCGTACCAATCCGCTAATAAATTAGCTGCATGAGGTTGAGCGTTAACATTGGTTAATCTAAGCAAATAACTAGTCAATGGTTTTAAAACAAATTCAAAAGAACTAAGTTGACCACCGCCACCTTGTTTATCAGCTGGAACAAACTCACCAAATATCTCTGTGCCAACCGATGTAACTGTTGGGCTTAAAACAGCAGCTCCAGAACTAGACGTTATTAAACTACGATTGCGCCTGTGGATTGTTAATGCTGTTCCACCGCTAGTTGTTGGTGATTCGTAAACATAAAATTCAGTTTCTCCAGATGCCCCATAGCTAAATGATATGTGAGGATAAATTCCATCTGGAAAAGCAATTGCTATATCAATGCTTGCCCCAGCCCCTAGTCCAGCTGAATATGGATACTGTTTGTAAACATAATAGCCTCTGCCCTCATGCAAGCGCAGATGGTTTACATCTAAAGTCGGGAATGGTTTGTCTGAGCTTGTTAGATATTGATTGCCATCTTTATCTACATAGCTTGGGGAAACATGGCGAGATTTGGTAGTGAGCGACTCACGCTCAACAAGTATGGCCATTAGTCTTCTTCATCCTCTAGATCGGATGCTTTGTACATATCTTCTTCATTTGGCTTAGAACGGCCAGCTTTTTGAGCAAGCATCTTAGCTACTTTCTTTTGGAATGGTGTCAACTCCATAGGCTTCTTCTCTTCCTCGCCCATGCCTTTGTGGTCTTCACCAAACTCAAACGATAGTTCTACTTTCATTTTTTAGATGCTCTCATGTTATCTACAAGATTTGGATATGGTCTACCAGCCTTCTTGGCCATCGATTTAGCAGCAGCCTTCTGCATGGGAGACAACTTCTCTGGCTTACCTAAACTTTTAGGTCTTTCTTTTTCCCAGACTTCTTTCATTTTTTCTTCGCCATTCCAGCCTCGCTCATTGCAATTGCAACGGCTTGCTTTTGAGATTTAACAACTGGGCCACCCTTACCAGAATGTAGACCGCCAGCCTTGTATTCACGCATGACTTTGGCTACTTTCTTTTGCATCTTCGCTTTATTATCCAAGGCTATTTCCTCCACCTAAAGTTTCTTGCATACCCATCTCTGGGTTTAGACGTGAATCAGAAAGAAGTTGACGGCCTCTACGTCTTGCGCCACGCATTCTTGCGCCAGCCTCTTCCTGTGCCTGTGTTGGTTTCTCAACTACTGGCTCTGGCTTTGGCTCAGGAGCTTTTACAGATCCACCACCGCCACCGCCTCCAAATACTCCACCCATGATTAGCTCACTTTCATTTCGTTAGAGCCAAGCGTTTGAATGCCTGTCTCTGGGGTTAAACGTGTATCGGATAGCAACATACGGCTACCGCCACGAACTCTTGCTCTAGCACGAGCTGCGTTTTGTTCTGCAAGCTGTCGCTTTTCTTCTTCAGCTTGCGCCCTAATCTTTTCGTTCTCTGCCTTAGTCTCAGCAGCTGCTCGTTCAGCACCGCTGGTATCTGGAGATCCACCAAATAGTCCACCCATTTAATACCTCGTCATTAGTAAGTAATCCACCTTGTCAGGGCCATACATCCTTAAAACAGCTTCGGTCTCAAACCTTAATGCTTTCGCATAACGTATTGCCCGAATATCGTCAGTTCTAACAGTTATTTGCAATCTATGCAAGTTGAGATATCTGGTTGCGATATCTACAAAGGATCTGCCACATCTGAGCATGGATGCTGGGTGTTCTCTAGCCTGATTGTCAAAGATGCTCCACATCTCGCCAACTCCACCCCAAAAGAATACAACTCCAAATATGGCTATCGGTTTATTGCGGTAGAAAGCGGTAACCGCTGCGCCAAGCATGGATTGGCTGTATATCATGGATCTGAGGTCATAGCCCCTAGCCACAGCCAACAGCTCTGGCTGAGTGGTATCGAGCTGGTCAAAGTGGTCAATAACGAATGGCAGATAAAACACCCCTCTCTTGGGATGCATCTCCTCGTTTAATACCTCGTAGGGTATAGTCACTTTCATCTTGAGAATATATCAAAGTCGCTGTTGGCCACAGTCTGGGCAACATATGTTCTTGATGACACATCGCCTGGGCGAGTCATGCGCTTGTATTCACCGCCACCGAGCAAGAGATATCCAAAGGCATCACCAACGTGTGAGTGTTCGTTTTTATTTGGGCTATCCCTAAACCGCTCCTGACCAGAGCCGACTGATACCCGCTTGAAATGGTATCCACCCGCTAGAGACTTGCGTAGTAACTTGCATTTGCTGTCAACCATCAGCCCCGGCTTGCCGTTAATAAGACGTTGCATGGGCGCAGCAGCGGATTCTCTGCGAACCTTGAAGTCGTTTGA
The DNA here is from genome assembly GCA_009924985.1 of Burkholderiaceae bacterium. Classification (GTDB taxonomy): domain Bacteria; phylum Pseudomonadota; class Gammaproteobacteria; order Burkholderiales; family Burkholderiaceae; genus Polynucleobacter. The sequence continues at coordinate 4,683 of RFQL01000041.1, read as the reverse complement.
TGGGGTTGGCTGTGCCTTGAGGCCAAGAGTCCTTAAAAAGTCAAAGGCCGTTACCTCATAGATCGCATCTCTAGCCATACCAGCCGGATCGCCCCACACCAATACTTGCATTCCTGGGTACTTTGCGTTGATTTCGGCTACGAGTTGATGGCCAAAGCGCTCTAATCCCATGTCAAAGGTCACAATCTCATCAATAATCTGCCATCTACCATTAGGCAACCTCTGTCCAATAACCGCAGCTGGTGTCAAACCAAAGTCTAGACCGATCTGAATCGGCACAGAGTTGTCTAAAATTGTCTCTCCACTCATGAGGTTATCGTCATATTCTGGCCAAACCGACTTACCCTCTTGGACATAGGTATATTTGCCTTCTGCGTAGCATCTGATCCAATCTAGATTCTTACCCAAGAGCATCTGCTGATAGTAGCCAGCCGGTAGATTGGCTACGTTTTCAGCCTTCTTGTTTAGCTGCCACCACTTACCAGCTGAGAAGATGCAGTCATTAGCCTCTGGGTTTTCGGGCAGATCGTCTTTGCCAACTTCAATAACACCGCCAGGTTGCTTGTAAAACTTCCAAGCATATGGTCCTGTCATCTTTTCTTTCTCGGCCATCCTAAACCACCAATGGTCATCATCCATTGGGTTGGTATCCATCCAGATGCCATGCCAACTAGCGCCACCATCTCGCTTGGTAGGGTATCTACCTACTCGGTGTGTAAGGCCATCGATTACAGCTTTGGGCAACTCTCGTGCCTCGTTAACCCATGCCCCTGTTAGCTCTAGGGATAATAGCTTTCTAACGTCTTTCGGTTGGTCAAGCGCTAAGAAGATTACCTCGCAATCAAGACCCGCAGCTCCATCCCTTGCTGGTAGTCGGATGTGGTGGGTAATCGGTGGTGTATAGAGCATTGGCCCAAAGGTATTCTCTGGGAAAAGGTCTTGCCACGTCTTAATTGTGGTTGTCTTGAGTTCGGGGTAGCTATTGCGTACAATGACAAAACGGGTATATCGGACACCATCGATAGGGGAGGGCTTTTGCTGAATGGCTCTGATAAACACCTCAGCAGCGCAAGCATAGGACTTGCCCGATCCTACTGGACCCATCATCCCACGCACGAATGCATTGCTCGTTAGGAACTTATAAACCTCTGGGGATTTGGAAAAATCTAAGCTAATACCAGTAGTCGGTATCTGCTTACTTGACATTTCTTTTGTTTTAGCCATTGATTTTTAACACTTTTCAGTTAATATAAGCTAACTTTATCATTATAAGGTATGTCATGGTACGAAAAGCGTGTAGTGACGAAGAATTTATTGCGGCTTGGAAAGAACATCAATCCCCCGAAAAGGTGAGCATAGCTATTGGTCTTAGCAATCGCAATGTTATGAAGAGGCGTAGAATAATAGAAAATAAATATGGCATTATTCTAGAGGCTCTGTCACCATCTGGCCAACCTAAGATTTACATTCCCGATGAGCAGATGCAAGCTAACGTCACCATTGACAATGGTGTCATCTTAGTTGGCTCTGATTGCCACTACAACCCAGAGTACGTTACGACAGCTCACCGAGGCTTTGTTGAATTTGTAAAGTATCTGAAACCAAAGATTGTGATTCTCAATGGAGATATTGCGGATTTCGCTAGTATCTCAGCGCATCACCGCATTGGCTGGCAGAAAAGTCCTACAGTTAAAGAAGAATTAGACGAGATACAAGAAAGACTTGGGGATATTGAAAAGGTAAGACCGGCTGGCTGTAAGTTAATGATTACGATTGGCAACCATGACCTACGATTCTCAGGCAAACTGTCTAACATCCTGCCACAGTACGAGGGCATCAAGGGTTTTGATATTGCTGACCACACCCCGCATTGGAAATGGTACTGGTCTATCATGGTCAACCAGACTTGCATGATTAAACACCGCTGGCACAACGGAGTCCATGCGGTCTACAACAACACGATGAGGTCAGGCACGAGCTTTGTCTCTGGCCACCTACACTCGCTTAAGATAACCCCTTGGACAGACTACACCGGTACACGATATGGGGTAGATACTGGAACGATGGCCTGTATTAAGGATAACCAGTTTGCTTATACAGAAAACAACCCGGTCAACTGGAGGGCTGGATACGCAGTATTGACCTTTATCAACGGCAAACTCATGCCCCCAGAGCTGGCAGAGGTTATCAATGAGGATGAGGGTCTAATTTATTTTCGTGGTCAGTTAATGAAAGTATGATCCAGCTCACATCCACTATTCTGAAGAATATGTACACCATGCTTGTGGTATGCAAGCCTTTTGATAATTGGAATATGCCTCTACCAGAGCAGATAAAGTTCATCGTGGATCACGATCCCGATACGATGGGAACGTACCTCTATGATGATGGGGGCAAACACGAACACGTTATTACGATATCAGCAGCAAGGTGTGGATTCTTGGATACAGTCATTCGGACTATGGCCCACGAAATGATCCACGCTAGTCGGTGGAATACTTCCACAGCTGCATGGCAGAAACACGATAAGACATTCCGACACAGAGCCAAGCTGGTAGCGGATGAGCTAGGCTTTGATCCGCTAGAGCTTTGATATAACTTTAATGTTATAAAAATGTTACGTTATGTATACATATGGTAACGATTATGTATAAAATGTTACACATTATGCGGTGATTCATGCGGTGATTATTTAGTGGCCAATATGTAAAGCCCTACATTGCTAAACGCATAGCCACTATATACCACCGCCATAGGCACGTTACCCTTTAGTCCTTGCTCTACAGCTATGTAGCCATAAATCAGACCTGTAACAATAATCAACCAGGCACTCATTTATTGGCTTTTCTCAGCGCAATATGCTTTTGTAGGATGTGCCAGAACTCAGACTTGATCGGCATCTTAGTCTCCCGCCCAGCGGACACCAGAGCGCCCAAGCCTAATGTTGATACTGGATTCCATATCGTTGGCTAGTCTGCACAGCTTTTCGTTATCAGACTCTTCATCGTCTAATGGAATAAAGCCAGCAAATGGAACCGGCTCAGTATTAGCACAATGGTGGATCTCATCAATCGGCAACCGCTCTCCGCAATGCTCGCAACTATTACGCATCGCTTCTTCTCTATCTTCAGTCGTAAACGTGGTCATCACAATCTCCTCAGTTAAATAGCGATATCGCTATAAACGAGATTCTTTCCTAAAAAAATAGAAAAGTAAAGGGGGTGTTGTTATTTTATTTCGATGTCTTCAATATCGGGTGGCTTGATATTAATACCGATAACCGATGGCTTATCTGAGTCCTCTGGGCTATCGAGCAATCCAGAGGCTTTAGCCAGCAATCTGAGGACTCCAACCTTGTCGTACAGCTCCAGCTCTAGGTTCCCATCCTTATTCACTCTAATCGTCTTGATGGCTTGTAGAGCGTGTTCGGGAATATCCTTAGATGCCTTGACTTGGATGTTGCCCTCTTCATCCCACTCCATAATGTCTGTGATTTTAGTATTGGCCATACAGAGTAGGCTATACGCTACCGCCTCCTTGTTCTCCATAATGGTAGCGGAGCGCTCTAACCTCTTCTGTATAGACCGAATCCCACCCCAGTTCTGCATGGAGGGGATCTGCGTACTTAGATTGGACTTAACTCTAGCCATCAGAATGGAATATCGCTATCTGATTTGGGCATCTCATCGTTGCCACGAGGGGTAAACCCAGCTTGCTTTGGCTTGCCAATCCAGCCTTTTAGGTATGGATCACCTTTAGCACTCATCAGCTGCCTGACATTGAACCAATACTCCACCCCATCAGCCAACTTAATGCTGCCGGTGAAGTCAGCATCATCATCTGACCTTTTATTTTTATTTTTAAAAGCCTTAAAGTTATTTGGCTTCATTTCTTTGTAATCCATGATTCTCTCCTCTTATGGTTTAAATTTACTTTCTTCAATTGCTTCTACTACGTTTGCTGACTCAGACAGCCTCTGAGACTCCACTATCATCGCATGAATAACTGCTTGTAGGGAGAAACCCTGTCTCAGTAAGCCAAGACTACAACTGTGCAGCTCTCGTTTCAACTTCTCTTGCTCTTCCATGTTACCTCCTTAAAAAAGTGGGGAAAAATTGTGAGTAACACCCCGCCCATAGTGGCAAGGTGGGGGGGAGAGGTATGCCACTCGCTGGCAGACCGCCTCTGGCCAAGCGCAGAGGGCATCGTGCTTTCTGTACAGACACCCACCTCTGCCTGTGCCGTATGCATACCACCGATTGGGTACGTTACAACCCACGTCCGTACTCGATGATAGAGTCTGGCATCTCTGGTCTGGCCTTCAGCCACAGCTCCAGGTCATGCGCGAACTGCTGATTGGTTAAACCTATCGATTCTGCAACCTCGATAGCCTTCAGGTCTAGTTCATTTATCGTTTTCTTTTCTTTATATATTTTCCCATATAAGACACTAACTATCTCCAACTTGCTGTTATAAGCCAATATCTCTTCATCATTGGGTTTGTTTGTTGTCTTGCTATCCACATATTCCCCAAGTGTTTTCACAGCCTTAGCGCTCGTTTTAGACCCCTTCTTAGCCATTTCTCTCTCCTCTTTCAAAATCATGTATGGACTTCTTCCATCCTCAGTATTCAATGCCAACGCATCAGCCAATGAGATATCTTCGTTATAAACAATCCTCATG
>RFQL01000005.1 GCA_009924985.1 Burkholderiaceae bacterium | reverse complement strand
TGTAGTCAATATTGGCTCCAACAGTGCGGCTTCTGCACCCCCTTCCCCTGGTATGGCTGCAATTGCCGCCCGAGCAGCAAGTGCACCGGCCAAATCCTCGGCCCCTCCTAAGCTGCGAGAGTTGATCTTTCGGTTCTCGGCACTCAATCTGCAGCAACGCCTTATTGTTGGGGCCGCCGGCATTCTCTTTCTTGCGGCAGTCATCTTTGTTTCATTGTCAGGACGCAAAGACGATTACCGCATTTTGTTCTCGAGCATTAATGAGCGTGATGGCGCTGCCATCGTAGCGGCCTTGCAGCAGATGAATGTGCCGTATAAATTTACCGAGGGCGGTGCAGCTATTTTGGTTCCAGAATCTTCTGTTTATGAAACGCGTCTCAAGTTAGCGGGTCAAGGACTTCCAAAGGCAGGCAACGTTGGCTTTGAGCTTCTCGAAAACCAAAAGATGGGGACTAGCCAATTTGTGGAGCAAGTCAACTACCAACGTGGACTTGAGGGTGAGTTAGCCAGAAGTATTAGCTCATTGTCGCAAGTGAAGTCGGCGCGGGTGATGTTAGCGATTCCCAAACAAACCGCCTTTATGCGCGAGCAAGAGAAACCCACTGCGTCGGTGGTGGTCACCATGCATCCTGGACGATTCTTAGATAACCAGCAAGTTGCTGCAATTGCAAATCTAGTAGGTTCTTCAGTACCCAACCTAGGGCCCGCCAACGTCACGATTGTGGATTCTGAGGGGAGCTTATTGGCACCCAATCCACAACGCTCAGTGGGCTTAGATAGTACGCAACTTAAATACGTGGCCGAACTTGAAGGCGCCCTATCCAAACGAGTACAAGCTATTTTGGAGCCCGTTGCAGGTAAAGAAAATGTCCGTGCCCAAGTGACTGTCGATATGGATTTTGGTGAGCTAGAACGCATGGAAGAAACCTTTGGGCGCAATACACCCCCCAATCAAGCGTCGGTTCGCAGTCAGCAAAGCAATCAGGGCTCAACTGGTAGCTCTGCAGCAGGTGGAGTACCGGGCGCTTTAACGAATCAACCTCCCGGCGGCGGTCAGGCACCACTTAATACGCAGGCAGCAGGTAATAATAACCCTCAAAATTTGAATGCCCCACCGGGTAATACGGGAAGTGGTATTACGAATAATCGCAATGACAATGTGATTAATTACGAGCTTGATCGTGCGATCCAGCGCATTAAAGCTGAAAAAGGTAAGGTCAGAAGAGTTTCCGCGGGTGTGGTTGTTAATTTCAAACCAGGCGGGGTCGATAAGGATGGCAAGCCTCTCAAGCCAGTGGCGTATAACGCCAAAGAACTCGAGCAGATCAATAATTTAGTAAAAGACGCTATTGGCTTTAATGACAAAAGAGGCGATAGTGTGAGTGTTGCCAATATTTTATTTAAGGCCGAAGCCAGCGATGAGCTACCTCTTTATAAACAACCCGGGGTTATTGAGCTCTTTAAGGAGTTTTTCAAGTTCGCCATTATTTTGGGCTCTTTGGGTATCCTATTCTTTGGTGTAGTTCGCCCACTCCTATTCCCACCGAAAGTCGATCAAGCCTTGGAAGAACAGCGCATCGAAGAGGAGTTTGATGAAAAGATCAAAGCCGAAATGGAGACCATGTCACCTGCGGCTAGAGAGAAGCGTCGCATGGAGGTGGAGCTAGAGCGTGAGCGTCGCCGTATTCAGGAAGAGGAAGAGCGCGCGCAGGCTGAGGCAGAGAAGAAAGCCGAAGAAGAAAATCGCAAGCGCCTTGAGGATGAGAAAAAAGCAGAGTACGACGAGCTTTTGGCTTATGCCGTTGAGTTTGTAGAGAGCAACCCCAAGGTGGTCTCTGGTATCTTTAAGGAATGGCTTGCAAATGATGCTGCTAAAACCAATGAAGCCAATGTAGCGGCAAGTGGAGGAGCTTAATGATAAAGAGAGCGATTGGTTATGCCTGACGAACAAGCCGCCCCGAAGACTCTGTCGATTGCCGACGCTCTAAAAGAAGGTGTTAAGGGTGCTCAGCAAACTGGCACGGTCACTTTTGATGATCTTGACGGGGCCTCTAAGGCCGCGGTGATTTTGTTGGCAGTGGGCGCTGAGTCTGCGGCCAATGTCTTGCGTCAGATGACCCCCTTTGAGGTGCAACGTCTGTCGGGCAAGATGGCAGTGGTGCGATCGCTCAGTCGAGATCTTGTCTTGCAGGTTCTGCGCGAGTTTAAAGAGGTTACTGGCAATAATGCACAGGTATCGTTTGATACCGATTCTTTCATGCAAAATATGTTGACTAAGGCGATGGGTGCCGAAGGTGCATCAGACCTTTTGGGACGTTTGGAGTCCACCCTCGACATGTCTGGAATTGAGACCTTAAAGAGAATGGAGTCGGATGTTCTTTATGAGATGATCAAGAATGAGCATCCCCAGATTGTTGCTACCGTGATGGTTTTCTTGGAGTCCGCACAGGCAGCATCCGTTTTAAAATTATTCCCCGATGAACTCAGAAATGAACTGATCTTGCGAGTAGCGCTCTTGGAGAAAGTACAACCAGCTGCACTGAAGGAGTTAAACGAAGTCATGTCACGTTCTGCTGGACCGGATTCTGATTTCCGTCGCAGTACCGTGGGGGGTATTGTGCCAACGGCCGAGATTCTCAATATGCTCTCTGGAGGATTGGACAAATCGGCTCTGGACAATATTCGTGGCTACGATGCTGAGTTGGCAGACGCCATTCAAGAGAAGATGTTTGTCTTTGAGGACTTCTTGGAGATCGAGGATCGTTCCTTGCAAACTATGTTGTTGGAGGTGCCCAATGACACCTTGGTGGTCGCTCTGAAGGGCGCAAGTCCTAAACTGCGTGAGAAGCTCTTTAAGAATATGGCCAAGCGGGCTGCCGATGGTGTGCGTGAGGATCTAGAAACGCGACCACCGGTCAAGATTCAGGAAGTTGAAGAGATGCAAAAAGAAATTATTCGTGTGGCGCGTGCCTTGGCTGAAGAGGGCCGCATGATTATGGAACGAGGCAAGTCGGCCGATGCCTTCCTCTGATCAGGACTCTTTACCACTTCGTTGGGAGATCCCCTCATTCGATCCTCCCAAGCCCCCAAAGCCCCCTAAAAATCCTCCCATTCAATACCCCACGGTCGAAGAGGTCGAGGCGATTCGTGCGAATGCCTACCATGAGGCTTACGAACTCGGATCCAATCAAGGATTTATCGAGGGCCGTGAGAGTGGTTACAAAGAAGGTCAAGAAAAAGGTTATGAAGAGGGCTATCAGAAAGGTTATCTTGATGCCCATACCGAGACCAATCGCTTACACGATGCCCTAAAAGAATTATTGCTAACACTCGATGGTTTGCCACAGGCCATTTCAGAGCCTTTAACGCAACTTGCTTTTGAGATCGGCATCCGACTTTCTGCTAACGAGTCGATGGAGCGCGGACCTTTTGTGGCTGCAGTGCAAGAAGCATTGATGCGCTTACCCCGACCGGGTGAGAGTTTGTATTTGCGGATTCGGTCTGACGAAGTGGAGGCCTGGAAAAAAATTGTGGAAGACCCAGGCCTGCCATTTACATGTTCCGTTTTGGTGGATGCGGATGTCCAACCGGGTCATGCGTATGTGGAAGTAGGTGGCGCGCGGATTGATGTGGGTACGGAAGCACGCAAGGCTTTGGTATTTTCTGCACTAGGCCTTATTCCTGGCAATTCTCCTACAGCATCTTTACCGAGTGCGGCGCTTGCAATCGATCCTCCTTTACTTGAGGACAAGGTCAATGAGCCCCCTGCTTACTGAGTTTCAGTCTCGACTGCATCTTCAAAGTGAGATGCTAAAAGAGACTCCGCGCTCGATTCGGGAAGGTAAATTAAAACGCGTCTCCGGAATTGTGTTGGAGGTTGAAGGCTTACCGATGAGCATTGGCTCTGGCGCAACCATCGTGTCGCAAGCAGGGGATTTAAGTTTTGATGCCGAGTGCATTGGTTTTAATGGCGGCATTACGTATCTAATGCCGATTGATACGGTGGAGGGCATTGCGCCTGGAGCACTTGTCTATCCTGCAAAAACACCCGTTGATTATGGCAAGGGCTACATCACCAAATCGGTGATTGAACCCTTACCGATTGGCGAGGAGTTATTGGGCCGAGTGGTGGATGGCTTGGGTCGCCCGATTGATGGCAAGGGCTCGGGCAGTAGTCATCTTGCTACGCAAATCCAACGCAGTATTAATCCCTTAGATCGCACCCCGATTCATGAACCTTTGGATACCGGAATACGAGCCATTAACGGTTTGCTGACGGTTGGCCGTGGACAACGCGTTGGCATCTTTGCTGGCTCAGGGGTTGGTAAAAGCGTCTTATTAGGAATGCTTGCCCGCAATTGCGTAGCGGACGTGATTGTGATTGGTCTTGTGGGCGAGCGTGGTCGTGAAGTACGGGAGTTTTGTGAGGACACTCTGGGCCCTGAATCATTTGAGCGCGCAGTGGTCGTTGCTGCCCCAGCGGATGCCTCCCCATTGGCCCGCTCTAAAGGCGCATCGTATGCAACCGATGTGGCCACGTGGTTTCGGGATCAAGGTAAACATGTTGTCTTGATTGTGGATTCATTAACACGTTACGCAATGGCTTTACGCGAAATTGGTCTAAGCCTGGGTGAAGCCCCAGTAGCACGTGGTTATCCACCCAGTGTGTTTGCGCGTATGCCTGAGCTCGTTGAGCGGGTTGGTAACGGCATTAATCCGAATGGATCCATCACCGCTTTCTATACCGTCTTACTAGAGGGCGACGATAGTAATGATCCAGTCGCCGACACTGCCCGCGGAATATTAGATGGCCATTTCTTTTTAGCCAGAGAGTTGGCCGATAGCGGACACTATCCTGCCGTTGATATTGAAAAATCCATCTCACGGGTGATGCCTAAGGTTGCGAGTCGAGAGCATTTATTAAGCGCACGGCGTGTGAAGCAACTTTATAGTCGCTACATGCGTGGTCGTGATTTGGTCTCGATGGGCGCTTACGTTGCCGGCAGTGACCCCGACCTGGATGCGGCATTGCAGTCGTGGCCAAAGATCAAAGAGTTTTTGCAACAAGACTCGGAGTTTAGTGTGGGCCTTGAGAATACCTTGCAAGAACTTTTTAGCATTGCTCCCAGTGAGATAAACCCTGCCACCCCTAGCCCTGCATTACAAAACATTCGGCGCGTATGAAACCCATTGAGCTCTTATTGCGCTTGGCGAAGATTCGGGAGGATCAGGCGATGGCCAATGCACGCCGAGCCACTGGTCAGGTCAATCAAGCCCAGGGCTTTCAAAAACAAGTCTTGGACTATGCCAAGGATTATGAGAATCAGATTATGGAGGGGGCTAAAACCGGCACCACAGTGGCATTTATTCAGGATGCTAATGCCTTTCGGGAGAAGTTATTGCTTAGCTCAGCTGAAATTACCAATCAAATCAAGGGTTTATCCATGAACTCGGAGCAAGCCCTGAAAATTGCCATGCAAGCCAAAATGCGCTCCCAAGGCTTAGGTAAATTGGTGGCCAAGGCCCACCTAGAGGCCCGCAGGAAACAGGCTCGCTCAGAGATCAATCAAATGGAAGATAACTACATTGCCCGTCTTCATGCTCATTCTGGCACGGAAAATGCTTAGTTATGGATGTCCTTTATGGAGATCGTATGTCAATTGCAAGTGCAGTACACCCAAAGCACCACCTAAGCCAGATCCAAGCTGGCCAGGAGACGCTTGCATCCAAAAAAGGGCAGACAGCCAATGTGGGTGGGCTTGAAGACTTTCTGAATGAGCTTAATCAGGCCACCAATCTTCGCCTACAAGCCCAAGAAGAGTTGGCCACTGAAGGTCGTCTAAAGAGTAAGAAAACCCCAGAAACTAAACACAACAAGACCGATCCTGAGCTGCAAATAGTGCAAAAACAGGATGTTGACCCTCAAAATCCGGCAAATATTGCCGTTGTACACGCTCAGTCCAATCCTGAGATTGCCAAGATCATGGCAGCCTTGGAGCAACTCAATCAACAGAACCAAACAAAATCAACCTCTTTATTAAGTAACTGGGGCGAGGCGGGTCTGGGTAGTAAATCATCAATCACAGATCAGCCGATTGATTTGGAGATGCTACGCGCCAATTTCAAGAATTTAGGCCTTGAGAACATGCTGGGTGATCTTGAGAAAGCCAAGGCTTCCGGAAATCTAGAGCAAATCGCCAGCATGGAAGCCAAGTTAGCCCAGGCACTATTGGCTCAATTAGCCAATCTAAAGGCTCAAACGAATGAGGCACAGGCTGATTCATTCAGTGCCAAACAGACGATCGATGCGAGGACCTTACAAGCATTAGAGTTGCAACGAAATCAGATTGCCGCTAATCAAACCATCAACCAGGCATTGCAAAAGCAGTTACTGGCCCAGCAGCAAATTAATGGTTCTGTTGGATCGGATACCGTACGCGTGATCAGCGTTGAGCCAAGTTTGGCCCAAGAGCTAAAGATGAAGCAAGCTGCTGATTTAGATACACAATTTACCCTGGCACAGGGAGCCCTCTTAGGCACTAAAGTGGGCAACGCGGTTGTGGCGGAAGATGGTGTTGTGGCACTCGAAAATAAAGAGGCATTGGTGGGCGATAACCTTCTATTGGCAAAACCTTTGTTAGATAGCCAGTCCTTACTTAAAACCGAGCAGTCTTTTGGTGAAATGATTGACAGCGATTTCAGCGGCAACTTACTGAGTGCATCCCAAGTGGCACAGAGCAGCGCAAATATCAGCAGCACCCCAACACAGATAGCAATGAGCCTTCAGGAGGCCTCTGTGACATCAGGACCTCTTCATAGTGAAATCTTGAATGCTGCAAGATCAGGTGGCGGCAGAATACAGTTGGAGTTAACTCCACCTGAGCAGGGCACCATTCGAATCGATTTGCGGATTGATCAATCAGGTAGAGCGTATTTGATTGTGGAAGGTGCCAACGATGCGGCTAAAGCACGCTTAGACCAGGGTGGCCAGCAGCTCAAAAATGAGTTTGCCCAAATGGGTCTTCAGTTATCCCTCGATCTCAGACAAGGCGATAGTCGTTTTAACCAAAATCAGCAATTTGGGTCTGAACAATCCCGTTTTGCCCAGCCTAGTTCTTCTACCGATAGATCCTCCATGGGGATTGGTTTATCATCTGAAAGACTCGCAACTACAAGATTCTTAAGTGATCATGCGAGTGGTGTTTCAGGTATTCACCTGTATGCTTAATACAGTTATCTATGAGGATCGGCAATGGCTGAAGAAGAACGAGTTGAACCCACGCTAGAAGCGGGTGCAGCCCCAGCGGCAGCGGCCTCTGCATCGACAGAATCGGCTGAGCCTCTACCCAAAAAAAGCAATAAAAAGCTCTTCATCATCTTAGGTGTTGTAGTTGTTGTGCTCGCCGGTGGTGTTGGTGGCTATATGTATACACAAAAGACAGAGGCTGAGAAAAAAGCAGCGGAAGCCGAGGCGAATAAGCCTGAGAATATTCTTAAAAAGCAACTGACTGATCGTAAGCAAAATGCACCCCCCATCTATATCGCCTTAGATGAGATGATTGTGAATTTGCCAGGGCGTGGCGGTGAGCATTATTTACAAACAAAAATTGTATTGCGCACTGCTGATTCTTCAACCGAAAGCAAAGTAAAGCAATTTATGCCTGTGGTCCGCGATAAGATCATTACGGTTTTATCCTCTCGCCAAATGCAGGAGCTCGCAACGGTAGAAGGTAAAACTATGATGGCTCGCGAGATCGCTTTGGTGATTAATTCGATTATTGCTCCGCAACTAACGGCCATTTACATCTTGCAACAACAACCAGCAACCGCCGACTTACAAAATCTAGAGCGCATTGGTGCTATTCCAAAAGAGACCTCGACTGGTAAGAAGATTACCAATGAGGCCGCACGAGCAGCAGCAGAGTTTTGGAACGTCACCGAAATGGATTTACCGGTCCAAGCAGTTCTCTTTAGCTCCTTCGTAATGCAGTAATGATCTTAATCTGCTGGAGAACTCCACAGGAAAATAATGGCAGATCAGGATATTAATTTTGAAATGAACATCAACGCTGTTGATCAGCGTGAGATGTTCGATAAATCCAAGATCATCGCGCGTCGGCGCATGCCGACTCTGGAGTTAATTCATGAACGGTTTAGCCGCGCTGTTCGTCTCACACTGTTTAATATGATCCGTGCACCGATTGAGGTGCAAATGCATTTACCGGTGGTCAAAAGCTATGATAACTTTGTAAATGAGTTCCCAGAGAGAACTAATATCAATATCGTGGGCATCCGCCCCTTACGGGGGGTGGGCTGTTGGATTGTCGATCCTGGCGTGGTTTACATCGCGATTGATAATATGTTTGGAGGCGAAGGGCGCCTTCCCCCTAAATTAGGATTACGCGAATACACCGCTACTGAGTTGCGGATTATTCGGCGCTTGGTTGACGCGCTGTTGAGTGAATACGAGAAGGCTTGGAAAGCAGTCTATGAGATTAAGTTTGACTTCATGCGCCAAGAAACAAATTTTGGATTTGCCAAGATAACCTCACCAAGCGAGATGGTCTTGCACTCTAAATTTACTATTGAGATTAATGGCCGACCGGGCGATGTCGATTTATGTATTCCGTTTTGGGTGCTTGAGCCGGTTAAGTCGATCTTGTATAACAATATGCAGGGTTTTGCGAGTGAGCCCGATGAGCATTGGGCCAATCTCCTGTCGGATCAAGTGCACGAAGCGCCTGTGACAGCGGTCGCAGTGCTTGCTAGAAAACAAATGCTTTTGGGGGAGGTGGCATCTCTTTCTGTGGGTGAGATTATCCCAATCGAGATTATGGATCCCATCACAGTCTATGTGGATGGCTTACCCGTGATTCGGGGCCAGTATGGGGTAAAAAATGGACGGTATTCGGTCAAGATCCAGACCATTCAGCATCCTGCCGAGTTCCTTAAGAGCCCACTCGAAAGTGCCCGTTTGGGCCCCAGTATGATGCGCGGTGCTGAACAGGGCGAGCTCTACGAGCAGTTCTCCGATGTCGCCCCTAATATCAGCGATGGTGCCAGCGCCCAATCGCTCAGCCCAGAAAATCTGGCCAAACCAGCGGTAAGCGATACAATTAATTCACTTGCCGATACTTTAGTGGCTAAAGACGAAACAGGTTCAACGGACGTAAATCAAACAGGGGATACAAATGGCTGAAAACGACAATGATTTAGCTAAGTCCCTCTCCAGCAAAGATTTGGCTGGCTCTCTGCGGAAAGCTAACTTTTCTAATCTCGAAGATGGTGCAAAAGCAGGTGCCGACTTTAATGAAATCGACCTCGTTATGGATGTTCCCGTTCAGGTCACGGTAGAACTGGGACGCGCGAAGATGCAAATTCGGAATCTACTGAACCTGACCTATGGCTCCGTGATTGAGCTTGATATTTTGGCTGGCGAACCCCTTGAGGTGGTTGTGAACGGTTGTTTGGTTGCTCAGGGAGAGGTGGTGATCGTGAACGATCGTTACGGTATCCGCTTAACGGATATTGTTACACCGGCCGAGCGCTTGCGCAAAATTAATCGCTGAGTCGCGCATGAATCCTTCGATTGGGGGCATGCTGTGGTTCTCCTTCTTTTGGCTAGCCCTAGCCGCCGCTCTAATTTGGGTGGTTGCTTATTTGGTGAAGCGCGATGCTGCCACCAAGGCATCCAACCCGAATGTCAAAATCTTAGCGCAGCAATCGATCGGCCCACGTGAACGGATTTTAGTGGTCAATGTATTAGGTCGGATTTTGGTCTTGGGCCACTCACCGAATCAAATTAATCTCTTGACTGAATTAGCTCCAGAAGATCTGGCTAATCTTGCCCCACAGGCGAACCCTCTTGATTTTTCTATCAACCTGAAACGATTTGTTAAAAGGAAAGTTCGTTGAGGAATAAGGTATTTTGGCTCTTGGCGAGCTTTTCCTTTCTGCTCGCTCTACCCGATCTCGTGTGGGCGCAGACCTTACCGCTAGTCACCACGAAGGGAGCTGGGGCTAATACGACTTACTCGGTCCCAGTTGAAACCTTACTAGCATTAACCGCCCTTAGTTTTCTTCCAGCTGCCCTGATCTTGTTAACGAGCTTCACGCGAATTCTGATTGTGTTCTCGCTCTTGAGGCAGGCCTTGGGTTTAACCACCATGCCACCCAATATTGTTTTAATCGGGCTGTCATTTTTTCTGACCCTGTTCATCATGAATCCAGTTTTCGAGAACATCTATCAAAAGGCGTATCAACCATATACCGCTGGCAAGATGAACTTTTCTCAAGCGGTGGATGTGGGTTCAGTTCCTCTTAAAGAATTTATGCTCAAGCAAACTCGTCGCGATGATTTGAATTTATTTGCCAAAATGTATGGCAAACCAATCAATGACCGTGAGGATGTGCCAATGACGGTCTTAATTCCTGCATTTGCAATCTCAGAAATTAAAACTGGTTTTCTGATCGGCTTTGTTATCTACCTTCCGTTTTTAGCAATTGATTTTGCGGTTGCCAGCATCTTAACCTCTCTAGGGATGGTGATGGTTTCGCCAATGATGTTCTCCTTACCCCTAAAGCTGATAGTCTTTGCTCTGGCTGATGGTTGGACGCTACTTTCTTTATCCCTCGTTCAAAGTTATTTTAATTAGCGATGGAAAGCGGACTCATTATTGAATTGGTATACCAGGCTTTGCGCATGGCAGCTTTATTAGCTGGCCCAACCCTATTGGCATTATTGGTTGTTGGACTCGTTTTGGGCATTTTGCAAGCTGCTACCTCTGTGAACGAGTCTACTGTTGCCTTTGTACCTAAATTAGTCATCTTTGGTTTGGTGATTCTTTTGGCAGGGCCGGTAACACTTGCACTCTTTGTGGATTACATTCAAGAGTTATTAGGCCGCATTCCTAGCCTCATTAGCTAGAAAGCCTCGCGATCATGATCACGATTACTGGATTGCAGATTGAGCAGTACATGTTAGTTTTAATGTTGTCGGCGGTACGGATCTTTGGAGTATTTTTGACCGCCCCGGTGTTTGCGTTTCGGGCATTACCCATGCAGTTTCGGGTTATGCTCACCTTGCTCTTAGCCTTTTACGTGTTCCCGATGGTTGGTACCGCTAACTTTCCGACACCCGGCGGTAATATCAATTTCTTCTTTGTTGTGATCGAGTTAGCCATCGGCGCTTTCATCGGTTTTATGATCCGTCTTGGATTAATGGCGGTCGACGTAGCAGCTGAAGTTTTGTCGTTTCAGGCCGGATTTAGTTTTGCCTCTACTTTCTTTAATGATCCAATGCTCAATTCTGGTTTGGTGGGACAGTTTTTAAGCTTGGTCATGATTGCATTGTGCTTTGCACTCAATATCCATTTATTAGTGATCGATCTAGTGCTCTCGAGTTTTAAAACATTACCCTTTGGAGTCTGGCCCTCGCAGTGGGGTATTCAGGCCTTCATTGATATCTTGACTAGCTCTTTTCGTTTGGGTTTAATACTAGCTATGCCAATTCTCTTGGTATACATCATGTTTAATATGACCCAAGCCTTTTTAGGTCGAACAAGCCCGCAAATGAATCTCTTCTCAGTAGGATTTGCAATTAGTATTCCATTGGCATTCTTGGTATTGGTTATTATTCTTCCAGATTTACCAGACGTATTAAAGCGCTCCCTGGAGGAGCCTCTGGGTTTAATCCGGCAGGGATTGGGAGTTAAAAATGGACCATAGTATGGCAATACGACAAACTTCTTATTCCAAACTGTGTTTAGTCCTAGTCTTGACTGGCATCGCAGTTTGCATTAAGGCGCAGACTCCAAACTCAGATGCCGATAAATCGAGAGTAATTATTCGTGTTGAGACTATTATTCCTGAAAAAGAAGACGTTAGTCCAGCAAATCCTACAACTACTGAGGTTCGCTCAGAACTTGTTGATTGTGAGCAAAAATATCCAATGCCTGAAAATATGAAATCGAGGCAGGCTGGCCAAGAAGCGGGCGAAAAAGTCTGTGCTCGCTTAGTACTTCAAGGACAACGCCTTCAGTGCGAGGTTGATAAATTGGTTAGCGAGCAACCAAATACAAATGTATCGGGGTTGGGCAAAACTGAAATTATGAATTGGGTGCGTTGTAATGAAAAAGTTACCAACTTATTAATTAATGGCTACTATTTACCTGCCAGTGAGATTGAAAGACGTTTACAAATTTGCAGATCAAATTTCTATGCGGATCCTGGAAATCCACAAAAGTTAGGTGATGGATTTTTCGATCGCCTAGTCGATTTAGTAAAAGGCCAATTTAAACAGTTGGCAAAGAAGATTCATCCAAGTTTAGTTGGTAGATTAGAATCCGATCCAATAGTTCAGCCTTCGAGCTTGCTGCAAAGTCAAGAGAGTGCCGCTGGCCTAATGCAATGCGAGTGGATGTTTGCGACTAGTAAGACCCCTCAAATCGATCCCTTGCCTAATTTGACTCCAACGACAGTGAAAACACCATCAAGTCCTGCAAAAGCCCCTGTCAAGAAGACTCCGTAACTAAAGTGCTTGCTAACTTACTTAACAGTCTATTGATTAAATCCGTATAAACCATATGTATACATTTTCTAAGTCTCGACTAATCCTTTCTTTTGGCCTCATAGGCGCTGCGATGCCATCGATTGCTGCCGATGAGAAGGCAAAAGAACCGTCTCCAGCGGCGGCACAAACCGCGAAGCCAGTAAGTCCCGCTGCTACTGCTTCACCTGCGGTGCCTCCAGTAGCTAAGGCCTCTGCAGCTCCAGTGGCCGCAAAGCCAGTTAACAATCCAGATCAGGATATGTCTGAAGCCTTGGTTAAGAAAATTAATAAAGGCTCGGGGGATATTGTCTTAAGAAGTAGCGATCTACCACCCCCATTCCCTGTGCAAAAAGCCGAGGCTAAGCCCGAGGTTAAGGCCGATGTGAAAGTGGAAAAAAAGGCTGAGGCAAAACCAAAAGAGCCACCCAAGGCAGAAACTCCGGTGATTAAGGTGAAGGAGGAATTAATTCCTGAGACTCCGTGGACCTACGCCGATGGACCTGCTGGCCCTGAAAATTGGGGGAACCTTAATAAAGAGAATCAGCTTTGTGCAAAAGGAAAAATACAGTCTCCTATTAATATTAATTTTGATAATACGGTTAAAGGAAATTTAAGCCCCATCATTTTTGAGTATCGACCATTTTTCTTATCCCTCATGGATAACGGCCGAACTGTGGAGGTCATTGGTGCGGAGGGCAACAACATCACCCTTAATGAGAAGCAGTACCGCTTGCTTGGGTTAAATATCCACAAGCCAAGTAAAACTGCTTTTAATGGCGAACGCGCCGAGATGTCGATTCAGTTGGCGCATCAGCATTTTGATGGTAGTAAGGTCATTATCGAGGTGATACTCAGTTCCTCACCAAAATTATTTGAGGCAGCAAAAAAGTCCTGGCGGGATAGCGCGCCCAAAGAAAACCCATTGTTTCAGGTTCTTTTAAATCATGTTCCCCTGGTTAAAAATCAGGTAGCATCACCTCGCGACGTTACGATTAACCCACTACAACTCTTGCCAGCAGATCGAACTTATTTTACGTACATGGGTTCCCTGACTGAGCCTCCCTGTGCGGAGGGAGTTACCTGGATTGTTATGAAAACCCCTGTTTTCGTCTCGGCCCAGCAGGTACATAGCTTTGGCCAGATTTATAACAATAATGTTAGGCCCCTACAAATTAAGGGTGATCGAATCATTAAAGAATCTCGCTAAAGAGTAAGGCTGGATCTAAACCGGCAAAAATTACCGATTTTTCTTGGTATCCATTTGAGATGCCAAGCAAATCTGTCTCAGGGGGTGGAATCATAACCATCTTCTTACTTAAATACTTATTAAAAACAATAACTTACTGATGTTGGCATAGCTTTTGCTTATTACTAACTAACAAATAGACTTTGAGCCTTTTGCTCTTAGTGGATTTTGGGGAAAGTAATTATGAACGCTGTACCAAAATATGACTCATTGATTTTTAACGAAGCTGCGCTCAAAGTTCGCACGCGTCGTCAAGAAATCTTGAGCAATAATTTGGCAAATTCCGATACCCCCGGGTTCAAAGCGCGTGATATTGACTTTGCCAAGACCTTAGAAAATGAGCTCTCTGGTAAAAATCGCTTTTCTAACTCAGTCCCCTTAACAACAACGCATCAAGCGCACATCGCAATTAAGCCGATTGATGAAGATCCAGGGCTGCTCTATCGCGTTCCCAACCAACCGTCGATGGATGGTAATACGGTCGATAGCGATATAGAACTCAGCCAATTTACGAAGAACTCCGTCTTTACGGAAGCTGCTCTGACCTTCTTGGGCGGCAACATTAAGAGTCGGATGTCAGCCATCACCGGACAAGCCTCATGAGTCTCTTATCATCTTTTGATATCGGTGCTTCTGGTTTGACCGCTCAAGCCATGCGCTTGAACGTAATCTCATCCAATATTGCCAACGTGGAGAGCGTTTCAGGTCCAGATGGTCGTGCATATCGTGCAAGACAAGTTATCTTTTCAGCAATACCAGCCCCCAATAAAGCAGGTGCTGGTGTGGCAGTGACCGAAATCGTAGAGAGTAAGGAGCCGTTCCGAAGAGAGTACCGTCCAGGACATCCAAAAGCCGATCCAGCAGGTTATGTGGATATGCCTAATGTGAATCCCGTTGAAGAGATGGTCAACATGATCTCAGCGCAACGCTCCTATCAAATGAACATTGAAGCAATGAATGTTTCACGACAGTTGATGCTAAAGACATTGGATTTAGGTAAGTAAGGTAAATCGAGGACATTATGACAACTTCAGGAATGAGTGGAATTCGGATATACGATCCAGCGTTAGCGAATAAGCCAAAGGATACAAATCCCAATACCGGTATGAGCGCCGCAGATCAGACTCAGAACTTTTTAACGCTTCTAATTGCTCAGATTAAAAACCAAGATCCGATGAGTCCAATGGATGCTTCAACCATGACTGCGCAAATGTCACAACTTAATATGGTGAGTAGCATGGGTACCATGAATACCTCTATGCAAGCGATGTTGGCCCAGATGCAAAGTACAAATTTCATGAACCAAGCCAGCCTAATTGGCCAAAGTCCTATGGTTGCAGGTAGCTCGATTAATTACACTGGAGGCAAAGTTGTTTTAGGAGCTAACTTAGCAAACCCTTTACAGGATGTTTTTGCAACGATTAAAGACTCTAGTGGGAATGTTGTGGGTACAGCTCAACTGGGTAGTCTCAATAGTGGCATGGCTAATTTTGCATTTGACGGAGTCGATGCCAACGGCACTTCAATGGCAAATGGTATTTACCGGGTTGAGATTAGTGGAAAAAATAGTACGGGCATAAATGAGAATCCTACGGTTTACATAGGATCACCAGTTGTATCCATTTTAAAGGATGGTAGCTCTGGAGAGGCAATACTTAAGCTAGCAGATGGACGCAGTATTAAAACATCTGAAGTTAAGCAATGGGTTAAATAAAAATTACTGAAGAAAAAGGAATATAAAATGGCACAGTACGGAATAGGTGTATCAGGTTTAAATGCGTTTTCGGAAGCAATTGACGTCACCAGTAATAATATCTCCAATAGCCAAACTATTGGATACAAGGCAGCCGAATTTGTTTTTTCCGATCAATTTTTTAAAGCACAAAATCCTCAAAGTATGGATCGAGCTGGCATGGGCACATCCCGAATGATCATTCGCCGTGCTAATACTTACGGTACGATATCTGGTACACAAAACCCACTTGATTTAGCAATTGCTGGTCCAGGAATGTTTATTCTTGCAAAGCAAGCTGATGGCTCTGTACCAACCGAGAATCCGCAAAAGTTTCAGTACACTCGAAATGGCCAGTTCGCAGTTGATAGCCAACAACGCATTGTGAATGAAAATGGATTATTTTTGGTTGGTCATGCAGCCGATGCCACTGGAACAATCATTACGAGCACAAAATCAGTTTTAAAAATGGATGACACTCCGTTATCACAAGTACCTTCAAGAAAATCAACAATCGAAATAAATTTAGATAATCGAGCTAGCTCACTTTCTGGACGATTATTTGATAGATTAGAGCCAAGTAGCTATTCTCAAGCAACATCACAAACTGTTTATGATGACAAGGGAACTCCGCACACATTATCAATTTTTAGCAAGAAAGTAAATTCTGCAGATTTAGTTTTAACTAGAGATAGTACTACTGGTACTACCTTTACATTTGGAGTGGATCAATCAATAGGAACCACATTAAATGGAGAACAAACTAATAAAATTGCAACAACAGCAGTTGCAAATACGGTTACAGGTTCAACGCAAACTCTTGCAAGCACTACACTGACATATTTAAGTGGTGGCTCAGAGAGCAGTAACGGAGTAAAATCCGCAACAATCTCACCTGCTGTCACTAGTTATATCGATGGCATATATAAGAATGTGGCTCTTACAGGAGGCACCTCAGGGGCAACAGGTGCGCTTGGAACGGTCACCGTAGCAGATGGTGTCGTTACTTCGCTCATTATTACTGAAACAGGTTCGGGTTATACAAGTACTGAGGCATTAACAGGTACTTTTGGAAATTCTTATTCGATAACAGCAACTAATGCTCAATTAACAAGCATACCGCCAACTAGCGTAATTACCAATTTTGTAAATACTACAATAGCTACAACTTACACAGCGAATGGATCTGGAACAGGGTCAACAAATGCGTATGATCTCTCAGGTACAACCCTGTCCAGAGGTGAGGCCATTACGATTGCTGGAATTACATTCACCGCAGCAGCAACTACAACGGGTGCAAGTCTAGCCACGCAGTTTGCAGCACAATTAACAAGTGCTACAGCCGGGACCACTGGAACTTTTACAGGAACAAAAACAACTGGCTGGGCAGGTGGTGCTGTTAGTGGTGGCACGACATTAACTGTAACTGCAACAGCAACTGGTGCCGCAACCACAAGCTTAGGAAATGTAACAAGAAATGATAATGAAAAAGCAGCAATTACTTTTACAGCTTTAGCAGCTGGAAGAACAGTAAATGTTGCCGGAGTTAGTTTTACGGCAGGAACTAATGGTGCAACTGCTGCAGAAGTTGCTGCAGTATTTCAAAACTTAGCTAATGGAGCAACAGGAAATTCATCGTCAGTCGGAACAGTTAGTGGAAATTTAATTGGTTATTCAACTGGTGCGCTGAGTACAGCAACTGTAACTTTTACAAGTACAGCTACATCAACTAATGTTACAAACCTTAGTGCGACTGTTATTGGTGATGGAATGCTTGGAGCTGTATCTAATCTTAAATTAAGTGATGGAACAATCTTAACTGTAAAAAGAAGAGATATCAGTGAAGCTAGCGTAACCACACCAAGATATACAGCAGAGGTAGATCGTTATGCAATGTTCGCAACGATTGATACGATTCCCGTCGGAATTAACTCAACTGGGACAGGAACAACTGCAATCAAATTATCAGGTCTAACGAATTATGAACAAACCTCAATAGGAACAATGGCATTTATAGCAGGTAAGAATTTAGATTCCTTGTCAAGGGATGCAAATAAAAAGCCACAATTCAACTCAAAGTTTACCGTGAGTGCAACGGGGGGTACTGGAAATACGTGGGGTAAGACAACAAATGGTGGAGTAATGAGCTTTGATGTAACAAGTACAGAAACAACTGCATACTCCTCAAGTGCACAGACATACGCCAATACCCAAGATGGGTCACCTACTGCACAACTTACAGCATATTCATTTGATGCATATGGTAAGTTAGTAGCACAATACGATAATGGTAAGTCCATTACAAAAGGCCAACTAATACTTGCAACCTTTAATAATTTTGAAGGCTTAATTCCAGTTGGGGGTAATGGTTTTCAAGCATCCTCAGCATCCGGTGATCCAAGAGAGGATACCCCGAACGGTTCACAAATGGGGGCCGTTCGTGCGCAGGCACTTGAGCAGTCTAATGTAGATTTAACACAGCAATTAGTAAGACTAATGGTATTGCAACGTGCATATTCAGCAGCTTCACAGGCTACTAAAACGCAAGTTGCTACGCTCATTGATGATACTTTACGAATTGGTGCGTAAGAAAATTTAGGATTGACTAGACTATATGATTAATCGTTATGCATATATTTCTATGACTGGTGCTAAGGCATCGACCGAGCAATTGGCGGTCACGAGTAATAATTTGGCAAATGGCCTGACACCTGGATTTAAAGAGGTCATTAGTGCATTTCGTGCGGTGCCACTTCGCGGTGATGGTGAGCCATTCAAGGGTAATGGAGCAGACTCCCGGGTATTTGCGATTGATACAACCCCAGGGAGTAATTTCACAGCAGGGTCTGTGCAGACTACCGGTAATCCACTCGATGTAGTGATTAAGGGCGATGGATTTTTTGCTGTGCGTCGACCTGATGGACAAGAAACCTACACCAGAGCTGGTAAGTTCATGGTGGATGAAAACGGAACACTCAAGATTGGTAAAGATATACCAGTAGTGGGTACCGGGGGCTTAATTACGATCCCGCCGAATTCCACTGTACAAATTGCAGAAGATGGTGCGGTATTTACACAACTGCCAGGATCCCAGTTTTTAAATCAAGCAGGTAAGTTGAAATTAGTAAATCCCAATCCGAACAGTCTGCAACGCATGGAAGATGGTTTTTATGACATTCCAGGAGAGCAAGCACCACCCGATGGTTCAGTGCGTGTTGCTCAAGGCGCATTTGAGATGAGTAACGTCAATCCAACCCTGGCTATGGTCCAAATGATTGACCAGAGCCGTTTATTTGATTTGAACTTTAGGGCAGTACAAACTGCTGATCAAAATGCTCGATCTGCGACTAGTTTACTTTCCTTGTCACGTGGTTAATTAAAAGAAAGAGAAGAGCATGCTACGTTCATTATGGATATCAAAGACTGGGATGGATGCCCAGCAAATGAATTTGGATGTTATTACCAATAACCTCTCAAACTCATCAACTACCGCTTTTAAACGTGTACAACCAATGTTTCAGGATTTGTTGTACACCACCTTACGTGCAGCTGGCTCTTCGAGCAATGCTCAAAACCTATTACCAACAGGATTACAAATTGGCGCGGGATCGGCAGTAACGTCGACCGAGCGGATCATGATTCAGGGACCCATGTTACAAACTGGCAATCAAATCGATGTAGCGATCAACGGCAATGGATTCTTTCAAATTCAGTTAGCCGATGGAACTTTAGCGTATACAAGGCAGGGCCAATTTAGCTTAAGCTCAACAGGGCAAATCGTTACGCAAGCGGGAAATACAGTTGCTGGAGCGGGTGTGATACCAAGCACATCTACTGGAATTACTATTAGTACTGCTGGGTTAGTTCAGTATTCCACGCAAGGGTCAACCAATTTGACACAAGCTGGACAATTCACCATGGCTAATTTTGCCAACCCAGCAGGTTTGGTAGCTATTGGCGGAAACAACTTTATCCCGTCTCCAGCATCTGGAACAGCACAAAACCAAATTGCAGGTACAAATGGTATGGGAACGATTCAGCAATACTACGTAGAGCAATCCAACGTCAACGTTGCTGAAGAATTAGTAAATCTAATTGCTGCGCAACGTGCCTATGAAATTAATACTAGAGCTGTAACTGCCTCAGATCAAATCTTGCAACGTGTCAGTAATTTAGGGACATAACGATGGATATTTTTAAAAGAACAATTTCGCACCTTACATTAGCAAGCGTCTGTGCCGGTCTACTGGGAGCCTGTGCGAGTGCAGATCGCCCATCATTATTGCAGACTCCAGCAACTGCACGACCAAAGCCTATCCAAGAAACATCAGCCAATATGGGAAGTTTATACCCCGCGGTTTCAGGTGGGATTTTATCTACCGTTAGTCATCGCCCCTTATTTGAAGATCGCCGTGCCAGAAATGTGGGAGATACGCTTACCGTTATCTTGAATGAAACAACTAGTGCTGCCAAAAACTCATCGATGTCAGCAGCACGAAAGGGATCTATCACAAGCTCATTTGCGCCGGGAACGACAAGTACTCGAAAAGGTTGGTATCAAGGCATTACAGATATCGGAAACTTTACTGGCACAGGCGAAGTGAAGAATGAGGGTGCGGGCGGAAGTGCTGCTAACAATACCTTTGCTGGAACGATTACGGTGACGGTGATTGAGATCTTGGCAAATGGCAATCTAGTTGTAGCAGGTGAGAAGCAAGTAGCAATTAGTAATGAGGAAGAAATCATTCGCTTTGGTGGAATTGTTAATCCTAATAGTTTAGTTGCTAATCGTATTTCTTCTCAGGAAGTGGCGGATGCTCGAATTGAGTACCGCGGTCGTGGTGCAACTGATGACACCCAAGGAGTTGGGTGGTTTACACGAATCTTGTTGAAGATGGCACCGTTCTAATCTATATGACATTCAAATCTAAAACTATTAAAAAGATCATTTTGATACTAAGTATCAGTGTCTTTTCAAATACGGTCTTCGCAGATCGAATTAAAGACTTTACCGACATTGCCGGACAAAGACCAAACCAATTAGTCGGTTATGGATTAGTGGTTGGTTTAGATGGCACTGGAGACCAAACTACTCAAACCCCATTTACTTTGCAAAGTGTATTGCAGATGATTGGCGTCCTTGGTGTAACTTTGCCATCGACTGGTACCCAGGCTCAGTTACGTAATACGGCAGCTGTAATGGTGACTGCTGAGTTCCCAGCCTTAGCAAAGCCAGGCCAACAAATTGATGTAACCGTTTCTTCATTGGGCAACGCAACTAGTTTAAAGGGTGGTACCTTAATAATGACCCCATTAAAGGCTGCGGATGGTCAAGTCTATGCTCAAGCTCAAGGTAACTTACTAATTGGCGGAGCTAGGGCGGCAGCGGGCGGTGCCCAGACATCAGTGAACCATTTATCTGCTGGCCGGATACCCTCGGGCGGAATAATTGAACGAGCTGTGCCAGCATTATTAGTCGATGAATTTGTACAGCTGGATCTTCGCCGCGCAGATTTTGGATTGATGCAAAGAACGGCTGAGGCCATTGGGAGACGTTTTGGATTAGGTACTGCAATTCCTATTGATGCCAGAGCACTTAATGTGCGCGTACCAACAGAACCATTACGAAGAACTGCTTTTATGGCTGCTTTGCAAGATTTAGATGTATCCCCGGTTAGTGGGCCAGCTAAAGTAATATTAAATTCAAGGACTGGATCTGTGGTGATGAACCAAGCTGTTCAATTATCACCATCGGCAGTTGCACACGGAAGCTTGACAGTCAAAATAGAACAAACTCCAACGACAAGTCAGCCTTTACCGTTTAGCCGGGGGCAAACTGCAGTTACTACACAAGATACCGCAACAATTACAGATAACGGTAAAGAAAATAGCTTAATCAGTGTCTCTAGCGGTGCAAACTTAGATCAGGTCGTAAAAGCGCTCAATATGCTTGGAGCAACACCACAAGATCTGATATCGATCTTGCAGGCGTTACGAGCTTCCGGTGCTTTACGAGCCGAGTTAGAGGTGATCTAATGATCCCAGCGCTCATGATGACAACGGTTGATTCATCAACCGCTCGTTTAATTAATAAGTCTGAAGCGGCTAAGAAGCCTGAAGACATTACAAAATCCGAAAAGAAGATTCGGGAAGCCGCGCAAGGCTTTGAAAGAACTCTATTACGCCAAATGTTGAGTGTTGTCCGCAGTAGCAATATCAGTGGAATTGAGACCAAAAGCAGTATGTCAATGGCTTATCTGCAAATGATGGATGATCAATTGGCAGATCTCTTATCAAAGACCAATAAAATTGGGTTTGGGGAAAAAATGGCCGAGCAATTACTCGAGCAAGCCAATATTAAGCAATTAATCAATAGTGAGAAAAAAGCCGTAAATAATAAAGATGAAGTGGTTTCGCCTGCTCTGAATAAATACATGCGGCCCAATCCACTTCCCATTAAGAATTAAGAGCTTAGAAAGAATACATGGGCATTTATTCCATTAACGAATCGGCTAGCGCGGCGCTCCAGATTGCCCAAGCAGGAATCTTGGTAACTTCACAAAACGTAGCAGGCACGTCAGTTGAGGGATTCTCACGGCGCACCGCAAACACCGTGATGAACGCCCTTGCTCCCAATTCGTTAATGCTCAATGGTAGCAGTTTCGCTGTAGAGGGATTTACCCGACAATATTCCTCTTTGCTTGGGGCTCAGTTACTCAATCAACAGGCTAAATCTACAAATTCCGAAACCTTAACACAGTATGTATCTATGATTGACAGCGTAATTGCTGATAAATCTGCTGGGCTAAGTTCTGCAATTACCGATTTCTTCAATACGATGGGGAAATATGCTGCTGAACCAACAAATAAAGCGTTAGCATCTGCCATTACCGCGTCAGCCAATGTAGTTGCGCAACGGCTATCTGGAATTTCAAACATAGTTGAAAGACTCAAAAATGATAGTAGTACGGGCCTTAATGACGCAGTAAGGCAAATTAATACGCATTTACCTGCGTTGGGTACGATTAATCAAAAAATTATAGAAGCCAATAGACCTGGAAATAGTGCACCATCGGCAGATTTGTTAGATCAACGAGACCGCATTTTGACTAACCTGCAAAAATTAATTGGTGGTCAATCACTCATTAATCAGGATGGTACAGCTACCCACCTAGTCAATGGTCTACCATTAGTTGAGAGAGGTTTAGCAAATAGTATTTCCATCAACAGTAATGGAAAAAGCCTAGCAGTTAACTTTCAACAACCAAACAGTAGTAGTAGTTACTCACAAACTATTCAGAAGGTTGATAGCGGACAAATGGGAGCTCTACTCACTCTCGGTAATGAGTTCATACCGTTAATAGAACAAAGATTAAATACTACTGCGATTTCCTTGGTTAAAGTAGCAAATGAAGCAGTGGTAGATAACTCTGTATCACCAATAGCGATATTTGGATTTAAAGTTGGTTCAAATACGTTTAAGAATTTTAATGAAAGTAACCTTACAGTAGCAGTTCCGTCATTTAGTCTTAATTCTGAAATAGATGTAAAAAATCTCTATGAAAGCCTTGGTTCAATAGCGAAGAATGAAAGTACTTCGGTAGACTTTAAGCCGTTGTCTGCTGGACAAACCCTTACCATTGCAGGATTGACATTTACCGCAGGAAGTAGTGGCGCAACAGCTGCACAGGTTAGCAGTGCTTTTGCAAATATATCTGAAACGAACACCCATTCAGCTTTAAATACTTCCAAAAGTTTAAGTTCTACAGCAGGTGCATCATATACGGGGGGAACCTTTACCAGTGGAACTGTTTCCGGATGGAACTCAGGCGCCGCAACAAATAATTTAGCTACCTTTACCAGTTCAACATCAAGTCTAAATGTATCTAACTTAACAGCAAGTGGTCCATCATCTGCAAGAGTATCTTTCCGATCGATGGCAAGTGGTGAGACCCTCACTATTGCAGGTTTGACATTTACCGCAGGAAGTAGTGGCGCAACAGCTGCACAGGTTAGTAGTGCTTTTGCAAATATAGCTGATACGAACACCCATTCAGCTTTAAATACTTCCAAAAATTTAAGTTCTACAGCTGGTGGTTCGTATACGGGCGGAACCTTTACCAGTGGAACTGTTTCCGGATGGAACTCAGGCGCCGCAGCAAATGAATCAGTGACATTTTTAACCTCAACAGTAAGCCAAAACGTATCTAACTTAACTGCAAGTGGATCACTAGCAACTAATTTACCAACCATCACAATGAATTTATTTCCTGCAATCATAACTTCAACAGAGGGTTATTCAGGAAATTCATTATTTTTAGTAAATAAACTCACAGCCGCGAATTTTATTTCTGTCGCTCCAACAGATCCACTTTTATATTACAGCAACAGTAATTTACAGACTCCTAAAATTAGTTCAGAAAATGCGAATACCGCACAACTAAAAAGTTCATTATTTGGAAACTTAGTAGCAGATTTAGTTACAGATGTAGGTGTTCAGGTTGCTACGTGGAATAATTCAAAAAAAGCAGACGATGCCGTACTCTCAAATTTAAAAGAACAACGCGAGCAATTATCAGGTGTAAATTTAGACGAAGAGGCAGCTAACTTATTAAAGTATCAACAGCTTTATAGTGCTTCAACTAAGATATTACAAACAGGGAATCAAATGTTCAACACGCTCTTAGCGATCATGAACTAGAAATGGATCAATTATGAGAGTCTCATCCAATCAAATTTTAGAAGCCGGCGTACAGTCGATGGACAATAGCCTTGCTGATGCTATGGCTTGGCAAAAAAAGATCAGCACGGGAAAGAACTACAGCAAAGCATCCGATAATCCATATGCAGTATCTAGGGGTGTGCGCTTAGATTTTGACGTAGCACGCTTGGAGATGTACAAAACGAATCAGAACTACGTGGCTAGTACGCATGCTATTGCCCAGTCTCAAATGGGGACCATGATTGATGAGCTAATCGTGCTTAAACAAGCTTTTGTGCAGTCTCAAAATGGAGTATTAAATAGTACAAACTTTAAGGCCCTAAAGATTCAGGCAGAACAAATTAGGGATACGATTAAATCGCAAATGACTGCTAAAGATGCTACAGGAAATGCAATCTTCCCAGAGACTGTCAATAATGTGCAAATTGAGCCAAATGTCACCGTAAAGTCAGGAGTTCAGTTTACAGATGCATTTAATGGTGGAACCCTTGCAGACCCTACCCAGTCAGATTTCTATACAAAGATTAATAATTTTGTGACCTACCTAGATCAGCGCTCCACAGGCTCGGCCCTTACAAACAGCGCTAGTACGATCGAAACCGGCTTGAATGACATATTTGATAGAATGACTACAGCACAACAAAAAAGTGGCGGTATAGCGGCACAAGTTGATATATCCAAAGAGGCGATGTCTACAATTGGCACTGAAATGGCGGCTTCGGCCTCCGCTTTATTGGATACCGATTTGGCTGCAGCAACTGCTGCGTACACCCGATCACAAACTTTATTAAATGCTGCCCAGGCAATGTTTGCACGTTTGCAACAGAGCTCTTTGTTTTCAAAACTGTAGTTTTTGGTGAAATAAACGTATGAATATTCCGATTGGTCATTGCAATGAGTTGCGCCTTGGGGGGTTACGCCCTCCATGGTGGAAACATCGCGGTGTTATGGCAACCCACTGAAGTGTTGACCATCGTAGGCGCTGCTGTTGGGACCATGATTGCCTCAAACAGCATGATTAACCTGAAGAAGACCTTTGCGGCACTCGGTAGTGCCTTTAAAACTAAATCTGCAGTGAAGCAAATGCACTTAGATTTACTGTGTCTAATGTTTGAGATTTTGCAAAAGATTAAGCGGGATGGATTGATGTCGCTAGAGGGTGACATTGAAGAGCCAGAGGCAAGCCCAATGTTTGAGAAATATCCGTCAGTCACCAAAGACCACCATCTAGTCGATTTCATTACCGATTACTTAAGAATGATGCTCGGCGGCTCTTTGGATGTGATTCAAATTGAGAGCTTGATGGAGCAGGAGTTAGACGTTCATCATCAAGAAGGGCATATTCCAGTTGCATCCGTAACAAACGTGGGTGATGGTTTACCGGCGTTCGGAATTGTTGCTGCGGTGATGGGCGTAGTGCATACCATGGGTTCTATTGGACTTCCTCCCGCTGAACTCGGAAAGCTGATTGGCGCAGCGCTGGTAGGTACCTTCTTGGGAATTTTATTGGCCTACGCCTTCGTATCACCGGTTGCTAAAGTGTTAGAGCAAAACCTCGAGGCAGATACACGTTCTTACATGGCTATAAAGGCCATTTTGATAGCTAGCTTGAATAATTTCCCACCTGCAGCAGCTGTTGAATTTGGACGCAAGGTATTGTTCACCTATCAACGTCCAACGTTTGCAGAGTTGGATGAGGGTACCAAAGCAGTTAAAGGAAAATAGTCATGGCCAAAAATGACGCGCCGCCAATTGTTATTAAGCGCGTTAAAAAAGGCGGTCATGGACATCACGGAGGCGCTTGGAAGATTGCATATGCTGACTTCGTGACAGCGATGATGGCTTTCTTCTTGCTCATGTGGGTTTTAGGTTCCACCACGGCCGGTGACCTTGCAGGTATTTCTTCCTACTTTCAGAATCCATTACGGGTCTCATTATCTGGCGGCCAAGGTTCGGGAGATGCAACCCGAATTATTAAAGGTGGCGGTGACAATATCTCAAAAAATGTTGGTGAAGAAAGTCGTGCCGATGCGGATACTGAGCAACGCCGGATTAGTGATTCTTCGGTAACTGAAATTGAGAATGCTCGCAAAGATCGCACCAAGAATGAGATGGTTCGAGACGATATCAATAAACAGGTCGATTCTGATCCCGAGTTAAAAAATGCCAAGGGACAGATTTTCATGGATATCTCAGCCGAGGGTTTGAGAATTCAGGTGGTCGATGAGAAAAATAAACCACTCTTTGCCTCTGGGAGTGCAAATCCCACACCCGCTGCAAAGCGTCTCCTGCGTATTATTGGGAATGCACTAAAAAGCTCACCGAACACGATTCGTATCGAGGGGCATACAGACAATACTCGCTACAGTGCAAATGCTAGTTATAGTAATTGGGAGTTATCGACAGAACGAGCGCTTGCAGCACGACGTGAAATGGTCGCTGGCGGCTTAAATGAGTCAAAAGTATCTCAGGTGATTGGTTTTGCCGATACGATTCCATTAAATGCGCAAGACCCAAAAGATCCCTTAAACCGCCGGATCTCCATAACGATTCTAAATAAGAAGCCCATTAATAATGCTGATAAAACAGCTTATGAAAAAGCAAGAGTTGAAAAGCTCCCAGATAACGTCAAACCTGGTACACAAGAGATACCCCCAAATTTAAAAGCGCCAGCGCAATTTATGCCTAAGGAAGAGCCAAAGAAAGCGCCCCCAGCACCACCTAAGGAAGAGGCTAAGAAAGCCCCACCAGCACCTAAGGAAGAGGCTAAGAAAACTCCACCTCCACCACCAAAACCAGCATCTGAGAATGTCAAGCCTGGAGCGCAAGAGATACCACCAAACTTAAGGGCTCCAGCACCATTAGTGCCTAAAGAAGAGGAAAAGAAATCACCGCGTAATCCGCAACTGGAGTTGCCAGCAAAACCAGCTCAAAAAAGCGATAGCTTGGGTAAATAAGCCATGAACATCAAGAATTGTTCTGTTTGCTCTCGCAACTTTAATCAATAGTCCCACTTGGTCTGTTGAAAAGAAGTCATCGCCCCCTGAAGAGCAAGCTTACTCTGAAGCCGTAAAACCAAAAACAAAGCCTCAAAGTGAAGCTGAAAAACTCTTCCTTCGATATCAACGTCTGTATGGAAAGATGATTCTGGCTATTGCTTGCGTACAAAATCCCAAATGCATTCAGCCTGAAGATGAAGTCATTAAATACAATATGGCTATCATTCGAGTTACTGATCGCCTTGATGACTTGGTAAAACAAAAAGATCTTGATGCAAGTTATTACCGCGGTTTGATAGCCTATGAGCGCGGTAAATACTATGTTGGTAGAGCGACCTTAATTACAGACCCCGACTTTATATTGTCTGCTACAGTGTTTCGTCGTTATGCTCTGGACCAATTTAGGCTGGCTGAAAAGAATTTAATGATCAATGCTTCCAGTAAGAACCCTGATGCTTGCAAATACTTGGGCGAAATTGCTGATCTTGGCTATGTTGGGGTAAAGAATAAAGATAAGGCAACCGATTTTTATTACTGTGCTGCAATGAGCTATCTGGATATTGGCAAGAAGAACGCTGCGGCAGATATGTACAATGCCATGAGAAACTCAGCTATTCATAATGACCCGCGCACCATTGAGGTGTATGCCCGTCTTCATAATAATGAATCCATGTCTAATACGCGTAAATCAATTAGCCAAACTAGTCGCTTAGATTCAGAAACAAGTAAAATTTCTCGCCAATAAGGAGAGCATCAAGATGAATCCAAAAGTCGATATGTTGATTGGCTATCTCAAAAAGCTACTGATCTGGCTTGTAGCTCCTTTGGGATTCATCGTATTCATTTTTTTCCTTGGTGAGCAATACGAGGTTGGTCGTCTTTCAGCAGTAGCGAGCTGTGAGGGAAGTATTAATACGCAATCGTGTATTCGTAGCAAAGGTTATTTGGCAAGTGAGCCGTATTACCCAGATCTAGGTCGCCGTTATATTGGTGGGTTTGCTCGCTCAGTGGGTAGTGATCTCGGCGCCAGTTATCGTGTTGAGCCCAAAGCAGCCCCCTTAGTCAATGCTAAACCAGCTGGCGATAATGCCGAGGAAGATGAAGATCTAAAGGATTTGCCACCTAAGGCAGCCGATGCAGTAGCCCCCAAAACACCAGCTAAGAAGTAATGAACCTGTAGATTTCAGCTTAATCAATATGCGAGTTTTTTTGATTCTAGTCTTCAGTCTTTTTGTGGTCGCCTGTTCGGATTATCAACGTGCACGATCTGCCTATGAGGGTGGCGACTACCAAAAAGCATTTGCACTATTTAAAAAGCTATCCGAGTTAGGTGATACCCGAGCTGAATACGATTTATCAAAAATGTATTTACAAGGAATCGGTACTGAGCAAGATGTTGGCCAAGGCTGGTTTTGGATGATTAAATCTGCCGACCATGGCAATACCATGGCGATGGTGGAGTTGGGTGGCCGCTATGAGTATGGGGTCAATTTGGAGAGGGACGAGACCCAAGCTGCCTTTTGGTTTAAAAAAGCAGCACTTGCAGGTAGCTCGGTTGGAAGCTACAACCTCGCAAAAATGTACATGGATGGCAGGGGAGTCAAGCAAGACCCAGCTCGAGGCTATGCCTGGATGGTTATATCTGCTCAAAAGGGTGGTAATCCAATTGCCAAGGCTGAAGCAGATGCGTATAAAACTAAATTAAGCCCTGAGCTGCAGGTGAAATCTGATCAAATGGTCAAACAGCTAGAGGCTGACCCGAATTCCTAAAAATTAATATAAATCAATGCCTTATTATTGTTATTCAGATTAAATTTTACAAATCAGCCTTGAATTGCACTACTTTGGGTAGCCAAATGGTAGAGGGCTCTACATTTTTTTGATATAAAGAGTGTCCTATCAAAAATTTTGGGTTTTGAGCAATGAATGAAGTACAGTTTTCTGAAACAAACTTTCTACGCTTAGTAAGTGTCATATGCCTTGGCATCGCCGATATTCTATTGGTAGCCGACCACTGGTGGATGTTTTTCAACCTATTTATTATCGTACTGCTTTCAGAGCTTTTACGTAAGCGCTTATATGAGGCAATGCTGTATAACTATGAGGTTGAGAATCGAAATCGTAAGCTTCAGCAAATGAAAGAGCATGCTGAACGATTGATGCAGTTGAATAAAAAAAATTAGCGCATTGCACTTTTTGATCAGAAAGTATTCTTTTGGGACTCTTTAATACTGTATTAGGCGGTAAATCTGGTGCAGATGTAATGTGTCAAGCCTTATTTAATGTGGTTACTTATTTGCCTTATTGTTCACGTGCTAACTACCAGGACTTTAATGAATTTTGGCACGCTAAGGTCAAGAACTCGAATGGGGCAGAGGAGCGCCTCAACCAAATCTTCTTTAATTACAGCGCCCACTTTACAAAAGACGAGCAACTCTTAAAACAGCTCTCGCAAGCCACTCTTGAGATTGAAAAATACTGGATTAGCAAATATGGCTTGTCGAGTCGATCAATTGCTTTGTTTTCAGTCCTTAAAAAGTTAGCCGATCAATATCTTCCAGATGGAACAAAAGCGCTGGAATCCGATTTCATGCATGGCGCATCACATCCCAATCCTGAGACAAGGGTAGCGCAATGTATGCTTGATTTAAAGGCCTTTGAGGCTTTATTGCCCGCCCTAGCACCCACTGAGATCTCACCAGAAGAGCGTACTCACTTTTTTGTAGCTGATTTATATGAAAACGCGGTATCGCATTACAAATACAGCGGTAGTGATT
The DNA here is from genome assembly GCA_009924985.1 of Burkholderiaceae bacterium. Classification (GTDB taxonomy): domain Bacteria; phylum Pseudomonadota; class Gammaproteobacteria; order Burkholderiales; family Burkholderiaceae; genus Polynucleobacter. The sequence goes on along the minus strand of RFQL01000005.1, from coordinate 11,751 downwards.
TAAAGGTTTACGAAGAGGACTCCTATTTCATTGATAGCCAAACCTGTTGGGGCCGATGGGGCTTATTTCGAAACAGCATGCTTTTAACGGATACGTGGATTGTCTTAATCAAGAACGATGTTCCTACCGTTCAAAAGATCGTGATTGCTAAAGCGAATGGTGATTTTGATTTGGACGAGGAGCCTAAAAAAATTGAGATCGACCCAGAAATACTAGCCGCAATCTCAAAAACCAAGACTACCGGAGTAGAGAACGCAGCCTCTTTTGGGATGCCGCCTAAGTACCTGCAAATGATTGCAATGCTTGAAACGATTCATCCAAGTACAAACTAGCGATCAATGATCGGGTTTGTCTTTATTCTTTTTTAGGAAGTGGGGTATAAAAATGGTAGTCATTTCACCCACTTTCTTGGAGATGGACTCTCTTGCCTCCTGATCGCCAGCCTCGCCTTTGCGAGCCCGAATTCGTCCCAAGCGGTAATCGTCCAGGATACTTAGTTTTTTTCCTACCAGACCAGTGAACTGGTTAAGGTTGGGGGCTTGGGATTTTTGGGCTGCCCGCGCAACAATCTTGTCATGCACAAAACGACCAAATTCCATAAAGTTATTGGAAACTCCCTCATCAGTCGATAAAAATAAGAAGTCATGATAGACATACTCATCGATATTGGGTGCAACGAAGATGGGCGGCGCAATTAAACAATTATTTAAAAACTCTAAATTGGTAAACGAGGTGGCAGGGGAGAAGGTTTTATCCACTCTACTGGGGGCTACCAGAATTAGCTGTTTGTTGTTTGAGAACTTGGAAAGGTAGAGTTGAGCATATTCAAGGATAAATATTTCTGTGCTGGCCATTTCAAACTTGGCGGTCGAACTGGGTACTAAAATGATGTCAAAATCTAAGAGAAACTCATAGGGAATGGCGTGTGTCCACGTTAGATCAGCAATACAAATATCAGCATTCTGCGAAAAGTTTCGCAACATAGCGCGGGCATCTAGAAGAGTTAAGCCACTATTTTTGTACTCAAGGTTAGCTTGATGAATTTCAAGACCGATATTTGGTGCCTTACTGGCCCAGCGCGAGGCAGATGATTGCTTGTCAAAGTCAATTAAAGAAACCTTTTTGCTTTCTTGGATCGCCAAATACGCAGCCAAATTAGCAGAAATCGTGCTTTTGCCGACTCCGCCTTTTTGATTGGTGATGAGTACCTTAATCGTGTCCATGTCTATCAATCCAGTTTTAACGCATAGCTTAAGAGCTAATACTATATAAATAATTGATTTAAAACAAGTATTTCTAGGCAATTGCTTATAACTGGCCCCAGGAAATAACTTATTGTCTTCACGCATTACGGTTAATTACCCCAATCTGCTTAGGCATTGGGGATAATGGAAACTAAACTAAGCCGCAAAATAGAGCCTTGGAGCCCAATTGGCCGAAAATCAAAACGATTCGCAAGAACGAGAACTAGAACCGACCGAGCGACGGATTCAACGCGCTCGGGAGCAGGGCCAGCTTCCGCAATCGCGTGATATCACCACGTTTGCTTTGCTCTTGGGGTTTATTATTTTCATCCTGACGGCTGGCCCCTTATTAATGCGTCAGCTTGTCATCATGATGCAATCTGGCCTGCAGTTTTCTAAGCCAATTACCTTGGTAGACCATATTTCGGAATGGACCTCTGGGGCATTTCTCATTGTGTTATTCGTAACGGGAGTAATCCTGCTGATCATTTGGATCATATCGATCTTCGCATCTTTATTTTTGGTTAACTTCAAAGCGTATTTTGCATTCCGATTTAATTTAGAGCGCTTAGATATCTTTGCAGGACTAGCCAGAATGTTCTCAGCCAATGTTTTGCTAGAGGTAGTAAAAAATATTTTTAAGACAATTTTGATTTTAGGTGTTAGTGCAGCCTATCTCTATGGATTATTTACTTTTTTGCGATCGATTATTAATCTTGATTTCAATTTGGCACTAGAAAACACTAGCTCATTTATTGTCAGTGGATTTATTTTATTAATGGCACCATTACTAGCAATTGCAATTGGTGATGCGTTCTTGCAATTATTTAATTTTCGCAAGCAAATTAAAATGAGTCCTGAAGAGATGAAACAGGAATTAAAGGAGTCTGAGGGCTCTCCGGAGATTAAGGCACGTATGCGCCAACGGCAGCGGCAGATTGCGTCTTCGCGCATGATGTCTGCGATTGAAAGAGCGGATGTTGTTTTGGCTAACCCAGAGCATTATGCCGTTGCTATTCGCTATGATCCTGAGCGTATGAGTGCCCCGATGATCTTGGCCAAGGGTGCCGATGCACTTGCTCTCCGAATTAGGGAGGTTGCAACCGAGCATAATGTACCAATTGCTCAAATACCGCCATTAGCTCGCTATCTTTTTAATCAATTAGATATCGGAGAGTCGATACCTGCACCTTTGTTTGAGGCGATCGCAATTGTTTTAGCTTGGGCCTATGAGGTTAAAGATGGTGGTTTTACTAAGGATTTGCCAGATGTTCAATTTACCCCTGAACTTTTAAAGCCTGGGAGAGCGCTTATCTAGTTCTGAATGCTCTTTGCAAAGGTGGCACCAACATCTTCAGGGAAGTAATAAATCAACATCAGTTCATTACGGTTGTTAAGACTGCGTCCAATCTGAAAAGCAACTTGGCCCTTCCCAAATACATAGGTTTTTGTTTTTCGTAGACCGGCCTTAAATGCGCTTTCTTGACCCTCCGTAGGCTCATAATCAAGTCCATATTTAAGGGTAAACCGCTCAATAATCTGTTGTGCTTGTTCTGCATTGAAATAACCTAGTTCCCGCTTGATCACAATGAGTCTATTGGCCTCGTTAAACATAATCCAGACGTGATCTTCTTTGTCATCCACTTTTATTTTGCAACTTAAGGTGGATTCATACTCAGTACATTTGTATTGGTTCTTAATTTGATCCTTGGAACCAGTGAAGCTAATACCGTTATGCGCTACCAAGGGTAGCTGTTCTTCTTTGGTATCGGGTAGCCAATAGCCTTGCTTAGTTTTTTCAGAATCATTTTTACTACACCCACTTAAAACCACTACAGCAATGAAGACCATCGTAGCCCATAGGTATGAATTGGGGACTAATTTTCTGGTCATGGGCTAATTTTAGGGTATCCCCATCGTTTCTTGAGATTTCATATGTAAACCCTAGCCAAGATTAGTATTTACCCTAATCTAACGCGTATTCGTAATCAATTTGACCTACCTTTAGGCTTAGAATGAATCTCATAATAAAACTACGGAGACCTCTATGTTTAATGTTCCAGCTAAGCATCCATCCACCCCAACCAATTTGGTATTCAATAACATTATTGGCGCAGGCTCGCTCATTCAGGGTGATCAGGCTATCAAAGGGCACCTGCTCATTTCTGGGGAATGTGTTGGCAATGTAAAACTGGATTCCCTATCAGAAGATACCGCTGTTATCGATACAACAGGTATTTTGCGAGGTGATATCGTTTGTAAAAATGCCATTGTGATTGGCCGAGTGGATGGAAGTTTAAGAGTAGAGAATCGTCTCGAGATTTATCCAACGGCAGTGGTTAATGGTGATATCAATTATGGCCAGATCTATATTCATGCAGATGCGAGGGTAAACGGGCAACTGACTTGTCTTTTAGAGGAAGCAGTTCCCGAGGTACTGAATGTGGCACTCGAACCGGTTGTGAAAAAATTGAAAGCGGTTTAAGTGTTTCTAAGGTTTGATTGCCTATGTTAAGAATATTGATCTAATATGCCCTTGCGATTTATACCCTGGGCCCTAACACTGTTATTGCAGTTCTCACCGGGTTTTACTGTTTTATTGGCCTTGGCGGTCATCTTATTTGGTTGCTGTTTGCTTTATTTCTGTTCTTTTCTTGGGTTGGATTTCGAGATCTGATGCAAAACCAGCACGCCATTTTGCACAATTACCCATTAACTGGGCACCTACGCTTTTTATTTGAATTCATTCGCCCAGAAATTCGGCAGTACTTCCTGGAGTCGGATAACGAAGAAATTACATTTTCTCGGGCACAAAGGGCCTTGGTCTATCAGCGTGCCAAGGGTGATTCGGACAAGCGGCCATTTGGAACCCTCACCAATATGTATCAACCCAATGTAGAGATACTCTTGCAAAAAGGGAGCCCTACTGCTTCGCCGGATCTTCATTCCTTGCGAGTGACCGTTGGGGGTAGTTCTTGCACTCAGCCCTATGCCATATCCTTATTTAATATCTCCGCGATGAGCTTTGGTTCTTTATCTGCAAATGCAATCATGGCGTTAAACCGAGGTGCTCAAAAAGGTGGTTTTGCGCACGATACTGGCGAGGGTTCGGTATCGAGTTATCACCGTAAGTACGGAGGTGATTTAATTTGGGAAATTGGCTCAGGCTACTTTGGGTGCAGAACGCAGGATGGGCGCTTTGATCCCGAGCGTTTCAAAACAGTGGCCCTTGAACCCCAAGTCAAAATGATTGAAATCAAGTTATCCCAAGGGGCCAAACCAGGGCACGGAGGAGTGTTGCCGGCCTCAAAAGTAACTCCTGAGATTGCGGTAACACGCGGAGTTCCTCTAGGGGAAGATTGCGTATCTCCAGCTAGCCACTCTGCCTTCAAGTCTCCTTTGGAGTTATGTTCTTTCATTCAAGAACTTCGCACATTGTCGAATGGCAAGCCGGTAGGCTTTAAGCTTTGCATTGGGAACATTGCCGATTGGTTTGCCATTGTGAAGGCAATGCTTGAGAGTAAAGTCTACCCCGACTTTATTGTGGTGGATGGCAGTGAGGGTGGAACCGGTGCAGCCCCGGTGGAGTTTGTGGATAATATTGGCATGCCAATGCGCGATGGCTTGCGTTTGGTTCATACATCGCTCGTTGGTGTAGGCTTGCGAGATCAGATCCGAATTGGAGTTGCTGGAAAAATTGTGAGCGCATTTGATATGATGCGCGCTCTTGTGATTGGTGCGGATTGGTGTAATTCTGCTCGAGGCTTTATGTTTGCGATCGGTTGCATCCAATCTAGATCATGTCACACCGATCATTGCCCTACCGGCGTTGCGACACAAGATCGTTTAAGACAGTCGGCTTTAAATCCAATGGATAAGAGCGAACGCGTTTATCGTTTTCACCATGAGACCTTACTAGCTTTTGCGGACATGTGTGCGGCCGCTGGAATTAAGTCGCATCAAGAGATCGATGAGGATTTAATTCTGCGCCGCAATCCACAAGGAAAGTTACAGGCTTTGGTAGAGCAACTAATCAAAATCCCACCCGGAGCCCTTCTGGGTGATGAGGCTAAACAGATTCTTGATGAGCAAATGTCCGGATTAGGCAAGCAGTGGCAAGATGCTAATCCTAATGCTTGGTAATAATGCGGCACTATTCTGCTAATTGAATTACCATTCCACCATCATGGTAAAGAAAAAATCCTCCGCAATTCGTTTTTTAGATCCAACTGTAGAATCATTTGAAACGATCGTTGGCCCAAGAACAGTATTTCGGGGAAATATTGCGGCGTTTGAAAGTATCCGCATCGACGGTAAAGTCATTGGCAATATCGAATCTCCGCCAGGTAGCAATATTACGGTTGCTTTAGGTAGAACTGCCATGGTAGAGGGTGATATCAATACCTATCGAGCGCTCATCGCTGGCAAAGTGAACGGCACTATTTATGCCTCTGAGCGGGCGGAGCTTCATGATGGCGCTGACATTCATGGAGAGGTCATTTACGGTCAAATTGGGGTTGAGCAAGGCGCCAAGTTGACGGGGACGATGTCTAGGATTGACCCAGACGAACTACAAGAGGTATCTGCTGAGGCAATGGAAGTCTTCGAGGCATTTGCCCGTGAAGATGAAGCAAACGAAGAAAAAAAGGGGAAGTAAGCGAATTTAAATTACTGGCTAGCAACAGCAGTAGTCGGCTTGGTATTTGGCGGTAAATTAGCTTGCCGTGGCATCAATAGAACTTGCGCAGGATTTAAATGACTGCCATTGCGGATAATTTCATAGTGAAGATGGGGCCCAGTGGAGCGCCCCGTTGATCCAACCTCCGCAATAAGTTGACCCTTAGAAACTTGCTCACCAGGCTTAACAAATACTTTTTGAGCATGGGCATACTTACTGATGAAGCCATCAGCATGGCTAATTTCAACGTATTTACCATAAATTGAGTCAGTGGAAACTTTGACCTGTCCCTGGACTTGCCTGGAAATCAATACCAGAATGATGCGCTAAGTTTTTGGTAAAGGGGTCAATGCGCATTCCATAATTACTGCTCATTGAGCCAAATTGCGATGCCACTGGAATACCGATTGGTAGTTGATTGAGCCAGTCATATTGCTGTGACCAATCACTCTTAAATTTTGTAAGTATTAAATTTAATTCTTTTGAACTTACTACAGTCTCATTGAAGTTTTTATCAATCGACTTATTTGGATCAATCTTGAGCGTAAACGGCTTAAAAGGTCCGCCGCGAGCACCACTAGCATTTTCAGCTAATTTACTTTTTACAGGGGCAGGGGTAGCAAGATCTGCAAAGCGATCTTTAAGTGTTTTAAGCTCTGAGATTTTTTCAATCGATTTGGAGAGTTGAGTCTGAAGCCGCTCCAATTCCTCTTTATAGGCAGCATCCAAGGCATCAAGTTCCTCGAAGGTTACCACCCCACCCATTGCCCGGGCTAGGTCAGGTCGGACTTGGAGGGCCATCTTAAATCCAATGAAATGGATTCCAATACCGCAAAGGACAAAAAAGGTAGCAATTGCAAAGCCAATTTTCATCAAACCTCGAGGAGTGATGTTGAATTTTTGAACCTTAGAGGTGGCTCCAGAAACCCAAATCAGTTGCATGAATTAAGCCTTTTGTTGGAATAGGCCATATTTTATATGAAAAAATGCTCTTAAATGGTCATAAATTGATCAATATTTTGCCTAAGTCATTGAAAATTAATTAAAAAAATCTCCTTTATGCTTCATCAACATATTGATATCATTCGGTAGAAATAGGCCTAATTTGCTATAAATGACAAATCCAAACGAAATCCCCGAAATTTTAGGTGCAGAATTTACTCGAGCACGAGAGCGGGCGGGTTTATCAACGATTGATTTAGCAAAGATGGCGTCATTAACGACAAGTCATGTCGAGCAAATTGAGAATGGTGAGTTGAGTAGTTTTTATTCTCCCGCTATTAAGTTTGTTGCAGCTAAGAAGCTTGCCTCATTTCTGGGTTTGACTGAGACTGAATGTTTTGTGTATCCAGAGGGGGTTGTTACTAAAAGCACAAAAACCCAGGCCGCAGAGGGTGATGGCGAACTCACCAATAAAGTACACGTTAGCATCGCAAAAGAGAATTTTGATAAGTTATTGCTTGCTACACAGGAACTAGATAATAAAAAATCAAAATTCTACAAAAAACCATCTTTTTATTTCTTGGCGATCCTTTTATTGGCCGGTGTATTTGCCTCCGTATTTGCGCGTGCAGATATTGTGGGCGTGATGCCCGCATACGGTGAGCGGCTTGTGATTACTTCAGAGACGTGTAAATGGGAGAACGGTCGAGAAGAGCCCAATTGGCTCTTTGCTTATTTTGAGACAGCATTTGGAGTGGTCAATCGAGCCTGTTACATTCGCTATAACAACCAAATCTGGCTTAGAAGAGCAACGGGGGTGGAGATGGTTTTTCCTGCAGAGTATTTTAAGCAACCCAATGCCATTGTAGATACAGTAAAAAATTAATCTTTTTTACAAAAAAAATTAAAGCGTAATTCGCTCATCGTATCGGGTATGACCCTCTCCCACTGCGAGTTGCTAGTGCCCACACGTTGAACCGCAACACCGCCGCCATCAATACCAGAGTAATAACCAATATAAAACTGTTTGAAATTTTCATAACCAGGGCGGCAAAAATAGGAGGTATCTTGTAAAACAGAATAAATTGACTCACCGTTAGGCGCATTCATTCTATCTACATAGCTAATCATCTGCCACGTGCTTACTTCCTCAGCACTGAGATCTTTTACTACCTTAGTATCTTCATAAAAAATAGGAATTACCTAAGCCATCTTTAGAAATAAATACCCATTTAGCATGGGCTGGTTTGCAGTAAAACAAAAAAAAAGTAGGCCGAGTAGAGGTTTATTCACAATGTGCCACGATTGGTTAAAATTGAAATAATCATTTCACGATAATAGTTCTTTAAATTAATTTTCGATGAAATGAGTCAATCAATAAAAATTGCATGGAGTTGTTATGAACATTTTTTGGAGCCTATTAGGCATCTTTTCCACTATTGGGGGTATCATCGCTTACGTAAATACTCAAAACGTGATTTACTTTGCCATTGGGTTCGTGATTGTGTTTTGCCAAGCATGGTTTGGATCTAATGACGATGAGGTCAACAAGTACTTTTAAGTTACTTTCCTCATAATCTGATGTGCGATACCGGCTTCGTTAAATGCGGGACCGTTTGCTACAAATCCAAAGTGCTCATAAAAGGGTAATGCCTCAATCTGAGCATGTAAGTAAAATTGTTTTATACCGTGTTGCTGCCCAAATTTTAAGAGGGCGTTCATCATTGCGCTAGCTACACCCTGGCGGCGGTATGCTTGCATCACCGCCATTCGTCCAACCTTACCATTTTTTTGTAAGCGTGCAGTTCCAATGATTAGCGCATCAAGTTCTGCAACAGCATGCCAAGCCAGCGGGTCATCCTCATCAAGCTCTAACTCCTTAGGTACGCCTTGCTCTTTAACGAACACTTCAAGCCGAACAGGGTAAGCCCATGCTTGCGCTTTCTCCCATGACAGGATCTGAATAGAGGCGGTTGTGCTCTTCATAGAGTAGGATCATAAACTGCTATCGTTATACCTTATGATCCGTTTGACTGAACTTCGCCTGCCGATTGACCATGCGCCTGAGAATCTGGAAGCTGCAATTTGTAAACGATTACAGATCTCCATAAATGATTTGATTCGGTATGAGGTCTTTAAGCGCAGCTATGATGCGCGTAAGAACAATGTCCTTAGCTTTATCTACACCGTGGATCTTTCGGTCAAAGATGAGGAATCTGTATTAAAGCGTTTGGCGCACGATCCCCACATTCGTCTATCACCTGATACGCACTATCAATTTGTTGCCAATTTTGATTCTCATATCAAACCGCGAAGTGCACTACGACCTGTGGTGATTGGTTTTGGCCCCTGCGGAATCTTTGCTGCGTTGACCTTGGCGCAAATGGGACTCAAGCCGATCGTTTTGGAACGCGGCAAGCCCGTGCGCGAGCGTACCCAAGATACCTGGGGCCTTTGGCGCAAGAAGATTCTGAACCCAGAGTCTAATGTGCAATTTGGTGAGGGTGGAGCGGGGACCTTCTCCGACGGCAAGTTATGGAGTCAGGTGAAAGACTCAAAGTTTCATGGTCGTAAAGTCTTGCAGGAATTTGTTAAAGCAGGCGCCCCTGAAGAAATTCTATATGTCTCGAAGCCGCATATCGGCACCTTCCGCTTGGTGGGTGTTGTTGAAAAAATGCGCAAAGAGATTATTGAGTTGGGCGGTGAAGTGCGTTTTAGCCAAAAGGTTACGGGCTTTGAGATTTCCAATCATATATTCCAAGGCATTTATTTGGATAGCGGCGATTTTTTAGAAGCTAATCATGTCGTACTCGCCTTGGGTCATAGTGCCCGCGATACCTTTAAAATTCTTCATGAGGCTGGAGTTTATTTGGAGGCAAAGCCATTTTCAGTTGGCTTTCGGATTGAGCATCCCCAATCTTTAATTGATCGCGCACGTTTGGGCCCCCATGCTGGCAATCCATTAATTGGTGCAGCAGATTACAAACTCGTACATCATGCAAAGAACGGGCGTTCAGTCTATAGCTTTTGCATGTGCCCCGGAGGAACGGTAGTCGCTGCTGCCTCGGAGCCTAATCGTTTGGTCACCAATGGTATGAGCCAATACTCCCGCAATGAACGCAATGCCAATGCCGGCATTGTGGTGGGGATTACTCCAGCAGATTATCCAGGCGGACCACTTGCTGGAATCGAATTTCAACGACAAATTGAAGCCAATGCATTTGTATTGGGAGGCTCTAATTACGAAGCGCCTGGTCAACTCGTTGGTGATTTTTTACAAGGCAAGACATCCACCGAGTTTGGCTCGGTAATACCCTCCTATAAACCAGGAGTTCATCTCACGGATCTGGCTGAGACTTTGCCGTCCTATGCGATTGAGGCGATCCGGGAAGCCATTCCAGTTTTTGAGAAGAAGATTAAAGGATTCTCAATGCACGATGCGGTATTAACAGGGGTGGAGACCAGAACCTCATCGCCTTTGCAAATCAAGCGTGGACCTAATTTTCAAAGCATTAATACCAAAGGCTTATATCCCGCGGGCGAGGGTGCGGGATATGCCGGTGGCATTATGTCTGCTGGGATTGATGGCATCAAAGTAGCAGAAGCAATTGCACTTGATCTGCTAGCTACTTAGTAGCACAACTAAATTTCAATATCATCCAGAGCGCTTTCACTCAGGTGGCTGGTATCTGCCCAGCGTTGAATGCTCCATGCAGAACCATCGTGCGTAATCCAATTGAGCGACGTATTGGGTACTATAGCAACACGCTCGGCATCCAGAGCCTGTTGGGTAACGATGCGGTAGATCATATCGAGTGAGCCGCCATGACTCACCGCTAAGATAGATTGCCCACGATGCTGTCTTAACAATAGTTCAAGCACTTCCTGCATCCGTTGATGGAAAGCACGAATACTCTCACCACCCCCCAGGTCATGATCAAGTTCTCGTGCAATATGACTTTGCCAAATTTCTGGGAGCAGGATTGGGGCCTCTGATAGCAGGAGGCCTTGTAATTGACCGACATTGCGCTCACGCAATTGGGGAGTCGTATGCACAGCGAGTGATAGAGCATTTGCCACAACATTGGCTGTATGCAAGGCTCTTTCTAAATCACTCGAGTAAATCGCATCAAAGGAATGTTTAGTTTGCGTAAGAGCGGTTGCAAGACGCTTAGCCTGACCCATGCCTGCGGTGTTTAGGGGAATATCAATATGCCCCTGCATACGACGTTCCGCATTCCATGTAGTTTCGCCATGGCGGATAAAACAAATATGCGTATTAGACATCGTTACATCTTTGTTTGATAAATCAGACCCGCATGCTCACGCAATGCATGAAACTCAATCATTTCCCAGCGTTGTTGGGCAACATCCAACTCCGATTTATGGGCTGCCAGAAAGACGGATGCACCCACTACATCCTCAGCCATACGGTGGCTGTTCTCGGTAATAAACTTTTTTAGGGCAACCGGATCATCGGAGCTCACCCAGCGTGCCATGTTGTATCGAGCTGGCAGTAGTCGTACCTCGGCACCATATTCAGTTTGTAGTCGATGGGCAACTACCTCGAATTGCAATTGCCCAAAAGCCCCTAAGAGCATCGTTCCACCAGATATTGGCCGAAAGACCTGAATAGCGCCTTCCTCTCCCAGTTGTAGAAGGCCAGTGCGTAATTGCTTGTTGCGCATCGGGTCAGCAGCCTCGACCATGCGGAAGATCTCGGGTGCAAAAAAGGGTAGACCGGTAAATTGCAAAGACTCACCTTCGGTCAAGGTATCGCCTAAATGCAAGAGACCGTGATTGGGTAAGCCAATAATGTCGCCAGGGAAGGCTTCATCTAATATATCGCGGCGTTGCGAGAGAAAGGAGAGGGCGTTATTTGTTCTT
>RFQL01000040.1 GCA_009924985.1 Burkholderiaceae bacterium | reverse complement strand
AAGCAGGCGGCAAGGTAACCAGTGCCGTTAGCAAAAAAACCAACTACCTGGTGGCAGGCGAAGAAGCGGGCAGCAAACTAGATAAAGCAACCGCACTCGGGGTGCAAGTGCTGAGCGAAACTGAATTGCGAGAGTTAATCTCCTAGTTAAAGAAATTCAAAACTTGCAATGACAAAACCAATCGCAACAACAGAATCAACACAAGCAGTAAATCCAATCCTATTTAAACTAATTAAAACCGAATGCGGCAGATCAAAATATATAGAATTAGCTAGCCGTAAAGGGATAGCTGCGCGTTTGCGGCTTAGCTGGTTTGTGTTGATTGCAGCGATAAGGGATTTGCGCCTAACTCAGGATCAACTATGAATTGTTGTTATTTAATACCCTTTGGGCAGCCTTGCCAACAAACCAAACACTGGCAAGAGTTGCAAATAAGCCGATAATCCTCACGGCCCAGCTGAGTGGATCTGCCCTGCCGGAGAGCACCTCACCAAAACGGGCCACATCCCCGGCTAATGCGCCGAGGCCACAAAATAAAATTGTGCCCGGCAAAATACCAACTAAACCAATGCTGTAATCCCTCAGGCTCACCTCACTTAAGCCATAGGCAAAATTAAGTAAACTGAATGGAAATGCAGGAGATAACCTAGTTAATAGAACTAATTTCAAACCCTCTTTACTTACAGCTTGTTCAAGCGATTGCAATTTAGGCACTGCTGCTAAACGGCGGCGGGCCCAATCCCGCAGCCAATGGCGCCCCAGCAGGAAGGCCGCCTCCGCCCCAAGGCAAGCACCGATAAACACCACCAAACTGCCCCACCATGGCCCATAAAGTGCACCCGCCAACATCGAAGCCCACACCCCAGGCAACAGCAGCGTTACCCAAACCGCATAAAGGGGTACAAATAAAACCGCCCCCAAGGGGGATTGCAGCAAGGGCAGCACCTGGCTAAGCCAGGAAGATGAATCATCCATGATTAGCCATAATGTTACGTAGAGCTAGAAAATTCCGTGGCCCATCACTTACTTGAATCCAACCCAAACACAATTCATTGGGGCCACTTAGATGCAGCAATTGCCCCCAAGCTAACCGTTAACTCAGGTGATTTAGTGGTGATCGACACCCTCTCCGGTGGCAGGGGTGATTTAGGAGGAGACCTTTCATTTGTAAGAGCAAACCATCGGCAGATCATTGAAAATGTTATGCCCATCGATGGGCCCCATATCCTCACTGGTCCCATCGCCATTCGTGGCGCTGAACCCGGCGACACCCTTGAGGTAAAAATAGTTGCGATCGAACTCACAGAAAACTGGGGTTACAACCTGATCCGTCCCGGTGCAGGGGTGTTGCCGGAGGAATTCCCCCATGCCAGCCATAGGATCCTGCCAATCGATCGTCAATCGAAAACCACCAAACTGCCCTGGGGAGTAGAGCTACCCCTAGATCCATTTTTTGGGGTGCTAGCCGTGGCACCAGCGGCTGAAAAGGGTCGTGTTAGCTCTGTGCCACCTGGTGAATTTGGTGGAAATATCGACAACAAGGAATTACGGGTTGGCAGCTCCCTATTTCTGCCAATTTTTGTTGCGGGGGCAAATTTCTCTGCTGGTGATGGCCATGCCGTTCAAGGTGATGGTGAAATCGACGTAACAGCTCTAGAAACCTGTCTCAAAGGCAGCTTCCAACTGATATTGCATAAACGTCCCATTAACGATCCGCCCTTGGATTTTCCCAGGGCCATAACCAACAGCCATTACATCAGCATGGGTTTTGATGCCAACTTAAATGTGGCAGCCCAGCAAGCCTCAAGGCGCATGCTGGATTGGCTTGTGAGCATCACGGGTTGGAGTAGGGAAGAGGCATATGTTTTTTGTAGCCTTGCCTGCAACTTACATATCACCCAAATGGTTAACCGCAATCGGGGTGTTCATGCCATGGTGCGTAGGGAACTGATTCCATAAACAACCATGCAGAAAGCATCTAGCAATGCCGAAGGCTTTGAACCCTTTGAATATACATTTGAACAGCATGTAAGAGCTGAGAAGCTTGATAGCTATTATAAATTCAGCGAACAACTGCACCTCTTAGCTAGCCAGCAACCCGGTTACATCTACCACGAGAGACGCTTGTTAGAGGGTGACGGTGAGATTCGCAACTTTCAAACCATTCTTCGCTTTGATAGCCCAGACAATTGCATCAATTGGCTAGAGCATCCTGAAAGACGCAGGCTTTTGCGCCAAGAGGAAGAACAAAATTATTTTCAATACAGCGGCCATGGAAACTGGCAAGAGCGTCCTATTGGTCGCACAAAAAGCAGCTGCTAAAGATGAGCCCTCGGTAGAAGATCTCTACGAAGTGGGTTGTATCGCTAACATCTTGCAAATGCTGAAGCTCCCCGATGGCACAGTCAAAGTATTAGTCGAAGGATCACAACGGGCTGAAGTAAGTCAAATTGAAGATAGCCTCGGCTACTTTAGTTGCGAAGCAACGCCTAAAGAGATTGAAGTCGTCGATGCGCATGAGACCGAAGCACTGCGCCGCGCGATCATGGCGCAATTTGATCAATACGTCAAACTCAATAAGAAGATCCCGCAAGAGATTCTGGCTTCACTAGCAGGCATTGATGATCCCAGTCGCCTTGCCGATACCATCTGTGCACACTTACCCGTGAAGCTGGAGCAAAAGCAACGTCTCTTAGAGATGAACGGGGTGATGCCGCGCCTTGAAAGCCTACTCAATGATCTTGAGAGTGAGATAGATATCCTCCAAGTTGAGAAACGCATCCGTGGTCGAGTAAAGCGCCAGATGGAAAAGAGTCAGCGTGAGTACTACCTCAATGAGCAAGTGAAGGCAATTCAGAAAGAACTAGGCGAGGGCGAAGAGGGTGCTGATCTCGAAGAGCTGGAGAAAGGCATTAAGGCGGCGCGCATGCCTAAAGAAGCGCTTAAGAAAGCTGAGTCTGAACTGAAAAAACTCAAGCTAATGTCGCCGATGTCGGCAGAAGCTACCGTCATCCGTAATTTCATTGATACCTTAGTGAACTTGCCATGGCGCAAGAAGAGCAAAATCAACAACGATTTGACCAATGCCGAGAAAGTGTTAAACGAAGATCACTACGGCTTAGATAAAGTTAAAGAGCGGATCTTAGAATATCTCGCTGTGCAACAACGGGTTGATCGACTGAAGGCACCGATCCTTTGTCTTGTTGGGCCACCTGGAGTTGGTAAAACCTCCTTAGGTCAATCCGTGGCAAGAGCTACCAACCGTAAATTCGTGCGCATGGCTCTCGGTGGTGTGCGCGATGAGTCGGAGATTCGTGGCCATCGCCGGACCTATATCGGTTCCATGCCAGGCAAGATCCTAACGAGTCTTACCAAAGTGGGAGTCCGTAATCCTTTATTCCTGCTTGATGAGGTTGATAAGATGGGAATGGACTTCCGGGGTGACCCTGCGAGCGCCTTGCTCGAGGTCTTAGATCCTGAACAAAATCATACATTCCAAGATCACTACGTAGAAGTTGATTTTGATCTGTCGGATGTCATGTTTGTGGCAACGGCAAACTCACTCAATATTCCAGGACCCTTATTGGATCGCATGGAGGTCATTCGTCTTGCGGGCTACACCGAGGATGAGAAACTCAGCATCGCAATGAACTATCTGATTCCTAAGCAGATCAAAAATAATGGTCTTAAGACCAATGAACTGAGTATTGAAGAGAGTGCAATCCGCAACATCATTCGTTACTACACCCGTGAAGCAGGTGTGCGCGCTCTCGAGCGTGAGATCAGTAAGATCTGCCGCAAGACCGTGAAGATGCTCCTCTTGAAGAAAGAAAGTGCTCCGGTGAAGGTGGATGCCGATAATCTCGAGAAGTTCCTCTCTGTGCGCATGTTTGACTTTGGGATGGCCACCAAAGAGAACCAAGTGGGTCAGGTAACTGGCCTTGCATGGACCGAAGTCGGTGGTGATCTTCTCACGATTGAAGCAGCGTTGATGTCAGGTAAAGGAACCATTACTCGCACTGGATCGATTGGCGATGTCATGAAAGAATCGGTCGAAGCAGCGCGCACCGTAGTACGCTCGCGCGCTAAGAGATTGGGCATTACCGATGAGGCCTTTGAGAAAAAAGATATCCATATTCACTTTCCAGAAGGAGCTACCCCCAAAGATGGTCCCTCTGCCGGTATTGCTATCACCACTGCACTGGTCTCGGTCTTTACCGGTATTCCTGTGCGAGCCGACATTGCCATGACCGGTGAGATCACCTTGCGTGGAGAAGTATTGCCAATTGGTGGCCTTAAAGAGAAACTACTAGCGGCTCACCGCGGTGGGATCAAATTGGTCTTAATCCCAGAAGAAAACGTGAAGGATTTGATTGATATTCCGGATAATGTAAAGAACGCAATCGAGATCGTGCCCGTGCGCTGGATCGATAAGGTCTTGGAGTTAGCGCTAGAGCGCAAACCCGAGGCCCTACCAGACCCAAGCCCTGAGGAGCTGGCCAAGAAAGCAGCCGAGGCAGCCAAACAGACCGCGAGCACCACATCTGGGGATGTGATCAAACATTAAGTTACAATCTCGACTGATCGTTTTTGGGGTGCTTAGCTCAGCTGGTAGAGCGTCTGCCTTACACGCAGAATGTCAGCGGTTCGATCCCGTTAGCACCCACCATTCCTTTTAATCCATGCATACTGCACATCATTCTGCTGGTGTTCATTGTTCCCTCCTTTGCGTTTTTTGGGATCTCGAGCTATTCCGACTTCTTTGATAAAGATGCTGACCTAATCACGGTCAATGGCATAGCAATCACCTCACTTGAAGTTGATAACAATGCCAAGCGTCAAGCAGAGCGCTTTGGGGGCAATAGCCAAATTGCACAAAGCCTACCATTTCGGCAAGCAGTTTTAGATGAGCTAGTACAGCAGCGCCTTCTCGCATTTGCAGTCAATGATCTTAAGCTCAGTGTGAGTAATGCATTTTTGACTCAGAACCTAGCGCAGATCCCCGAGATTAAGGCTCTATACAAAGCAGACGGTACGTTTGATGCAACTAGGTATCGACAGTTACTTGCTAATGCCGGTATGAGTGTCGACCAGTTTGAGAACTCTCAACGTTTTGACATCATGGTGCAACAACTTGTAACGTCGGTTGCCCGTACCGAGTTGCCCAATAAAAAACTGAGTGACATCATCTCGGTGATGTACGAGACCGAACGCCAAGTACAAGTATTACGCTTTGCTGCCGCTGACTACGTCAGCAAAGTAGCGCCAACCGAAGCTCA
Organism: Burkholderiaceae bacterium; assembly: GCA_009924985.1. GTDB lineage: Bacteria > Pseudomonadota > Gammaproteobacteria > Burkholderiales > Burkholderiaceae > Polynucleobacter. The sequence goes on along the minus strand of RFQL01000040.1, from coordinate 10,626 downwards.
GTTGCAAGAGTATTACCAAGCCAATACCAAATTATTTGAAGCTCCCGAGACCATCGATGTCGAGTTCTTGGTCCTAAAGGCAGATCCTAAAGAAGATGCCAAAGCGTTTAATGAGAAGGCTGATCAATTTGCCAACATGACCTACGATCAAGCCGATAGCCTTAAACCTGCAGCAGACAAGCTAAAGCTGAGCATCCAAAGTGCTAAGGGAATAGGGCGCAGTGGCCAAGCCAGCCTAGGCAAAGATCATCCCATGAACGATCGTAGAGTAGTACAAGCTCTCTTTAATGAAGAGGCTCTCAAGAACAAACGTAATATTGAAGCTGTACAAATTGCGCCAGGTATTTTTGTATCGGCCCGAGTTAGCGCTTTCTATCCTGCGAAGGTCTTACCTTTTAAAGAGGTTAGTGCAGAAGTAAAACGGCAGTTCAGTATCAAAGCTGCTCAAAAGATTGCGGCTGAAGCAGCGGGCACACGCTTTGAGGCTTTGCAAAAGAACCCGAACGATACCAATGGCTTTGCCAAGGCGGTTTGGGTGTCACGCAATAAGCCGACTGATCTCTTGGCACCACAACTCGATGCCATTATGGCAGTTGACCCTACCAAGTTGCCAGTAGTGGTCTCGTCCACGAACTCCGATGGCGGCATCATCCTCTATCGCGTTGACCAAGTACGTCAACCGCCTGCCAGCGATGCCAAAGTACGCGCAGCGCAAGCACAACAGATTGAAGCATTAGCAGCCCAAGCTGAGTTTGCAGCCTTCCTTAATCACATGCGCATCCTTGCGAATGTGAAAGTAGTTAATCCACTGAAGCCAGCAGGCACATCCAATAATTGAGTAGTTGAATAAGGATGTCTTTTAATCAAGATTTATCTGAGGATTTTAGTTTTGATGAGGAATTTACCGCAAAGCTAGAAAGAGCCATTAAAGATAATCCAGATTTACCGCCGGAATTTATTAAAGATATTTTGCTGAGTCTAAAAGAAACTGAATTCATTCAGATAAATCCCTTTAGTTCTTCAGCATGTCCTTAAAAGGCTCCATCGCCTTCCACACATTGCCAAACAGAATGGGCTGCGCTTGCTCATTTGGATGAATCCGATCGGCTTGAAAGAGTTCTGGTCTAGTAGCTACTCCCTCAAGGAAGAAGGGCAGAAGAGCTATTTGTTCGGATTGAGCCAGACTCACAAATAAACGTGCAAATTGTTTGGTGTATTCCTGTCCGTAGTTAGGGGGGATCTGCATACCCAATAAGAGAACCTCGGCACCACTTTTCTTACTCATCACAATCATCTCTTTGAGGTTCTTCTGGCTTGCCGTCAAGGACAGACCGCGTAGGGCGTCATTGGCCCCCAACTCAATAATTACCAGCCTTGGCTTCACGCGCTTTAAGAGATCCGGTAAACGACTTAAGCCACCGGCGGTGGTTTCACCGCTGATACTAGCGTTTGTGATCTGCCACGAGCTACCCTCTTTGCGTAATTGATTACCCAATAAGGTTACCCAGCCAGTGCCTCGGGGTAGACCATATTCAGCAGAAAGACTATCGCCCAATACCAAGAGTTGTGGACCAGATTGTGGGGCTTTATTACTTTGTGCCAGCAAGGGTGGGCTGCTCACGAGTAAGATGGAGGCCAAGCCCACGATAAATTGTTTAAACAAAGGTTTCACATTGAGTATTGTGCATGAATCTCCCCCAGTCTTGCAGGTCAGCCATGTGGGCAAAACAGTCCAAACGAGTGACGGACCCTTAGCAATACTGCAGGACATTAGTTTCTCAATCGCCGCGGGAGAGTCCGTTGCTATCGTTGGTGCATCTGGATCGGGCAAAAGTACCTTATTGGGCCTCTTGGCCGGCTTAGATCTCCCCAGCAGTGGCTCCGTGCATCTCATGCAAAAAGATCTAGGCAAACTTGATGAAGATGGTCGTGCAAGACTAAGGGGTCAATACGTTGGCTTTGTATTCCAGTCATTTCAGTTGGTGCCACACCTCAATGCTCTAGAGAACGTAATATTGCCTTTGGAGATTCGTGGTGATCCACTTGCAAAGTCTCGTATTGCCGCCTCAGGGTGCTTAGCCAAGGTTGGTCTTAGTGAGCGCCTGTCGCATTACCCTAAAACTCTATCGGGTGGAGAACAGCAGCGCGTTGCCTTAGCTCGGGCCTTTGTGAGTGAGCCCAATATCTTGTTTGCCGATGAACCCACTGGAAGCTTAGACGAGGCCAGCGGGGCAAGAGTGATTGAGCTCTTGTTTCAACTCAATCGCGAGAACGGCTCCACCCTCATCTTGGTCACCCATGACCCACACCTGGCTAAACGCTGTAGCCGCCAACTTACCCTGCAGGGCGGTCGTTTGGTCTAAACCTAGAGGCTAAATCCACGGCACTCTTATAATTACGGAATGTCATTTTTCCGTTGTCTGCCCGGGGCTGATGCCCTTTCTGCCTTCCGTCAACAACGGCTCTTAAGCCTCCTTGCCACCCAAGGAATTGAGCTTAGTAGCATCACTGCACAGTACCTGCATTTTGTTTGGTCAGAGCAAGAGCTCTCAGCAAATCAGGTAAGTACACTTGAAGCTTTACTGCAGTACGGTGAGCCATTTGCAACAACAAAAGCTACTCAATCCGTCATCGTGATCCCCCGATTTGGTACGGTCTCACCCTGGGCTAGCAAAGCAACCGACATTGCACATCAATGTGGTTTGGAGGTCTTACGGATCGAGCGCGGTGTACGCTATCAATGGACCTCTAAGAAAAATCTCAATTCCTCGCAAGAGCAGATCTTAGAGACAGCATTATTTGATCGAATGACCGAGGTGATCGTCACTGCCGAGAACGACGTACACGCCCTATACCAAACCTTACCCGATCGACCATTCACACGCATTGATGTCATGGGGCAGGGTAAAGCAGCGCTTGAGCACGCTAATCAATCCTTAGGCTTGGCACTCTCTGCCGATGAGATTGGCTATTTGGAGGAGAATTTCAAGCGCCTAGAGCGCAACCCCAGCGATGTTGAGCTGATTATGTTTGCACAAGCCAATAGCGAGCACTGCCGCCATAAAATCTTTAATGCCAGTTGGACCATCGACGGTAAGAACCAAGAGCATTCATTGTTTGCCATGATTCGGAATACTGATCGCTTGCAACCGAAGGGAACTATCGTTGCGTACTCCGATAACTCCGCCATCATGGAAGGCTGTGATGCAGATGTGTGGAGCTCGGTTGGTCCTGCGGGACACTATCAAACCAAGCGTGCATTGGTACACACCTTAATGAAAGTGGAGACCCATAACCATCCCACTGCGATTGCACCGTTTCAAGGTGCGGCAACTGGATCAGGCGGGGAGATCCGTGACGAGGGCGCAACGGGGATTGGTGGTAAACCAAAAGTAGGTCTCACCGGGTTCTCTGTATCGAACTTGCATATCCCTGGTACAAACCTCCCCTGGGAGAAAAGTCCTTATGGCAAACCAGAGCGGATCGCAAGCCCCTTACAGATCATGATTGATGGGCCATTGGGAGGAGCGGCATTTAATAATGAGTTTGGCCGACCCAATCTTGGTGGTTACTTCCGAGTCTTTGAGCAAACCATCGGTGGGCAACGACGAGGCTATCACAAGCCCATCATGATCGCCGGTGGTATTGGCGCGATTGAGTCTATTCATACGCATAAGCATCCCATCGAAGATGGTGATCTCTTGATTCAGCTGGGTGGCCCCGGAATGCGCATTGGTATGGGTGGCGGTACAGCGAGTTCGATGTCAACCGGAGCCAATACCGCAGATCTGGATTTTGATTCTGTACAACGCGGCAATCCAGAGATTGAGCGTCGTGCGCAAGAGGTGATTAATCAATGCCGTGCACTGGGCGAACATAATCCAATTGTCTCGATCCATGATGTAGGGGCTGGGGGCTTATCCAATGCATTTCCAGAGCTAGCCGATAGTGCAAAACTGGGTGCGCAATTTGAGCTGCGTAGTATCCCGCTAGAAGAGAGCGGCATGAGCCCAGCAGAGATCTGGTGCAACGAGTCGCAAGAGCGCTATGTGATTGCAATTCATCCAAAAGACCTTGAGCGTTTTGCCAAGATGTGTGAGCGTGAGCGCTGCCCCTATGCGGTCGTCGGACACACCACTCAAAACCGCCAACTGCAATTGCACGATCAACAGCAAGCCAAAAATCCAGATCAACAGTACCCCATTAATATGCCAATGGAAGTACTCTTGGGCAAACCTCCCAAAATGCATCGGGATGTTCATACCACGCAAGAACAGTTCCCCCCATTTAACTGCAATGCCATCGAGCTCAAAGAAGCAATCGAGTTGGTCTTGCAACAACCCACGGTAGCTAGTAAATCCTTTTTGATCACGATTGGTGATCGTACGGTAGGCGGTCTTAACTCACGCGACCCCTTTGTGGGCCCATGGCAAGTACCTGTTGCAGATTGTGCGGTGACCACCATGGATTACTCTGGGTATCGGGGTGAAGCCATGAGCATGGGTGAGCGTACTCCCCTTGCACTCTTTAATGCACCAGCAGCAGCTAAGATGGCAGTGGGTGAGGCGATTACTAATATTCTGGCTGCTGATATTGCTAGCATCGAAGACATTAAGTTATCAGCTAATTGGATGGCAGCTTGCGGCCAACCCGGCGAAGACGCCAAACTCTATGAGTCTGTTAAGGCGGTGGGAATGGAGCTTTGCCCAGAGCTGGGTATCTCGATCCCTGTAGGGAAAGATTCTTTATCGATGGCGACCACCTGGCAGGATCACAATCAAGCCAAGCAAGTGGTCGCACCTGTATCACTCATCATCTCGGCATTTGCTCCTGTGCGTGATGTGCGTAAGACGCTCACACCACAACTGCAACTCCAGACCGAGACTGAACTAATCCTGATTGATCTGGGGCGCAATCAGAATCGGATGGCTGGCAGTATTGTGACCCAGGTATTTGAGCAAACGGATACACACGCACCGAATGTCGATCACGCGAGTGATCTCAAAGCCTTTACGAATGCCATCATTATCTTACGTGAGCGCAATGCTATCTTGGCCTACCATGATCGCTCCGATGGTGGCTTACTGGCCTGTATCGCCGAGATGGCCTTTGCAAGCCATTGCGGCATCTCTCTAAACGTTGATCTTTTGTGCATTGATACCCAGACCGAACAAGATTATGGCGATGCCAAGAACTGGGCTACTCAAGTCAGCGGTCGGCGTCATGAGCAAACCATGCGGGCATTGTTCAGTGAAGAGCTAGGTGCGGTCATCCAAATTGAGCGATCACAGCGCGATGCAGTATTTGCAGTCTTACGCGAATGTGGCATTAGCGCCTTTAGTCATGTGATTGGCAAACCCAATCAAAGTGATGCTTTAGAGATCTGGCGTGATGCCAAGTGCGTTTACACCGAAAGTAGAGCGCATCTTCAAAAACTCTGGCAGAACACCAGTTATCAGATCGCTCGCTTGCGCGATAACCCCAACTGTGTGGATAGCGAGTATCAAAGCGTAGAGGATAAAAATGATCCTGGGATGAGCCCCATCCTGCGTTTTGATCCTAATGAGAACCCCAGTACACCATTTATTAAGAAGGGCACGCGACCCAAGATGGCTATCTTGCGAGAGCAGGGCGTTAACTCCCATCTTGAGATGGCCTACGCGATGGATCTCGCTGGCTTTGCTAGTCATGATGTTCATATGAGCGATCTACTTACTGGGCAAGCAAAACTTGAGGACTATCAAGGCTTGGTAGCCTGCGGTGGATTTAGCTATGGCGATGTGCTGGGTGCCGGTGAGGGCTGGGCCAAGACCATTTTGTTTAACCCACAACTCAGCGAGCAATTTGTAAGCTTCTTCCAACGTAACGATAGTTTTGCCTTAGGTGTTTGTAATGGCTGTCAGATGATGAGTAATTTAGCGAGCCTAATACCAGGTGCTAAAGCATGGCCTAAGTTCACGCGCAATCAATCGGAGCAATACGAAGCACGGCTTGTGATGGTAGAGATACTACAGTCACCATCCCTATTCTTTCATGGAATGAGCGGTAGCCATTTACCCATAGCGGTCGCGCATGGTGAAGGCTTTGCCAACTTCAAACACCAAGGCAACGCACGTGAGATTGAACATAATCAATTAGCCGCCATGCGCTTTATCGATCATCATGGTCAAGCCACCGAGCGTTATCCCTTTAATCCCAATGGCTCACCGCAGGGATTAACCAGCGTGACCACCGCGGATGGCCGCTTCACGGTGATGATGCCGCACCCAGAGCGCGTCTTCAGAAATGTGCAAATGAGTTGGTATCCTAAGGAATGGAGCCAAACTAAGGATGGTGCCAGCCCCTGGTTGCGCATGTTCCGCAACGCCCGCGTTTGGGTGAACTGAGTGGCACAAACACGATTACCCGCTGAGCCTGTCACGTTCTCAGAGACCGGCGGAATTCGGTATTTGCATTTAGGTACCCCGTGGATACAAGGGGCTATGCGCATTCGGGATCCGAGCGAGATCTATCTGGAGTACTCGCAACAGATGATGGCTTGGTTACTCTTTTTACAGAGTAAGCCCAAGATGCAAATTGCACAATTAGGCTTAGGTACCGGCTCACTCGCCAAGTTCACCCTTGAACATTGCCCGGGCGTAATCAATACCACAGTAGAGTTGAACCCAGCGGTCATCATTGCAGCCAGAACCATGTTTGACTTGCCTAATGATGATGACCAGTTAAAGGTAGTGCAAGACGATGCCCTGAGTTTCGTGCAGAATAAACGCCATCAGCAGCAGTTCGATGTCTTGCAAGTGGATTTATATGACGCGGATGCCAAAGGACCTGTACTGAGCTCACTCGAGTTTTATAAAGCCTGTTTTAACACCCTAAAGGTCACTGGGGTGATGACCGTTAATTTGTTCTCACAGCACAAAAGTTTTGATATCAACCTCAACAATATGTGCAAAGCCTTTAAGGGCAGGGTACTGATATTCCCGGAATCGCACGATTGCAATGCGGTCGCCATCGCCTTTAAGGGCCCGATGATCAATACCGATTGGAAGAATGTAGAGCAGCGTGCCAAGATCATCCATGATCAGACTGGTCTACCGACTAAGTCCTGGGCTAAGGGCTTACAAGCGGTGAATGCGCGCCAGGAAGAGCGCTTACAAATTTAATGAAGATACGGATGAACTTTCTGGGGAGCCCAATCACTAAGAAAGTAAAAAACTATCTGTTCATCCTGATTAGCCTCTTTATTAGCTTTGCGCATATATCAAATGCAGAGAGTGTTGGTAAAAATACAGAAACTGTGACCGTAGCCAGTAAGCGCTTTACCGAATCGTATATTCTGGCTGAGATTATTGCGCAGACCCTAAAAAATAATACCGATTATGAGATTAAAACCAAATTAGGGCTTGGTAACACAACCATTCTGTTTAATGCTCTTCTACAAGGCAATATCGACGTCTATCCAGAATATCTTGGCACGATTACGAAGGAGATTTTAAAAGAGGACAGAACTCTCTCTTTGGAGCAGATCAACAAAAGATTGCTGCCACTCAAATTACAGGCAGGTGTATTTCTGGGCTTTCAAAATTCCTATGCCCTTGCAATGAGAAAAGACCAGGCAATGCAGCTTGGGATCACAACAATTGCGGATCTTGCAAAACATCCAAGCCTAAAGATTGGTTTTTCACATGAGTTTCTAGGCAGACCTGACGGATGGCCATCCATTCAGAAAGTTTATGGCCTTGCAAGCCTGAGCGCTAAGGGGCTGGACCATGGCCTTAGTTATTCTGCTCTTGAAAAGAAACAGGTTGATTTAATCGATGCATACACCACCGATGCGCAACTCAGTAATGAAAAAATTATCCTCCTAATCGATAACCAAAATTTTTTTCCCTCGTATGAAGCCGTTTTGCTCTACCGTGTAGAGAGTTTTAAAGATAAACCGAAAGCCTTATTGGCCTTAGAGGGTTTATCGCAGAAGATTTCACAAATAGAGATGCGAAATATGAACGCTGCAGTGGAGGGTCAAGGGTTAACCTTTTCTAGTACCGCCCAATCGTTTATCACCAAAGAGCAACTAGCTTCTGAGCCCCTTTCATTTATGAGGCAATTATTTGGCCCAGACTTTTTACGTCTAAGTTATGAACATTCTTTATTGGTCTTTTTGTCATTGTTCATTGCCATGATGATTGGTATCCCGCTGGGAATTTTGACCTTCTTCAATCCCTCTGTAGGCAATCCAATGCTGTATGTATCCGGAGTTTTTCAAACGATCCCATCTCTTGCATTACTAGCTTTCCTGATCACAATTTTTCAAACGATTGGTCCGCTACCAGCAATTACTGCATTATCACTGTATGCCTTACTCCCAATTATTGAAAATACTAATACAGGCCTACTAACAGTAAATCCAGCATTACGTGAATCCGCTAGAGCCTTAGGGGCTAATAAATGGATCTGTTTGATAAAAATTGAGTTACCTGCAGCCATTCCTAGCATTGTTAGTGGCATTAAGATTGCTGCTATTACTGCAACGGGTACAGCTACCATCGCAGCATTTGTGGGAGCAGGGGGTTATGGTGAGAGGATAGCGCAAGGGTTGGCAACCAATAATACCCAGACGATGCTTGCTGGAGCAATACCAGCCGCAATTTTTGCTACTTTGTTACAAGCTCTTATCAGCCTCTATGCGCGCTTTGTGGCCCGCTCTCGAGCATCATAAATTTTCTATTTAGTGCCTAATTACAGTCAAGGTATCGCTCGCAAGAACTTTTAAGCGTTAAGACTTAAAATAGTGTGATTAATTATTTAGTTGTAATCGGGAGTCACACCATGAATGTATTAAAAAATCTAATCGTAGGCGGCATTGCCTTAATTTCAACTTCTGTATTTTCTGCCGGGGTACCTATTACTGCAGCCGACCTCGCCGAGATTGAGAAAAAAGGCAAATCAGCAGTGATCTCTGTTCATGCTGATTGGTGCTCAACTTGTAAATCGCAAGATAAAGTTCTATCTACCTTTATAAAAGCCCCTGAGTTTAAAAATGTTACTTTTTATCAACTCGAGTTTGATACACAAAAAGATCTTTTAAAAACACTGAAGGTGCGCTCACAAAGTACCATCATTGTATTTAAAGGCGGTAAAGAAGTTGCGCGTGCTACTGGGGATTCTAAAGAAGCGGCTCTATCAAAATTAGCTAAACAGGCTATTTAATGGATTTTGGCTTAGGATCTTTTCTCTTTGCTTTTTTAGCAGGAGTCCTATCAATCCTATCGCCGTGTGTCTTACCATTAATTCCAATCATTATTGGCGCAGCAGCAAATCAGCATCGCTATGGACCTATTGCACTAGCGGGTGGTCTTGCAGTGTCGTTTGCATTAATTGGGAGTGTCTTAGCGAGTTTGGGCTCTAGTATTGGCTTAGCCCAAGATCAATTTCGGATAATTGCTTCGGTTGTCATGTTAATAATCGGCGTAGTTCTAATTTCTCGCTCCCTTCAAGAACGCTTTACTGTTGCGATGTCGGGCATTAGCGGGTCTGGTAATAATCTTCTTGCTAAAGTTACCATCGATGGACTTTTTGGACAGTTCATGATTGGTGCATTGCTGGGTTTAGTGTGGACGCCTTGCGTTGGTCCAACGCTAGGTGCGGCAATTACATTAGCAAGTCAAGGCACAGATCTTGGCAAAATTCTTATTGTGATGACGATTTTTGGACTGGGAGCAGGAATACCGCTTGCCCTGATCGGTATGGTGTCGCGTTCGGCGATGCAGGGTGCCAAGGGGGCGTTGGGAAAAGTAGGTAAATATGGCAAACAGGTACTGGGTGGATTCTTGATCGTCATCAGTCTTTTGGTCATTAGCGGCCAAGATAAACCCCTTGAAGCCTTTTTACTGAAACACTCACCAGCATGGTTAACCGATCTAAGCACAAGCATCTGACTCTGAGTTTGTTCAGTTTCTCTCTAGGATCAGTTAATAAATTAACGTATCTATGCCTTGCAGTTATTTTTGGAGGATCTACAAGCGAAGTGCTTGCAGATCGTGGTGATCAGGGTATTTCAATCCGTGTTGAGCAAGTGCGTAATGGCTTTGAGGTGCAAGCTAGCTATATGTCTCCCTTAAATGATTGCCAAGCATATGTTTTGCTGACAGATTTTTCAAGCAATGAACCATCGGAGGGGATTAAGAGTAGCAAGATCACGCGTTTGTCAGACAATACAGTGAGAGTAGAGCAGGTAGTAGAAGATCGAGTACTATTTTTCCCTATTCGTTTTGATTCTGTGATTGACTATACCGAGTATCCCATCCATGGAATGGAGCTAAAACAAGTGAAGGGTTATTTTAAAGAGTATCAAGCTAAATGGAAACTTACCCCTAAGGATCATGGAACCTTATTTAGCTATGAAGCATTTATTTTGCCTGACAGCATCATCCCTCGTTTTGTCGTAGAACATTTTATGACCAGCCGCATACAAACGCGCTTTGAGAAAATGGAGCAACGAGCAAAAGCTCGAGCTAATTTTGTACCCGAGCGATGTCGATGAAAAAGATCTTAATCTTATTTGCTAAAGACTGGGATCAAATCGCAATTCAAGCAAAGCAAGACTCTAAACAGTATCAGTTTTAC
>RFQL01000039.1 GCA_009924985.1 Burkholderiaceae bacterium | reverse complement strand
TCAGCAAGTTCCGAAAGATGCGATTCAATCGCCTTCGGAAACTCGCTAAATTTATTGATATTGAAGTGCATGGCATTATCAAAGCTGCCATACTCCACTTCAAAGCTATTGCGTGTATCAATCATTACTACGGGTCGTCCTAAATCATCATGTCCTTGGTCAAGCCATTGCTTTAACTTCTCAGGAGCAATAAATTTTGCCCTACCTTTTTCTGGGGCGATTGTCGGATGATTCATCCGAATAATCTCTTTCTTTATTTTGATCAGCAACTTACGAAAAGGCTGTGATGACGACCAGCTATCTTTTGTTGTAAAAGTTCGCAGTCGAGGATCTGCTCGAATAGTGTTTAGGAATTCTTGAATATCATTTTCTAGACCTGCCAGAAATAAATTAATACCTTCTTCGGCAAGAAGAATGGTCCCCTTGAGTTGATGAAGAAGTGCGGATTCTTGTAAACACTCCCGCAAAGACTCTAACTGGTCTAAGCGAACAAACTGATACCCAGCAATATTTAGGATAGGTAGTGACTTGGGCTCGCTCGTTAAATCGTTCATAAGCCGTAATATTAATCAAGTTTGTCGCTAAACTAGAGGGAATGAAATACATCGAACCCCTACAATTATGTCAAATTCCCGCTTAATACCGTATCAACCCCTTGATTTATCAGAGCCCGCTGATCTGGTTGCCGAGATTAGAAAGCGGCGTGGCGGTCAGTTTATTAACCTTGATCGCATGTTGTTGCATAGCGAACCGTTTGCCAGAGGCTGGAATATCTTCATCGGCAATATTCGAGAAAAGCTATCTTTAGATCCTAAATTAAGAGAGCTTGGTATGTGTGGCGTCGCGATTCTGAATGGTGCCGAATATGAATTCCTTCACCATGCGCCACCGTTTCTAAAAGCAGGAGGGACGCAAGAGCAGGTGGATGCTATGCGCCACCTTGGCCAAAAAAAATTTAACCCAGACTGTTTTAGTGATTTAGAAAATGATGCCCTGGAATTAACCTTGCAAATGACCCGTCACATTAAAGTTGATCCCGTATTAATGGAGCGACTCTTAAACATATTAGGAAGCACTGCCTTAGTAGAGTTAGTGGGGGTAATTGCTAGCTACAATATGGTCTCCCGTTTCTTAATCGCTTTAGATATTCATCCCGAAGACCACCCACCAAGCTCTTAAATTATGAACCGAGAAATTACGCGCATTATTCCTGGGGTCCTTACATCGGATGGCGCAGGAGTGCGTCTGCGCCGAAGTTTGGGCGGGCAAGATCGCCAACGCTTGGATCCATTCTTGATGTTGGATGAGTTCTCATCGAATGATCCGAATGATTATGTAGCTGGCTTTCCTCCGCACCCCCATCGAGGTTTTGAGACCGTGACCTATATGCTCGAGGGCCATATGTTGCATGAAGATCATTTGGGAAATCAAGGCCATTTAAAAACAGGCGGCGTCCAATGGATGACTGCTGGTCGAGGCATTATTCATTCAGAGATGCCACAGCAAGAAAGTGGTGTAATGCGCGGCTTTCAACTGTGGATTAATTTGCCCGCTAAAGAAAAAATGAAGCCAGCCGGCTATCAGGACATTCAAGACGATACGATTCCTCGCGGCACTTTTCCGGGCGGGGGCCTTATCAAAGTGATCGCTGGTGAGTATCACAATCTACGTGGGGAAGTTATTTGCGGACCCATTCATGGTTTAAGTACCGAACCACTCTTTTTTGATATTCACCTACACGCCCAAGAGTCTTTTTCTCATTCAATACCCATTACCCACAATGCTTTTATCTATATCTACGAGGGTGATCTGAAGATTGGCTCAGCCTTACAGGCCGCTCCCAAACAATCAGCAATTATTTTGAGTGAGGGTGATCAATTAAATATTACCGCCTCAGAGCAGGGCGCAAAGGCGATTGTGTTGGCAGCAAAACCCCTTCATGAACCCATTGTTCAACACGGACCGTTTGTGATGAACACCCGTGAAGAAATTGAGCAAGCGATTGATGACTATCAACATAACCGATTAACAGCGATATAACTAAATCTCATGAGTCTTTATCAACAGTTACAAGAACGTGAACGTCATCAGAATCCTATTCGAGTTGGTTTAATCGGAGCCGGTAAATTTGGCGCCATGTATCTGGCACAAATACCTAGAACCCCAGGGGTCCATTTAGTTGGAATTGCTGATTTATCCCCAGATGCTGCCAAAGCCAATTTAAAGCGGGTTGGATGGGACATGAACCAGATTCAGGCCAAATCGATTGAGATGGCAGTTCAGGAAAAAAGCTGCTTTATTACAGACGATTGGACAAAATTAGTTAATGCATCACAGATTGATGTAATTGTGGAATGTACTGGCAACCCCATTGCTGCAGTCGAACATTGTTTAAAAGCTTTCTCCCAGGGTAAGCATGTGGTGAATGTCACCGTAGAGGCCGATGCATTTTGTGGGCCGCTATTAGCAAAAAAGGCCAAAGAGGCCAATGTGATTTATTCCTTAGCATTTGGTGATCAGCCTGCCTTAATTTGTGATTTAGTGGATTGGGCGCGTACCTGTGGATTTCCAGTGGTCGCAGCAGGGCGTGGCCATAAGTGGTTGCCACATTATGCCGATTCCACTCCAGATACAGTATGGAATCATTACGGCCTAAGCCCTGAGCAAGCGGTACGAGGTGGATTAAACCCAAAAATGTTTAATAGCTTTTTGGATGGTTCTAAACCCTCCATCGAATCGACCGCGGTTGCAAATGCAACGGGGCTACTTGTACCAAGCAATGGTTTGCTCTACCCTCCTGCTAGCGTTGAAGATATCCCAGTTGTTACAAGACCTATGAGTGAAGGCGGGCACCTTGAACAAAAGGGAATGGTAGAAGTAATTTCATCTCTTGAAAAAGATGGCAGAACAATCCCGTATGACATTCGCATGGGCATTTGGGTCACAGTTGAGGCCGAAACCGAATACATCAAAAATTGTTTTGAAGAATATAAAGCACATACCGACCCCAGCGGGCGATACTTTACGCTCTATAAGCGTTGGCACTTAATTGGTCTAGAAGTCGGTATGTCGGTAGCAAGCGTTGCTCTTCGAAAAGAAGCTACCGGAGTTCCCTATTGCTGGAATGCTGACGTGGTTGCTACTGCTAAGCGCGATCTAAATCCTGGAGATGTATTAGATGGAGAGGGTGGATATACGGTTTGGGGCAAACTCTTGCCAGCTAAAAAATCATCACAAATGGGTGGACTGCCTTTAGGCTTAGCTCATCAAGTGAAAGTGGTGCGACCTGTTAAAAAGGGTCAAAGCCTTTGTTGGGACGATGTCGCCATTGATAAAACAACCGACGCCTATCGCGTTCGTAAAGAAATGGAAGCCATGTTTTGATGGAAAAATGGCTGATCGCTCTGCGCGATAGTCGACAGGAGATAATCCTAGCAAGGGGTTAATCTAAAAATTGGTGGAGTCGGCGGGAATCGAACCCGCGTCCGCAAACACTCTACAACAAGTTCTACATACTTAGTCTAATTATTTAATTTAACCAGTGCAACGCGAATCGACACGCTTTGCAATAGCGATTCACTAGATTTTCGTATCAACCCCCGTGACATGAATTGATCTTATCTCTTGTAAATGACCCTGATGTAGCTTGCGCTACCTGACCCAAGAGAGAATCAGTTCAGGGGCAACCGCATTTAAGCGGCTAGTGCGTCGTCGTTAGCAGTTATTGCATTCCCATTGATTTACGAGATAACGGGTCCTCGGTATGCCCTTGATGCTTTGTAATCCACGTCGAAACCATGTCGACCCCAGAATTCCTTGCATTGGGATAACTATTTTAAGACGTTTAGACTGAAATTGCACACCTTATTTTGCAAAGATGATCTGCTGGAGTTCTCGAGGGTGTTGGATTTGGTAGTTAGCGCCCCATGTATTTGGGGGCTCGTTGCATCCACAATACCCATAAAGAGCAGCCGCAGTTTGCATCCCAGCTGCTTTTCCCGACACGATATCTCGAATATCGTCGCCAACATAAAGTGCCTTTTGCGGATTGACCTTAGTCAGTCGTGCGGCATGCAAAATGGGTTCCGGATGGGGCTTAGAGAACGGGGTGGTGTCACCAGAAACGACACAATGCGCTCGTTGCATAAGACCCATTTTCTCAGTGAGTGGCACAGTAAACCGTTTTTGTTTGTTGGTCACAATACCCCAAGGAAGCTTTTCGTCCTCGAGTTTTTGAAGCAGCTCTTCCATCCCCTCATAGAGCTTGCTATGAACCAGTAAGGCCTCTTCATAGTAGTTCAGAAATTCGTCACGTAAGGAAATAAAATCAGGATGTTCTTTGTCAATTCCAAAACTTTTTTGGATCAATCCTCGTGCCCCCGCTGAGGCCATGGGTCGTAGGGATTCATAGGGCATCGGTAACTTGTTCTTAGCAATTAATAAGCGGTTTGCTGCCGCCACCAGATCAGGGGCAGTGTCGGCTAAGGTGCCATCTAGATCAAAGAAGACCCCCTCAAACAAGGGAATAGACGACATCATTCAGATTTGCGTGTGGCGATCATGTAGTTCACATCCGTATCGCTACCCAGCCGATAGATCTGCGTCAGCGGGTTATAGGTCATTCCCTTGATCTCCAGTAGCTCAAGACCAGCTTGTCTGGTAAAGCCCGCTAGCTCAGAAGGCTTAATAAATTTATCGTACTCATGGGTCCCCTTAGGCAATAACCTCAGGACGTATTCCGCACCAATGATGGCAAACAAATACGACTTGGGATTGCGGTTCAGGGTTGAGAAGAAGATACTGCCTCCAGGTTTGCAGAGGGTTGCACATGCCTGAACAACAGAGCTTGGATCTGGGACATGCTCCAGCATTTCCATACAGGTCACAACATCGTATTGTTCAGGCTCCTCTTTAGCTAAATCTTCGGCAGAAATCAAGCGATACTGCACCGAGGTATTACTTTCTAACTGATGCAGTTCTGCAACCTTGAGGGCCTTATTGGATAGATCAATGCCTGTAACTATCCCACCAGCCTTGAAGAGCGATTCAGCCAAGATGCCACCACCACAACCCACATCTAATACTTTTTTACCGGTTAGACTAGTGACTGACTCAATCCAGCCTAAGCGGAGTGGATTGATAGCGTGAAGAGGTTTGAACTCACTGGTGGGATCCCACCAACGGTGCGCTAGGGCGCTAAATTTATCAATCTCGCTTTGGTCTACATTACTCATGAATTAAATCACTTAGAGTTATAAAACTACCACTATACAAAAGAAGCAATAAAAAAGCCCGGCGAACCGGGCTTTACAGTCTAAAGAGACTAATTACTTCACGGGCTGTGTACCAACAACTTCGATTACAGCGCGACGATTCTTAGCACGACCTTCTGCAGTTGCATTACTTGCAACAGGGTCAGCTTTGCCTTTGCTCTCGGTGTAAACGCGGGTTGCCTCAACGCCACCGTCATTGGTGAGGAAAGACTTCACGGCATTTGCACGACGTTGACCTAAGGCAATGTTGTAAGCATCGGAACCAACGCTGTCGGTATAACCAACAATGATGACTACCTCAAGCTTCATTTTCTTGACATCTTGAGCGACTTTATTCAAAGTAGCCACACCATCAGACTTCAAGGTGGATTTATCAAAGTCAAACAAAGTATCTGCTTGGAGGGTAATTTTCTTCTGCGCTACCTTGCTAGCAGGAGCAGGAGCAGGAGCAGGAGCAGCGGCAGGTTTGGGAGCAAGCCAGCCATCGCAGTTTGCAGCAGCAGTTGCAGGGGTCCAGGTAGCATCACGCCAGCACAATGTGCCGTCGCCGTTTCTCCAAGGAGTTCCGGTTGAGTTGACCCAGTTGTCAACGTTCTTTGGCTGAGCCATGACTGAACCAGCAGAAATAGTAATTAATGCTGCGAGCATCAGTTTTAGGGTTTTGTTCATTTTTTATCCTCAAAAAACATTTAAATAAGTTAATGCAGACTAAACGCCCAAAAGCTCAATAAATGCTCTTAAGGCTTAAAGCACTAATACTAATATAGGTACCAACTACTAGAAGAATGTTAGCACAGGTGCTATGACTGCGAAATGATATTATTTCGAGATGGAACAAGCCGCTAAAGAAACTCTACCAATATCCCTAGAAGACGAAATGCGGCGGTCCTACCTGGACTACGCCATGAGCGTGATCGTCGGCCGAGCCTTGCCAGACGTGAGGGATGGGTTAAAACCCGTACATCGCAGAGTCCTTTTTGCGATGTATGAATTAAACAACGATTGGAACCGAGCTTTTAAGAAATCAGCTCGTATTGTGGGAGATGTTATCGGTAAATACCACCCCCACGGGGATACCGCCGTTTATGACACGATTGTTCGGATGGCCCAGGATTTTTCTCTACGTTACATGCTGGTAGACGGTCAGGGTAACTTTGGATCGGTAGATGGGGATAACGCCGCTGCAATGCGTTATACCGAAATTCGGTTGCGTAAGATTGCCCATGAGCTATTAGCCGATTTGGACAAAGAAACGGTTAATTTTGGCCCGAACTACGACGGTAGTGAAAAAGAGCCCCTAATCCTACCGGCAAAGGTACCCAATTTGCTCATTAACGGGTCCTCTGGGATTGCCGTGGGTATGGCGACCAATATTCCTCCCCATAATTTGGATGAGGTCATTCGGGCGTGCTTGCATGTGCTCCACAACCCTGATTGCACAGTCGATGAGTTAATTGAAATTGTCCCAGCTCCCGACTTCCCAACCGCTGGAATTATCTATGGCGTGCAAGGTGTGCGCGAAGGTTATCGCACTGGCCGCGGCCGCGTAGTCATGCGGGCAAAAACGCACTTTGAGGATATGGAGAAGGGTCAGCGTCAGGCGATTATTGTCGATGAGTTGCCTTATCAGGTTAATAAGAAAAACTTGCTAGAGCGCATTGCTGAGCTTGTGAATGAGAAAAAGATCGAAGGTATCTCCGACTTGCGCGATGAGTCTGATAAATCTGGTATGCGAGTCGTGATTGAGCTCAAACGTGGCGAGGTACCTGAGGTGGTTCTCAATAATCTTTACAAGAGTACGCAACTCCAAGACAACTTTGGTATGAACATGGTGGCCTTGGTAGATAACCAGCCCCGCCTATTGAATTTGAAGCAAATGCTGGAATATTTCTTGGCACATCGCCGCGAAGTGATTACCAGAAGAACAATCTTTGAACTGCGCAAGGCGCGCGAACGCGGGCATGTATTGGAAGGTCTTGCAGTTGCATTGGCTAATATTGATCGCTTTATCGCCATTATCAAAGCAGCCACCAATCCGGTTGAGGCTAAGCAAGAGCTCATGGCACAGGCATGGGATTCTTCTTTGGTCCGCGAGATGCTGGCACGCGCTGAGGGGGAAGCCCCTGGCGGACGTAATGCATTCCGCCCAGAGGGCTTGCTACCAGAGTACGGTATGCAAACCAGTGGGCTTTATCGACTCTCCGATGGACAGGCGCAAGAAATTCTGCAGATGCGCTTACAACGTTTAACCGGTTTAGAGCAGGAGAAGATTGTTGCTGAGTACAAAGAGGTAATGGATGAGATTGCGGATCTCTTAGACCTTTTAGCAAAGCCTGATCGAGTGACCAAAGTCATCGAGACCGAGCTAAAAGAAGTGCAAGATGAGTTCGGTCAAGCTGGCGGTGACACAGGTCGTCGCTCTTTCATTGAGATGAATGCGACGGAACTCTTTACAGAAGATCTCATTACGCCAACCGATATGGTGGTGACCTTGTCACACTCTGGTTATATGAAGAGCCAGCCTTTGAGTGAGTACCGTGCCCAAAAGCGCGGAGGGCGTGGTAAGCAAGCAGCCACAACCAAAGATGAAGATTGGATCGATACCTTGTTCGTTGCCAATACCCACGACACCATTCTTTGTTTCTCGGATCGTGGCCGGATGTACTGGTTAAAGGTCTGGGAAGTTCCGCAAGGTAGCCGCACTTCTCGAGGTAAGCCGATCGTCAACATGTTCCCCTTAATTGAGGGAGAGAAGATCACGGTTATATTACCTATTAAAGGCTACCAGGATGATCAATACGTCTTTATGTCTACCCGGCGTGGCACAGTGAAAAAGACCCGCTTATCGGATTTCTCGAACCCACGTAAAGCTGGAATCATCGCAGTTGATTTAGATGAGGGCGATTTCTTAGTCGGTGCAGCAATCACGGATGGCAAACACGATGTAATGTTGTTCTCAGATGCTGGTAAAGCGGTCCGATTCGATGAAAATGATGTCCGTCCAATGGGCAGAACAGCGCGCGGTGTCCGAGGAATGAACTTGGGCGAAGGGCAGGAAGTCATTGCAATGTTAGTTGCACCTGCAGAGATTTCAGAAGAAGCAAGTATGAACACGGATACCACTGCGAATGATGCGCCCAGCAGTGTCTTAACCGCTACAGAGAATGGTTTTGGTAAACGCACACCCATCGCGGAATACACCCGTCATGGTCGCGGTACTAAGGGCATGATAGCAATCCAGACCAGCGAGCGAAACGGCAAGGTTGTTGCTGCAGCGTTAGTCTCACCTGAAGATCAAATCATGCTCATTACCACGGGCGGTGTTTTGGTTCGAACTCGCGTGTCGGAGATTCGGGAAATGGGTCGATCCACACAAGGTGTCACCTTGATCAATGTGGATGAGGGAACGCATTTATCTGGTTTGCAGCGGATTGCTGAAAGCGACTCTGATGACGATGCCGATGTGCTCGGCGAGGAGTCCGACAATCTTTCAGAATCCTCTAGCGATGCTTAATTCCAGCAATCCGAAACCATAAATCATCATGAGTTTTGACCGCCGCATTTATAACTTCGCAGCGGGCCCAGCAACCTTGCCAGAGGAGGTCTTGCAGCAGGCTTCCGATGAGCTTCTGAATTGGCATGGTCTTGGTACAAGCGTGATGGAGATCAGCCATCGAAGCAAAGAGTTTATGGCGGTTTATGAAGAGACGCTCACTGATCTGCGTGAGTTGATGTCGATCCCGGATGATTATGAGATTTTGCTATTGCAAGGGGGTGGCATTGGTCAAAATGCTGCGATTCCCATGAATCTTATGGCCTTGGCAAAAAAGCCTAAAGCCGACTTTATTGTCACAGGAATTTGGTCAGAGAAATCAGTGAAGGAAGCACAAAAATATGGAGAAGCCCATATTGCCGCTTCATCCCTTGATGATCAATTTCGGAGTATTCCAGAGCGTAATTCTTGGAAGCTCTCTGATGATTCTGCCTATGTTCATATTTGCGCCAATGAGACCATTGGTGGCGTTGAGTTTGCAAACTTTCCAGATATTGGAAACACCCCTTTAGTTACCGATATTTCAAGCAATATCTTGTCTAAAAAGATGGATGTGCGCCGTTGTGGTGTTTTATTTGCGGGCGCCCAGAAGAATATTGGGCCTGCTGGTGTCACTATTGTGATCGTGCGCAAGGACTTGATGGGGCATGCAATGAGTATTACTCCATCGATTTGGGATTGGGCTAAGGAGGCTGCCAATCAGTCAATGTTCAATACCCCCCCCACTTTCCCAATTTATCTTTCAGGCTTAGTATTTAAGTGGATTAAGCGACAGGGCGGGGTAGCAGAGATGGAACGCCGAAGTCAGGTTAAATCATCTTTGTTATATGACTTTATTGATCAAAGCTCTCTATATGAGAGTCGGGTCAACAAAAATTGCCGGTCGAGAACAAATGTTACTTTTTTTCTGAAAGACGAGCGTTTGAATGCAGAGTTTTTGGCACAGTCAAGTGAGGCAGGGTTGGCTGCACTGCGCGGTCATAAGGCCGCTGGCGGGATGCGGGCGAGCATCTACAACGCGATGCCAATTGCTGGGGTTGAAACCTTACTGGCCTTCATGCAGGAATTTGAGAGGCGCGCTTAATGTCGAATGATGATCAACGATTAGCCCCCTTGCGCGCCAAGATTGATGCGATTGACGCTGAGCTCTTAGCCCTTCTCTCTAAGAGAGCGAAGGCAGCTCAAGATGTCGGCCATATTAAAAACGAATCCTCAACACCTATTTTTCGGCCTGAGCGTGAGAATCAGGTTATTCAGAATGTCCTCGGTAAAAATTCAGGGCCTTTGCTTCCCGATGGGATTGCCTCGATCTGGCGCGAGATTATGTCGGCGTGCAGAGCATTGGAATCAAGGCAAACGGTTGCATACTTAGGACCTGTTGGTACTTTTTCTGAGTTGGCTGCACAACAGTTTTTTGGACAATCAATTCAGGGCTTACCTTGCGCCAGTTTGGATGAGGTATTCAAATCCGTTGAAAAAGGTGCCGCTGATTTTGGGGTGGTGCCAGTGGAGAACTCCAGCGAGGGAGCTGTCTCGCGCACTCTCGATTTGCTGTTGGAGAGCCCTCTACAAATTAGCGGTGAAGTGGTATTACCCATTCGGCATCACCTTCTTAGCAAAACGGGAAGTTTGGATGGCATCAATACGGTCTGTGCTCACGCGCAAGCATTAGCCCAGTGTCAGCAATGGCTTAGTACGCATGCCCCGCAATTACAACGCCAAGCAGTCAGTAGTAATGCTGAGGCTGCGCGTATGGCCAGCCTTGATAACAGTATTGCTGCGATTGCTGGGGATCCTGCGCAAATTGCCTATGGTTTACAAATCATCTCTGCACACATTCAGGATGACCCCAATAATCGCACTCGCTTTGTGGTGATTGGCCAATACGCATGTCAGCCTTGCGGTCACGATCAAACCTCTTTGGTGCTATCGGTTTCCAATCAGCCTGGCGCTGTTCATCACTTGCTTGCTCCATTGGCCAAACATGGCGTCTCGATGACTCGCTTTGAGTCTAGACCGGCTCGCAAGGGCTCTTGGGAGTATCACTTCTACATTGATATTGAAGGTCATGCAGAGGATGCAAAAGTGGCCAAAGCAATTGACGAGTTAAAGATAATCGCAGCGTTTTATAAAAAGCTTGGCTCTTACCCGAGAGCTAAAAATTAAGATCATCCTAATGAAGTTCATCACACGTCAATGGCAACGAAAATCGGTTTAGACCATGTGCAAGCAATTGCTCCCTATGTGGGTGGCAGACCTATTAGCGAGGTTGCGCGTGAGTATGGTCTAGACGAAAGCAAGATTGTGAAATTGGCCTCCAATGAGAACCCACTCGGGATCCCGGAGTCCGCTAAGCAAGCAATGTTAAAGGTTGCCAGTGAGCTTGGGCGTTATCCAGACTCCAATGGATTTGAGCTCAAGCAGGTCTTATCCAATCGACTTGGCGTTCCTGAAGATTGGATTACACTTGGAAATGGGAGTAATGACATCCTCGAGCTAACCGCTCGTGCTGTAGCCCATGCGGGTGATGCGGTGGTGTTCTCAAAACATGCATTTGCCGTCTATCCATTGGCTACCCAAGCGATTGGAGCAAAGGCGATTGAGGTTCTTGCGGATTCAAATTATGGCCATGATCTGCCTGCAATGCTTCGCACGATTCAGTCCTTAGGTGACCAAGCTAAGTTAGTCTTTATTGCGAATCCAAATAATCCGACTGGCAGCTATTTACAACCCGACGCTATTTCCTCTTTTATTACTCAGGTGCCGCCCCATGTTGTGATTGTTTTGGATGAGGCCTATAACGAATATTTATCTCCGGAGCAGCGGTACGACGCAATTGCTTGGGTTCGGACTCATTCGAATTTAATTGTGTCACGCAGTTTTTCAAAGGCCTATGGTTTAGCAGGACTACGCATTGGCTACGGCATTGCTCAACCCACCTTAACTGACTTACTGAATCGAATACGTCAACCCTTTAATGTGAATAGCCTAGCGCAAGCTGCTGCAATTGCTGCTTTACAGGATGAAGCATTCTTACAAAAAGGCTATGAACTTAATAAAGCGGGTTATGCGCAATTAACAGAGGCCTTTGAGCGGATGAAAATGCCTTATTTGACATCTTCGGGTAATTTTGTTCTTGTAAAAGTGGGTAACGATCATCATGCTGGTGTTCGAGTAAATCAAGAACTTTTGAAGCGCGGCGTAATCGTGCGACCAGTTGGTAACTATGGCCTGCCTCAGTGGCTGCGCATCTCTATCGGTTTACCGCAAGAAAATGCCGCATTTCTAGATGCCTTTGCTCAAATCTTAAAAGATGAAAAGGTATTGGCATGAGTGCAAATCAATTTGGCACGGTTAGCATTATTGGCGTGGGCTTGGTAGGCGCTTCTTTGGGTTTGGCACTGAAGCAGGCTAAAGTCGTTCATCAAATAATTGGTGTGGGACGAAGCGCTGCTAATTTGGATCAGGCCCTCAAGATAGGCGCCATTGATCGAGTGGCTGATTTGGCTGATGCCGTCAGATCCTCACAATGGATCGTCGTATGCGTACCAGTTGCACAAATGCGCTCAGTCTTCGCTCAGATGGAGCCCCATTTGGGCCCGAATACTCTCATTACAGACGCTGGCAGTACTAAGTGCGACGTGATCTTGGCGGCTAAAGAAACGTTAGGTAAGAAGGTTTGTCAGTTTGTTCCTGCGCATCCCATTGCTGGTGGAGCTCAGCACGGCGCTTCGGCTGCACGAGCAGATTTGTTTCAGGATAAGCAAACGATTATTTGTCAGTTACAAGAAAATAGTGTGGCGGATGTTGCGTTGGTTGAGCAATTCTGGATGACGGTAGGCTCTAAGATAAAACGAATATCAGCAGTTCAACATGATGCGATTTATGCGGCTGTTTCCCACTTGCCACATATCCTCTCCTATGCCTTGATGGCGAGCGTTCTTAACTCTGAAGATGCGGAGCAAAAACTGGGGCATGCTGGGGCTGGCTTTAGGGATTTCACGCGGATTGCTGCATCCAGTCCTGAAATGTGGCGGGATATATGCATTGCAAATAAGCAAGCGATTCTGAAAGAGCTCGATCAATATCTGAGCATCACACAGCGTCTGCGTGAGATGATTGCCAAAGGGGACGTAGATGGTTTGGAAAAGGTTTTTCAAAAGGCAAGCCAGGCACGACAGCAGTGGGATGAGTCTTAATGGCAAGTCCAGCAATTCAGGTTGGGCCATTTCAAGGCGCAAAAGGTGAAATCACACTCCCAGGCTCCAAGAGTATTTCAAATCGCGTTTTATTATTAGCCGCACTTGCAAATGGAGTAACAACACTAAAGCAATTATTGGATGCAGATGATACGCAGGTGATGCGCAATGCATTACGTCAACTTGGCCTTTCAATTGAAGATCGTGGTTTAGATTGCGTCGTTACGGGTTGCGGTGGACTGTTCCAAAACAAAGAAGCGGATTTATTCATGGGTAATGCTGGTACAGCAATTCGTCCATTAACGGCTGCATTAGTGATGCAGGAAGGTAATTACCGTTTATCGGGCGTACCCCGGATGCATGAGCGTCCCATTGGCGATCTGGTTGACGGCCTTAAGCAAGTGGGGGCGCAGATTGATTATGAAAAGGAAGTAGGTTATCCGCCCTTGTTGATTCATAAGAGTAAGCTGAATTTACCGGATGTGATTCGAGTTCGAGGTGATGTATCAAGCCAATTCTTAACTGCTTTATTAATGGCTTTACCCTTGATAGCGCGCCAAGCAATTCGGATTGAGGTGCTTGGAGAATTAATTTCTCGCCCATATATTGATATCACCATAAAGCTCATGGCCCGTTTTGGGGTTGTAGTGAACTCCCCCGACCAAAATACCTTTGTGATTTCTCCTACTGAGGCAGGTGCTGTTTATACCAGCCCACAGACTTTGTATGTTGAAGGCGATGCCTCATCAGCATCCTATTTTTTAGCAGCTGGAGTTTTGGGACAAGGACCGGTTCGTGTTTTGGGAGTTGGTAAAACAAGTATTCAGGGGGATATTACCTTTGCCGATGCCATTGAAAAAATGGGTGCTGTGGTTGAGCGCGGCGATCATTATTTACAAACTAGCGGTGTTCGTCATGGCCAGTTAAATGGCATCACCATCGATTGCACTGCCATACCCGATGCAGCAATGACCTTGGCGATCATGGCTCTATTTGCTAAGGGTAAGACCCGTCTAGAAAAGATTGCGAGTTGGCGTGTTAAAGAAACGGACCGAATTGCTGCGATGGCTAAGGAGTTGCGTAAATTAGGCGCTATCGTTATTGAGGGAGCAGATTTTATTGAGATTGAGCCCCTGGACCAACAAGATTGGCGGTCACCGGCAGATGGAATTGATACCTATGATGACCATCGTATGGCTATGTGCTTTTCATTAAGTGCGTTTGGCCCTAAGTCAATTCAGATTAATGATCCAAATTGCGTTGCCAAAACCTTCCCCCATTATTTCTCTGAGTTAGCCAGTATCACGCATTAATTAAATCCCATGAAAGTAGCAAGTAATCTACCCCCCGTTATCGCTATTGATGGTCCTACTGCCTCCGGTAAGGGAACGGTGGCTATGCGCGTTGCCGCCCAATTGGGATTTCATTATTTAGATAGTGGCGCTCTTTATCGACTAGTTGCTTTGGCAAGTGATAAAGAAGGAATTTCGGTAGAGGATCCATCCGCCCTTGGCCATCTTGCCACAGGGATGCAAATTATATTTAGGGATGGTGAGGTTTTGCTGGCCGGCAAGGATGTTACGGAGCTCATTCGGGAGGAAAAAATAGGGACCCGCGCCTCCCAGTTGGCCGTCTACCCTGAGGTTAGAGATGCTTTATTAGTTCTCCAGCGGTCTTTTAGGGAACAGCCCGGTCTAGTGGCGGATGGCCGGGACATGGCTAGCCGGATCTTTACCGACGCGGTTTTAAAGGTCTATTTGACGGCCAGTGCCCAAGCTAGAACAGAGCGCCGATATAAGCAATTGATCGCAAAGGGAATTTCTGCTAGAATGGATGTCCTTTTGCAAGATTTGCAGGAGCGCGATGCCCGAGATACTAATCGAGGGACTGCGCCCCTCCAGCGTGTGGAAGGGGCATATTTGCTGGATACCTCGGATTTATCGGTCGATCAGGCAGTTACGCAGGTTCTAAACTGGTATGCAAAATTGCATCACTAGTTGTTGTTTTGGCGCTTTAGTTGGCATCTACGGTTCATAACCGCCTTCTAAAGTTTTATTAACTTAACCCGTCGGTTGTTTGACGGCACAAAAAGTGAAACTCATGTCCGAATCGTTTGCAGCACTATTTGAAGAATCCCTAACTCGTTCCAATATGAAAACCGGCCAGGTTATTTCGGCCGAAGTTGTTCGTATTGATCATAATTTTGTCGTTGTGAATGCTGGATTGAAGTCCGAAGCATTTATTCCTGTTGAAGAATTCCAAAATGACCAAGGCGAGCTCGAAGTAAACCCTGGCGATTTCGTTTCTGTCGCAATTGATGCACTGGAAAATGGTTACGGCGACACCATCCTATCCCGCGACAAAGCGAAGCGCTTGGCCTCATGGATGAACCTTGAGAAAGCGCTCGAAGGCGCAGAGATCGTGACCGGTACCGTGACTGGTAAAGTGAAGGGTGGTTTGACCGTAATGGTTAATGGCATCCGCGCATTCTTACCAGGCTCTTTGGTCGATACTCGCCCCATTAAGGACACCAGTCCTTATGAAGGTAAGACCATGGAGTTCAAGGTCATCACCAGTCCTTATGAAGGTAAGACCATGGAGTTCAAGGTCATTAAATTAGATCGTAAGCGTAATAACGTTGTCCTCTCTCGTCGTGCTGTTGTAGAAGCTAGCCAAGGCGAAGAGCGCGCCAAGATGATGTCTAACCTCCAAGAGGGTAGCGTTGTTCAAGGCACCATCAAAAATATTACCGATTACGGCGCATTCGTAGACCTTGGTGGTATCGATGGACTCTTGCACATTACCGATTTGGCATGGCGTCGCGTGCGTCACCCCAGTGAGATGTTGACCGTTGGCCAAGAGGTGACCGCCAAGATTCTTAAATTTGACCAAGAGAAGAATCGTGTTTCCTTGGGTATTAAGCAATTAGGCGATGACCCATGGGTTGGTATTGCACGCCGTTACCCACCCAACACACGTCTCTTTGGTAAGGTAACCAACCTCACTGATTACGGCGCATTCGTTGAAATCGAAAGTGG
>RFQL01000038.1 GCA_009924985.1 Burkholderiaceae bacterium | reverse complement strand
AGCGCTAATAGATCTTTAGGAATATTGGGATCAGTGGCACACAGATCGATGTATTGAGATGAATCTTTTCCTGAAAGAGCACCAAGGGAGTGATGGCCCTGCTGGTCTTGAAAGCTAAATAAGCGCATAGTGATAATAATTGATAAATAATTTATTAATCATAGTCTAGATCAATTCGAGGCCCTCTCTTTTTATATCATCCGGAGTATCCACATCCGCAATGAACGCGTCTTGCTGGGTTTCATAAAAACAGACTCGCTTGGGATGTTGGTCTAACCATTGCCGAGGGGTCTGCGCTGGGGTATTGAGGATATCGAGGACCGCTCTACGCCGCATTACGATTGGATTGCCGCGCTGTCCTTGGCAAAGTGGTACTAAGGCATCGATTTCATCTCCTTGGCCTTCAAGAGCATCGATCAATAGCTCTAAGGATGCTTGTGTCATTCTCGGTTGATCGACTAAAGCAATCAGCAGAAGATCAAAATTAGTATGGAGAGACTCTAGTCCCAATCGTACCGAAGAGCCATGTCCCTCTTCTGCTTGCTGATTAGTTACTACCCGTGAATACTGTTTTGCTAGGGGCTTAATCTGGACTGCATAAAAGCCCAAGACGCTGATCGATTCGATGGCATTCAATGAGGATGCCTCTTGCCAAAACCGTTGAATCAAGGGGATTCCCCCTTTTTTTAAGAGGGCCTTAGGGATATTACCAAGACGACTTCCCTGTCCGGCTGCCAGGAGGAGAATAGCCAGTCTCGATGAATTTACTTTCATACTGTGTTATTTGCAATCCGCAACTTGAATAACTCTACAATAGCACTGACCTCATTATCATGAACAGCACCGATTACATTGTCCTAAAGACCGCCCTGTCCTGGTTACGCGAATCCTAAAGACCGCCCTGTCCTGGTTACGCGAAGGTAAGCGTATTGCCATCGCCACCGTGGTACAAACCTGGGGCTCCTCCCCTAGACCCGTTGGCTCATGGCTAGCCATTCGTGAAGACGGACAGGTGGTTGGCTCCGTATCCGGTGGTTGCGTTGAGGATGATTTAATCAGGCGCGTACAAACAGAGATCTTGACGCGCAATACTCCTGAGCTGGTAATTTATGGTGTTAGTAAAGAAGAGGCGGCGCGCTTTGGTCTCCCATGTGGCGGTACCTTGCGCCTTCTGGTTGAACCGAGCCCCGAGCAAGCGGTACTCGAAGAAATCCTCAAGGGGATTGAAAGCCATCAAATTATTTTGCGTCGCGTTGATCTTCATTCCGGTAAATCCACGCTTTACTCAGGATCTCGAGAAGATGGTTTTTCCTTCGGGGATTTTGAAATGCAAACCTCCTATGGTCCGCGCTGGCGCATGTTCGTGATTGGCGCAGGACAACTCTCCTTATATGTTGCTAATTTTGCACTTGCTTCAGATTTTGATGTGATTGTGATCGACCCCCGGGAGGAATATACCGAAGGTCTTCATCAAGATGGAATCCAGTTCATCAAAGGGATGCCTGACGATGTCATGCAAGAACTAGGAATTGACTCCCATACTGCGATTGTGGCCCTCACTCATGATCCTAAGATCGATGACTTGGCTTTAATCGATGCGCTGCAATCGAGCGCCTTTTATGTTGGAGCACTGGGTAGCTATACCAACACCTTAAAGCGCAAAGAACGCCTTCGTGAATTTAATGTTTCTACTGAGCAACTCGATCGCCTGCATGGTCCGGTCGGCCTAGAAATTGGTGCCTTAACACCACCAGAGATTGCAGTGTCGGTGATGGCAGAAGTGATTGCAGTAAAGCATGGTAAGCAGGCCTAAGGCCGAACTGCAGGACTCTCAATCCGCATACCATTCGCCCGCTGCATCAAATAAAGCTCGATTTGGCTTAGTTCCAAAGATCCATAGGCATATTGCTCAGCCCGCACTCCCGACATGCAATTGCGTAATCTACGCTGCAAGGACCCAACGTTCTGCCATTCCAAGCGATAGATCGGATACCCAGTCGGATGCGCTTGCGGAATAACACTGCCTGCCAGCTTTAAGCCTGCCCGCTCATCATGACACTGGGCACAGGATAGATTGAGTTGTCCCATTCTCTGAAAGAAGAGCAACTTTCCCTTTTGAAGGTCTGGCTCAAGGGCAGGGTCGCGCGATGCTGCAATTAGAAGTCCTCTAGATTGATAGGCAATCAGTGTGTTCAATGCCAATAGAGGCTTAGACTCATAGGCAAGAGCTGGCAATTGTTGGCGCGCAGTACGACATTGATTAATTTGTCCTTCTAGATTGAGTAATTTGCCTTGAACGCGCTTAGGGAATGTAGCAGACACTCCTTTCATGGATTGCTTCGCATCCCGATGACAATCCACGCAAGCTTTATTGCTCGGATTATTACGATCCGCCCACAGAGCCTCACCATCCATGATCCAAAACATCGCTGGATTAAGGTTCATATCATTTTGCATCGTTTGACTAGAGGGCGACATCAACGCATAGGCTGATATTCTGGAATCGGCGTATGAAAAAATTGGAGCGGCTAGTAATAAGCCCAATAAGGCAAGCAGCCCAAACAATCTCATAGTACGGTGATAGTGTGCTTCACAATCGTGAGGTAGTTATCATCACCGGTCCATTTGAACTCTAGGCTTCCAGATTGCTCTGCTTTGGCGTAGAAGATAAACAGTGGATTTGAGCCAATACCCGGATGAAGCTCGGACCTAAAGACTTCCTTGCCGTTATAGGTACACACAAACTCCCGAATAATGTCACGGGCAACTCTCACGCCCTGCTCGGTGTGCCGAAATCCTGACTCCATTTCGTGCTGAACGATGGCGCGAATTTCAAAGATCTCGCCCCGTTTTGCTGTTTTGGGAAGAGTGACGACTGCGCGAGAGGAACGACTCATATCATTTCCGTGCAGGCAGAAAGCGTAACCACCGTATCCACACTGGTGCGCCAAAAGGAGTCATCACTCATTTGTGCCAACGCCCAGACCTTTTGCGAGTCGGCTAATCGGATTCGGGTACTTACTTCTGCTTTACCCGATAGTGGTGTGAAATAACAACTAACAACATTGGGTAATGGATTTGCCTCAGCAATCACGTGGATGACTTTAACGTAATCGTTTTGCGTCATTGGGCTTTGGACGGCAAACTTAATGGCCACCAAATTACCGTTCTCAACCAAGGGTGGCAAGTCAAAGTAAATACGCCCCGTGTTGATAGGGCGATTACCCACAATCCTTTGCATCGCTCGCATCGCTTCGCTCGGGGTCGCGCTGGCGCTCTGCCATGGGCTTAATGAAAGCGCAGTCAGTGAGGTGATAAAGATACGACGCTGGTTCATGGTGTTTTGATGGTTAATAAATAAGCAATGACATCTTCAATCTCTTGGGCACTTAATACGGTCTTCCCTGCAAATGGTGGAGCTACCCGCTGCAAGTGATCGATTCTAAAGTAGGCGGGCATGATTGTATTGGTATTGGTTTTAGAGGGATCTACTAAACGAGCACGCAGTTGTGCTGTCGATAGGTTAGCAACGCTGAGTTTTAAATCGGGTGCAAGATTACCCTGAAAACGTTCTTCTGGAAACGGTCCAGCGTGGCACAGGATGCATAAGCCGGTCTGCCGGCTGGTGACGATTGTGCGGCCCTTGATGGGGTCTCCAGGTTGACCGCTCAATGAACTTGGGATGGCATCGCCATCCCAAATCATTTGCGCCTGAGAGGGTATGGGAAGCGCTAGCAGCGCACTAATCGCTAGCGCAATCCCAAGCCACATACTTTAAACGAGCGTAATGCCGCTATTTTTCAGTGGTACTGTGCGGATCCGCTTACCTGTAGCCTTGTAGTAGGCATTGAGAACAGCAGGTGCTGCCACTGAAATCGTTGGCTCCCCAATACCGCCCCACTCCTTACCGCCACCCTGAATAATGATGGTCTCCACTGGGGGCATTTGCTTTAAGCGAATCGATCCAAAGGTGTCGAAGTTGGTCTGCTCAATTCGACCATTCTTCACGGTGCACTCTTCCTCAAATAGGGCGGATAAGCCATACACGAAGGAGCCTGATACTTGACGCTCAATTTGCGCAGGATTAACTGCATAGCCAGGATCGGTTGCTGCGACAATCCGATGAATCTTGACCTTGTTACCATCGGTAACCGATAACTCACAGGCTGCCGCCACAAAACTACCAAAGGATTTTTGTTGGGCAATCCCACGGAATACTCCTGCAGGCGCAGGCTTGGTCCAACCAATCCGATCCGCTACCGCATTAAGCACTGCAAGGTTGCGTGGATAGTTCGCAGAGTATTTGCGTCGGAACTCGACTGGATCCATTCCTGCATACTCGGCAAGTTCATCCATAAAGCATTCCATGAATACCGCATTCTGATTAATGTTCACGCCTCTCCAAAATCCAGGAGGTACATGAGTATTGCGCATCGCATGATCAATTGTGAGGTTGGGGAAGTCATAGCTAATGCCGTGCTCGCCACCCTTCGCTACCCCCTGAAATACGAGTGGATCCATTCCTTTGTTCTGCGCGACCACTGCTGGGCGAACTGAGCTCAAAATAGATTGCCCCGACAAACGCATGTGTAAACCTGTCAGATTCTTCTTACTATCAAAAGTACCCGACATTTTGCACATCATGATGGGGTGATAGCGGCCTTGGGTCATATCCTCTTCACGCGTCCAGATCAACTTAATGGGTGTTCCTGGCATTTGCTTCGCAATGTTCACAACCTGCGTGGTGTAGTCTTGGAATGCTCCGCGACGACCAAAGCCACCACCTAGATTGACCTTGATCACATCACACTTATCGGCAGTTAAACCAGAGGCAGCAATCACCGCAGCCAAGGAGGCCTCGCCGTCTTGAGTTGGTACCCAAGCACGGCAACTGTCTGGAGTCCATACCGCGGTTGCATTCATTGGCTCCAGCGGTGCATGGTTTAAGAAGGGATAGAAGAACTGGGCTTCAATCGTTTTAGAGGAATCTGCAGCTGCTTTCTTGTAGTCGCCGTTGGCATTTCCTACAAAGGTTTGCTCTGCTTTTAAGCCTTCTTCTAAACGCTTCAGTATATCGGCTTGCTGTACATTTGCATTTGGGCCCTCATCCCATACGATTGGCAAACGATCCATCGCCGTTTTTGCTTGCCAAAATGTATCAGCAATCACTGCAACCGCTGAATCACCAACCTGTACCACCTTTTTAACGCCCTTCATGCCAGCAACTTTGCTCGCATCAAAGCTCTTGAGCTTTCCTCCAAATACAGGACTATCCTTAATGGTTGCATTGAGCATGCCAGGCATCTTGAGATCGATCGCGTACACCTGTTTACCAGTAACCTTGTCAGCCAAGCTATCCAAGCGATCCATCGGCTTACCGATCACCTTCCAACGCTTCGGATCTTTAAGCTCAATGCCTTTGGCATCGGGTACAGGTAACTTAGCAGCCGCAGCAGCTACCTTACCAAAACTCGTTGAGCGACCGCTCGCTTGATGCGTAATGATGCTATTGACTGCCAAGCATTCGGCTGGAGAAACGCCCCACTGATTAGCGGCCGCCTGAACCAACATAATGCGGGCAGCAGCACCGCCCTTGCGCACATAGTCTTCTGAGGTACGGATACCACGACTACCGCCGGTCGAGAATGATCCCCAAACGCCCTTGCGTTTTAGACTCTCACCCGGTGTTGGGTAATCAATCGTAATTTTTTTCCAATCACACTCGAGCTCTTCTGCAACCAATTGCGCTAAGCCGGTAATAGTGCCCTGACCCATTTCAGAGCGAACTACTCTAATTACTACAGTATCGTTTGGCTGAATCACAACCCAAACACCAATTTCTGGGGCGCTGGCTTTATCAGCAGCTTGCGCATGAGCAGTGCCAATGACATTCGGGAACTCCAAGCCAATGGCTAAGCCCGTTGTAATTGCAGAGGTGCCAACAATAAATTGACGGCGGGATAAATTAGGTACGCGTGCATTCATGATCTTTTCTCCTTATGCCTTCGCCGCTGCATGAATTGCGGCACGTACTTCTTGAAAGGTGCCGCAACGGCAGATATTAGTGACAGCCGCATCAATATCAGCATCGCTGGGCCTGGGATTTTTGCGCAGTAAGGCAGTGGCTGCCATGATCATGCCAGTTTGGCAATAGCCGCATTGGGGGGCCTGTTTATCCACCCACGCTTGCTGTAATTTACTTAACTTACCACCAACGGACAGACTCTCAACAGTTTCGATCTTCTTGCCCTCGGCCGCACTCACTGGCAAGGCACAAGAACGAATTGCTGCACCATCAAGCAGTACGGTACAAGAACCACATTGCGCTATTCCACAACCGTATTTAGTACCTGTTAATCCAACTTGCTCACGAATTGCCCAAAGTAAGGGGGTATTTGGATCAACATCTACAGTGCGTACTTTTCCA
The DNA here is from genome assembly GCA_009924985.1 of Burkholderiaceae bacterium. Classification (GTDB taxonomy): domain Bacteria; phylum Pseudomonadota; class Gammaproteobacteria; order Burkholderiales; family Burkholderiaceae; genus Polynucleobacter. The sequence continues at coordinate 9,913 of RFQL01000038.1, read as the reverse complement.
TTGATGGTCAGTTTTGCCATTAGGGTCTCCTTGTTAAGAATGTTTTGAGTCCGAACTCATAAGAGTCATTTTTTATTGAAAAACTTCTTAAATCATAAACGAATTACCCCAAAGATGACTTAGGTTTTTGCCTCATTCGATCGATACCATACAGACCATGGGGATTTATTCGTTATATGTCAGAAAGTCACTGAATTTATTAGCTATTTTTTTCTCATCGCGATTGGTCTTGAACAGCTAACTTTCTTAGCATCGCCGATAATGGGATAAATCTTTATGACAAACCCTATGCCAAAAATTACCCCTGTCCGCCACCTCATAGTGGTTCTTGGTGATCAACTCAATCTTGATTCCAGCGCCTTTAAGGGCTTTGATCCAAAGCGTGATTATGTGTGGATGGCTGAGGTTCACGAAGAATCAACCCATATTTGGTCATCGAAGCAACGTATCGCTCTCTTTATTAGTGCTATGCGGCATTTTGCGAAAGAGCTGGAGAAGGCTAAGGCCCCCTTGCACTACAGTACCTTGGAAGATTCTGACAACACCCAGTCGCTTGATGGGGAATTACTTCGCGCCATTAAGACGCTCAAACCACAAGCCCTCTTGATGACGGCCCCGGGAGACTGGCGCGTACTTGAGAAGATTAAAGGTATTGCCAAACAGACAAACATACTGCTAGAGATTCGGGAGGACGACTATTTCTTTTCTACCGTTCGTGAATTTACCCAACATAGCAAGGGCCGCAAACAGATCCGCTTAGAGTATTGGTATCGGGAGCTTCGCAAAAAACATAATATTCTGATGGAAGGCAATCAACCCATCGGAGGTGAATGGAACTACGATCACGATAATCGCAGCGCCTTTGGTAAAGAAGGACCGCCACCCATTCCAGAGCCATTGCGATTTAAAGCGGATGCAATTACCAAAGACGTCATTCAACTGGTCAATACCCGCTTTGCAGATCATCCAGGGGAGTTTGCACCCACCCTCGAAGGATTTGGATGGCCGGTACGGCGTGCCGATGCACTCTTGGTGCTCACTGATTTTATGAAGAATCGTTTACCACTGTATGGTCAGTTTCAAGATGCAATGTGGACTAACGAAGCTTGGTTATTTCATGCGCATATTGCAAGCGCCCTCAATCTGAAATTACTTTCCGCACAAGAAGTAGTGGACAAAGCCCAGACCGAGTTCTTAAAAGGGCGAGCGCCCATTGCAGCTGTTGAGGGCTTTATCCGACAAATATTAGGTTGGCGTGAATACGTGCGAGGTATTTACTGGACCCAAATGCCCAGCTATCTAGAGCGTAACGCCTTGTCTGCCGACACCCCGCTACCGGCTTTCTTTTGGACAGGCAAGACTTCAATGAACTGTCTTCAACAAACGATTACACAAAGCTTACGCACGGGATACGCCCACCATATTCAGCGTTTGATGGTGACAGGTTTATATACCCTGCTATTGGGCGTTCAACCCAAAGAAGTACACGCTTGGTATTTAAGTATGTACGTCGATGCGGTCGAATGGGTTGAGCTCCCCAACGTGATTGGCATGAGCCAGTTTGCCGATGGCGGTCTCATGGCTAGCAAGCCCTATGTTGCGAGCGGTAAATACATCGATCGTATGAGTAATTATTGCAAGACCTGCATCTACAAACCGGATCAAGCGCATGGCAAGGATGCTTGCCCAATGACCACTCTCTATTGGGAGTTTTTAATGCGCCATGAATCAAGCATGGGTAAAAATCCACGGATGGTGATGCAAGTTCGTAACCTAAAGCGTATGAGTGACGAAGTAAAGCAAGCGATCAACACTCAGGCTAAAGAGCACCGTAAGGCATTAATCAGCAAGTAGTGAGACTATTTTGTAGCGCCCATCACTACTCATCAGCTTCAGTGTGTACTCTTCAATAAAGACCGCATCACTTAATTTTGGGAAATAAAACTCACGCGACTTTCCGCGAGGCTCATCGGCAACAAAGACTAGTTCTTTTACCAGGTCAATTTTTGTTATTCGATACATACTGATCACTGGGGTACGCGAAGCGAAGATTTTTATTAAAATAATAAGTTGCTCTTTTAAGCATCCCCATCTACTTTTACACGTTCAAGGAAAAAATGCAAGCAGGAACTCCCCTTAGTTACCAGCTGGAAGTAGATGATGGCACTATCTGGTTTAAGAACCAAAACACTACCATTGGCTACTGCCGTTATGCCTCTAATGGCGATATTGAGTATATTTACGTCCATCCAATGTACCGTCTGATGGGCTTTGGCAAAGCCCTGATTGACCAAGCTCGTATACAGACCGGGCAAATGGGACATCCCCAAGAGCCGATCTCACCCATGGGCAAGCGTTTCTTCGCAGCCCTCGAGTAACACCCTTCATGATTATTTTTAATGATCGCTATTAAAAGAATCTATATATTTAGTGCGCTGATCTTTTTGTTCAGCAGTACTTTAGGCTCTCCCGCAATCGGTCAGGTCCTTACAAAAAAAGTGGATCCGCTACGTCCTATTATTGAGATAAAGACCCAAAAAACTCTCACAGTTGAAGAGCTCATCGAAAAACTAAAGCGAGTCAATTACATATTACTTGGAGAGTTTCATGACAACGCCAGTCATCACCAACTGCGCGGTGATTTAATTCTGCGGCTAAATCAATCTAAGCAAACAGTGGTTGTGGAATATCTACTGGCTGGTAAAGAAGTTCAATTCCTAGGATCGACCTTAGAGTCATTACACGCTGCTGGTTTTAATTCTAAAGCATGGTCTTGGTCGATCTATGGTCCTCTCTTTGAACAACTTCGTATTAGTCAGCGACCCATCGTTGGCAGCAATCTTGATCGCTCGATCTCGAAGGCCATTTTCTCAGGAGAGCCTAATCCGATTCCTAGTTCATTAAAAGAAGATTATCAAAAAAGTCCTTTATCAGCGCCAGTCATGTCTGCGCTGGAACAAGGTCTCATTGAGGGTCACTGTGGCAAGTTACCGCCTGCCTATTTAAAACCAATGACGCTAGTGCAACGCCTGACAGATATCTCCATGGCACGGGTTTTATTAGAGCGCTCTTCTGGAATTCTATTGGCTGGCAATGGGCATATACGCAAGGATTATGGAGTTCCACAGGTCCTCAAGGCGGTTGCTCCCCATCAATCCGTCGTCAATGTCGCCTTTACCGAAGATGATGGTCTTGACTCAAAGACCGTTGCTAACTATCGAGATCGCTATGATTACGTTTGGCTTACCAAACCCATTGAGCGCAAGGACCCCTGTGCCGATTTACAGTTTGGTAAACCGAGTTCATGATGCCCCGTATTGAATCCATCTCGGCTGGTATCGTTGTGCCATTATGGGTTCGCGAGGATGGTGAATTACGCTCGGTCATGTCGGGTATCAAGAAGTCTGTGATTAGCACACTCACCAATCCTTCTGCTATTGAAATCACGGCGAGCGGTATCTCAAGTGATGAGCAAGCTGATCATCTGGCCCATGGTGGTATTGAAAAAGCTCTATACGCCTACCCCATTGAGCACTATCCTCACTGGACTGATTATCTTAGCCGGGCTAAGAAAACTACAGTAGATCTCCCTCACGGCTATTTTGGTGAAAACCTCACCATTAGTGGTTTAACAGAAGACTCCGTGTTTGTCGGCGATCGATGGCAAGTGGGTGGTATTGAATGCGTGGTGATGAAGTTGAGGACACCTTGCTATAAGTTTACTGCTCGAACGGGAGTAAATACGGTTGGCAAAGAAATGGTCCGCACTGCCCGCAGTGGCTGGTATCTTCGTATCATCAGTCTTGGCTCGATTTGTGCAGGTGATGTCATTACGGTGATTCCGGGGCCTCCAGAAATTAGCATCTTGGCGCAAAATCAGGACTTACTTAAAAACCAATCCTAAGATTAAATCGAAGTTGATTTTGAATGGCTCACTCGTTTTGCGAGACGCAAGAAGAATGGCCCAATCAGCCCAGAGATCGTATACCGATACTTCGCAAAGAATCGATACGAGAGGTTCCAGATTGGTCTTAATAAGGGTTGTGAGAACAGCCAAGCTAAAAAAGGTAAGTTGGCGCGGCGATAGGCCTCTGCAAAAACAGGTACTCCATGTATTGCCGTCTGCCCCTCTAGTTGACCATACATGCGGGCTAAGGCTTGCTCACAACTTACGCCGACTGATTGGGGGTCATACTCAGGACCATTAATATCCACAAAATGCAATAAGCCTTCGTGATTGCGTGAAGCAAGATACACAATCTCTGCCTGACATAAAGGGCATGCGCCGTCATAGAACAGTGTTAAAGGTTTTAGAGCAAGGTGCGCAGGACTCATACGTTTTACAGATACACTCATACTTATTGATAATCGACTATTGTCCCTGAAATGCGCCTTCTTTACATTTGGAGTGCTGGTCTCGTTCTTATTGCCTGTGGTCAAGCAGACTATAGTACGTGGAATTGCTATGCGGATAGTCAATCCGATCGCAAGGTGGTGATGGTTCTTCAAGATTCGACGATGAAGATTGGAGATCAGCGACTAACTTACTGCGGCGGCTTAGGTCTCGTTACCTATTTTGATCGCTCCTGCAAGGCAGAGATCAAAGACTCCATGGCACAGTTGATTCCGAGCCAATCGCTATTAAGTCTTGATAAGCAGCAATACCGGTGTGAGAAGCTCTAAATTATTGGGTACGCTTGAGTACGATTTGAGCGGTCATCCTACCTGCGAACACAAGATCCATCTCCAGTCCGTCTTGCGAGTGTTGGATACGAACACCATCCTGACTGGCGGGCTTGGTTTCCTCCACTGCAAAGAGTTGATTGGGCCAAGCGAATTTCATATTAGCACTCATGGGTAAAAAACCATCAAACAAGCGACGCATCAGAGGTCCGGCATTTAATTGGTAAATACCATTCCCCAAAGAATCTAATGCACGCGATTGCAAATCAATGCAAATCGAACCGCCCTTTTGAACCTCACTGAGAATCACTTGATTATTTCGTACCTCCGCCATGGCAATGCCATCCAAACTGCGGACTTGAATATCTTTAATACGATCCTTATTAAAAAGAATTACAACCTTGCGGATAGGATCTAATTGCTTATGGCAGGTCTGTATCTCTACAACACCGGACTCTAGGCTAGCCTTACTAATTGTTACCTTTGATTCATAGGTATATGAACTAGGATCAGGCCGATTTTTTAAATAACGAATTTGTCCTTCGCCAACCACATCGGAGATCTCTAATGCATTTACAATACCCGAAAAAATGAAAAGGAATATACCGAAATGTATGCCTAAGCGCTTTCGTGATGAGTACATCACATCAAGGCTGCGATAAGTTAATAAACTTTTTTACGAAGACGTTCATCACGTTTATCAATCATCAATTGCAAAAACCACTTACCGCGTTTTGTGGGTGATTGCATCATATTATTGATGAACGCCTGAAAGCACTTTGCTAAATTCTGATTACTCATGATCAATCCCTTAACATGGTCTCCATTGTAATTTATTTACAGTTTATAAGCTTAAACTAAGCCTAGGCCCTTGCCAGCAGCAAATCGTCCAATCGCTTTAGCCTCCCCAAAGCCAGCTTGCTGCAGGAGTTGAATGACTTCCTGCTCAGCCTGCGGAGCACAAGAAACTAATAAGCCACCACTCGTTTGCGGATCAGTTATGAGATGTTGTTGCCATTCCTTCATAGTAGCTGACAGATTAATCTCGTGACCATAGGCCTGCCAATTACGAGTCGATGCGCCAGTATAGATATCAGCCTTTGCAAGCTCTACCGCTTCGGTAACAAGTGGTATTTGGTCCCACTGAAGCTCGGCCCGTAAACTTGCACCACGAGCCATTTCAAGTAAATGCCCTGCTAGCCCAAAACCGGTCACATCGGTTAAAGCATGTACATCAGCCATTTTTGCTAAGGCCACCCCTGGTTTATTAAGTTGCGTAGTGAGAGCAATCATTTGCTCATACCCCGATGGGGATAAGCGCTCTTTCTTTAAACCTGCGCTCAGGATACCAACCCCGATCGGTTTGCTGACGATAATGCAATCGCCCTCCTGGGCACCACTATTCCGTTTTAAGTTATTCGGATCCACAATCCCGATCACAACTAAGCCATAGATCGGCTCGACGCTATCGATCGAATGACCACCGGCAATCGGAATCCCAGCTGATTGGCAAACAGACTCACCGCCTGCAGTTATTTTTTGAATGGTCTCTAAAGGCAGAACTTGAATTGGCATTCCCAACAGTGCAAGTGCAAATAATGGCTGCCCGCCCATGGCATACACATCGGAGATCGCATTGGTCGCTGCAATCCGTCCAAAATCAAAGGGATCATCCACAATTGGCATAAAAAAATCAGTGGTTGCCACAATCGCTTGCCGATCATTAATTTGATAGACCGCTGCATCCTCATTATTTTCAGAGCCTGCCAATAAAGACTGTGAGATCGTTTTAAAGGGGGAATCCTTCAAAATATCACTTAGGATACCGGGGGCGATTTTGCAACCGCAACCGCCGCCATGGGATAGGGACGTTAGTCGACCGTTATAAGTAGGGGTAGTGGAATTCACCATTTAATCTCAATAAAAACTACTGTTTTGGAAGAACTTCTTGATATTACTAACTGTATTTTTACCTAATTATTACGTACTATCGCTCACGCTGCGCAACGTATCGGAGCAACATCAAGGTAAGCCGCAAGACTCTATATAGCGGCTTACTTAACAGAACCATTCTTTAGTAATCATCTTGAGAATTTTCATGGTTAAACTCTTATGTAGAGGATTTTATTTCTGAATTTCCCGAATCTTCATGACCAGAATGCTTAATGCAAAGGCTAGGGTTAAAGCATTGGTCACAATCAGTGGCATGCTATCAATCGCAATGCCGTAGGCCAGCCACAAAGCTACGCCACTAGCAAACATGCTGTACATCCCCACCGAAATACCAGATAAATCCTTGGTTCTCCAAGACTTTATCGCCTGAACTAAAAAGGAGAATGTCGTTAGGCAGGCCGCTAAGTAGCCAATGGTATCAACGTGAAGCGCCATAGGATCTTAGCGTATCTAAAAACCTTCTAGCCTACTTTAACTAATTCGACCAATGGCACAACTCACAAACGATTTTGCAGTCACAATGCCTTTATCGAGTCCAGCCACTGATCCTTTTTCCGGATAGCCCATGCCCAACAACTTCGCCACAATCTGTGGGCGCAGCTTTGTATCGGCTTCCAAGACAACTGCTTTCTGAGCATGGTCGACAATTACGCCAGCGACCCCCGCAATCGACATCAAACCCTTCAAAAACATGTTCTCACAACCATCGCACTTCAGGTTCTCAATTTCTACAGTCATTTGGTTTGCCATCATTTTCTCCTTGAGAAAGTCGATCTCCCCTTATTTTAGGTCTTTATTGATTTTTTAGCTGTTTAGCAAGATCCAGAAAATCGCTAGCATGGAAGTCTGTCCAACTCTCACGATGCAAATCCTCTCTGGAGTGCTTGGGGCCAAACTCCAGTGGCCGCTCAATAAATGCTGTTTGCAGGCCACAGGCATGGGCAGCTTGGAGATCGTCCTTGTGAGAGGCAACCAACATCACCTCGTTGGGCTCTAGATCAAAGATATTACAAACCCCTAAATAGGTTTCTGGATCAGGCTTGTAGTGCCGAAATACCTCTGCAGATAAGATTAGATCCCATGGCAAATTTGCGTTCTTCGCCATATTGGCTAAGAGCCCTAAATTACCATTGGAGAGCGTCACGATCGTGTGGTCCTGCTTTAAGAGATTTAGGCCTTTCACCGTATCTGGCCATGGATGCAAACGGTGCCATACGAGATTCAAATGTCTTTTCTGAAATTCGGTAAGACTATCGATACTGAACTCTTTTAAAACTTGGTTGAGGATGATGCGGTGTAAATCATCAATTCGGGTCCACCCAAGCTCCCCAGAACGCACTCTCGCCATGGCTGGCTTATAACCACTACGCCAGCTACTGGTAAATGAAATGGCATCGATCTCCGGAATAAGGCTAGCAACCTCCGCAGTAATCGAGCCGTGCCAATCGACAACCGTCCCAAACACATCAAAAGCCAGTACCTTAGGTTTCATATCCAGTAATCCGTCAGAATTAAGCAATAATCCATAATAGACAAAAAATACCTTTTACCTCAATAAATAACCCTGAACTCCATACCCCATGCCAATCATTACCAATATTGAAGACCTACGTGTTTTACATCAAAAACGTACCCCCAAAATGTTTTATGACTATGCCGATTCGGGTTCGTGGACGGAGTCGACCTATCGCGCCAATGAATCCGATTTTCAGAAGATCAAATTACGGCAACGGGTGGCAGTGAATATGCTTAATCGGACCACCAAAACCAAAATGATTGGCCAAGACGTTGCGATGCCAGTAGCACTAGCACCAACTGGCTTAACGGGCATGCAGTACGCCGATGGGGAGATCCTTGCTGCCCAAGCCGCAGAGAAATTTGGGGTGCCATTCTGCTTATCGACCATGAGCATTTGCTCGATTGAGGATGTTGCCGAACGTACTACAAAACCATTTTGGTTCCAGCTCTATGTCATGAAAGACCGTGGCTTTATTGAGCGCTTGATTGAACGGACCAAAGCAGCGAATTGCTCAGCCCTAGTTCTTACTCTAGATCTTCAGATCTTAGGTCAACGCCATAAAGACATTAAGAATGGCTTGAGCGCTCCACCAAAATTGACCATTTCTAATATTCTGAACATGATGACCAAACCCCGTTGGTGCATGGGAATGTTACAAACTCCCCGCCGCACCTTCCGTAATATTGTTGGTCACGCTACTGGTGTTGGCAATATGTCTTCACTATCCTCATGGACCGCTGAGCAATTTGATCCAGGACTTAATTGGGGAGACGTTGAGTGGATTAAAAAACTTTGGGGGGGCAAGCTCATCATCAAGGGCATCTTAGATCCTGACGATGCCCGTGCCGCAGCCCAATCGGGTGCCGATGCCCTGATTGTGTCGAATCATGGTGGTCGTCAACTCGATGGTGCTGTATCGAGTATCAAAGCGCTACCCGGTATCGTCGATGCAGCGGGTAAGGATATTGAAGTGTGGATGGATGGCGGTATTCGGTCAGGCCAAGATGTCCTCAAAGCGTGGGCTTTGGGGGCCAAGGGAACAATGATTGGTCGCTCCTTTTTATATGGCTTAGGCGCTATGGGTGGCCCTGGTGTTACTAAATGCTTAGAGATTATTCATAAGGAGCTAGATCTCACCATGGCATTTACCGGTCATCGTGATATTCAGAATGTGACGAAAGATATTTTGTATCCGGGGACTTACTAGATTTATTTTGCATTAGGGAAGAAGGACTGCTCGCCAGCAACCTGGTAGGATGCGATGCTTTCTTGACCTTCTTTGGAGACAATCCAATCAATAAATGCTTGGCCTTCTGCTTTCTTCACCTTTGGGTGCTTCGTAGAACTCACGAGCATCACGCCATATTGATTGAAGAGTTTCGGGTCACCCTGAACCTGAATGATGAGATCGCCACGGTTTTTAAAGGTCAGCCAGGTAGCGCGATCTGTCAAGATATATCCATTCATACCAGATGCGGTATTGAGTGCTGGACCCATACCAGAACCAGTTTCTTTATACCAAGGCATATTGGGTGAGACTTCAATGCCAGCACCTTTCCAATAGCGCAACTCGGCAGCGTGTGTGCCACTCTTATCGCCCCGCGACACAAAGATTGATTTAGTGTCTGCTATTTTCTTAAGAGCTACTTGAATATCTTTCCCACCAGCAACTTTAGCTGGATCGCTCTTAGGTCCAAGAAGTATGAAGTCGTTGTACATCACTTCAATGCGTTTATCCGCAAAACCATCCGCAACGAA
>RFQL01000037.1 GCA_009924985.1 Burkholderiaceae bacterium | reverse complement strand
CGGATATGTAATTATGGTTCTTGATGGGATTACGGATCGCGATGCCGCTTTGTTATTAAAGGGCTCTTCGTTAAAGCTGCCTAGAGCTAGCTTTCCTAAGGCGCAGGTAGACTCCTATTACTGGATTGATCTAATCGGATGCAGAGTACTTAATGAGGAGGGTACTCAACTTGGGTATCTGGAAGAGATCTCTGAATTTGGGGCCCATCCCGTCATGACGGTAGGCAAAGAATTAATCCCTTTTGTACCAGCCCTTGTAAGGTCAGTCGATCTTCAGGCGAGCGATCCTGGAGGTATTGGAACGATTGTGGTTGCTTGGCAGCCCAATTGGAGTGAGTAAGTGATTTAATGACCTATATGCACTTTGATGTGGTGACCCTTTTCCCTGAAATGTTTACTGCTTTGACAAAAAGCGGGGTAACAGGCCGCGCATGTGAGCAAAGACTTACATCTGTAAGTACATGGAATATCAGGGATTTTTGCGAAGATTCTCGTAAAACTGTGGATGATCGAGCCTATGGGGGTGGTCCTGGCATGGTGATGCTCATTAAACCCTTGGAGGATACCCTGGCTGCTATTCGAACTTCCCATCAGAAAGTTCAGATTCCGTCTGGGCCAGTTTGCTTACTAAGCCCACAGGGAAAGGTATTTTCACAGAAGTTAGCGACAGATATGCTGAAATACAGCAATTTAATCCTTATTTGTGGACGGTACGAGGCAGTTGATCAACGCTTTATTGACCGAAATGTAGATTTTGAACTTTCCATTGGAGATTTTGTGCTTTCCGGGGGTGAAATCCCTGCTATGGCCATTATGGATGCCATGATCCGCTTGATTCCAGGTGTGTTAGGGGATGAGAACTCTGCCCTGCAAGATAGCTTTGTCAATGGCCTTTTGGACCACCCCCACTATACCCGGCCTGAAATTTATGAAAATTTATGCGTCCCAGACGTGCTTTTAGGCGGACATCACGCTAAAATACTAAATTGGCGTCGGCAAATGTCTTTGGAGCTGACGTTAAAGCGTCGCCCAGACCTCATTGAGGCTGCGCGCGCAAATGGGTTGTTAAATCAAGATGATGAGCTTTTTTTAAAGAAACTCTCTTTGTAATGAAGAGTCTTGGTTTAGCTGAATTGTTTTAACTGCATCCTCTATTGGGCCCGCTGATTGATCACGGGATTAACGCCAACATGATGCCTAAGGAGTTGTAATGAACTTGATCCAAAAAATCGCGAGCAAGAAGAAGTTGCTCGTCTAACCGCCAACAAAACAATTCCAAGTTTTGCTCCGGGCGATACCGTGGTTGTGAGCGTAAACGTGGTTGAAGGTACTCGCAAGCGCGCTCAGGCTTTTGAGGGCGTTGTAATCGCTAAACGTAACCGTGGCCTGAACTCTAGTTTCATCGTGCGTAAGATTTCATCGGGCGAGGGTGTAGAGCGTACTTTCCAAACTTATTCACCATTAATCGCAAGTATTGAAGTGAAGCGTCGTGGCGATGTGCGTCGTGCTAAGTTATATTACTTGCGCGATCGTTCTGGTAAGTCTGCTCGTATTAAAGAGAAGCTAAAGGCGCGCGTTAAAGAAACAGTTACTCAGACAGTAGCAGAGTAATCTACTCTTTCACCCATTAAGGCGACCTCGGTCGCCTTTTTGTTTGTCTAAATCACCTAAAATGGATCCATGTCGAACACTCTGGACTCTCTCAAAAAAAGCTTAGCGGTACCACCTGGATTTAATCCATGTTTAGTGCCCATCGATCGTCGTTGTATTGATCAAAAGCCGGTGCCAGAGATCTTGTGTTGCGAGAGTGGACTTCGGGCTCAGTTTAAAGCTGCACCCACATGGTCTCCAGAGATTACCGATGAAAACCGTCATGTCTTAGCCAGCAATATCATTACGCGTAAACAAGAGCAGGGGATTACTACGAAAGCAGCCGTTCTGATGCCTCTTGTGATGCAGGCAAGTGGCTTACATGTTCTATTAACCCAGCGCACTGAGCACTTGCATGATCATGCAGGGCAGATTAGTTTTCCAGGGGGGCGGATGGATGAGGGGGATGAGTCCCTTGTTGCCACTGCAATTCGGGAGAGCGAGGAGGAGATTGGACTTCCAAGTCAGAGCATTGAGGTGCTTGGCTCATTGCCGGAATATTTAACGGTCTCGGGGTATCAGGTTACACCGGTGGTTGCTTTGGTAAAACCCATTCCTCAATATCGGCCAGATCCTTTTGAGGTTGCGGATGTATTTGAGGTCCCCTTACGTTTCTTAATGGATCCTGCTAATCATGAGATTCGGGTCTGGCAAGGCCCAGAGGGTTCACGCCGTTTTTACGCAATGCCTTATGCGGATCGTTTTATTTGGGGCGCAACTGCTGGTATGTTACGAAATCTATATCATCTACTAAAAGCATGACCTTTTTCTCGATTCTCTTCGCTCTGATCGCCGAGCAATATCGGCCTGTTACTGCATCCCATTGGATTCGGAGGGTGAGTGCTGCTTGGCTGGATTGGGTTGCTAAAGAGTTTGGTAGCAAATCTGCTGATGGAGCTACACCAGTAGGTGCTAGGTTAGCCTGCTTAGTGGGTTTTGGACTACCTACCGCTTTTGTATTCATCATTTATATCGTGGCATTTGTGGTTCATCCTCTATTAGCTTTTGTATGGAACATCATCATTGTTTATCTCTTTTTTGGCTTTAGACAATTTAGCCATTCGTTTACAGAGGTTCATGAGGCTATTCAAAATCATGATGTGCCAGCGGCTCGTATTGCCCTTCAAAACTGGTTAGGGGGTGATATTGATGTTGCGCATCTGTCCGAGACCGAGATTATTGCACTAGCTCTTGAGAAAGCCATCATTGGTGCCCATCGCCATGTTTTTGGAGTTTTCTTCTGGTTCCTAGTGCCGATTGGTCCTGCCGGTGTGGTCCTGTATCGCTTAGCGGATAAAGCTTCCTTGCGTTGGGAGCAGTATGGGTTTAATTTATCCGAGGCAGCTAAACACTTCTTCTATATTTTGGATTGGCTACCTGTTCGTTTAAGCGCCATGAGTTTTGCAATTGTGGGTAACTTTGAAGACTCAGTCTATGCGTGGCGTAACTTAACGAGTAAGTGGTCAGATGCCCTCAGTGCAGTCTTGTTGGCATCCGGAAGCGGGGCCCTTGGCGTGCGTCTTGGCGAACCATTACGTGAACCTAGCAGTGACGAGGCCCTTGCTAGAGCAGAGGCGGGTGAGCCGCCCGTCTATGAGATAGGCAACGAGCCGAGTGAGCGGTCTATGCGATCTGCTATCGGTTTAGTATGGCGTGCTCTCATCGTTTGTATGATGGTTTTGGCGATGTTGACCATCGCTCTTTGGCTTGGCTAATACCTTGTAGTTGAGTGTCCGCCGTTTTGGAATCGGACAGTAATTGTTTGAAAAGCGCTAAACGTTCTACAGCAATCTCCCCAGCAAGAACAGCCTCTTGGATGACGCAGCCAGGCTCACTATCATGCTTGCAGTTATGAAAACGGCATTTACCGAGTAAGGGTTTGAACTCTCGAAAAGCGTGCTGGAGTTGACTTTCAGAGAGATGGGCCAGACCAAATTCCTGAAAACCAGGAGAGTCAATTATCCCACCTAAATGCGCTTGATTTCGAGACCACTCAGGTAAATCAAAGTAACGGCAGGCTGTGGTGGTGTGTTTGCCGCTATCTAATTTTAAAGAATACTCTTGGGTAAGAGCTGCTGCATTTGGAACCCAGCTATTTAGCAGGGTCGATTTACCCATTCCAGACTGCCCGACCAATACGGATACCTTACCCTTCAAGAATGGCTGAAGTTCCTCGAGTGATAGTGGATCAAATTTAGCGGAGACTTCGTGAACGGGATAGCCCATTTTTTGGTATGGAACAAGACCTCGTCGCGCAATCGTTAATTGATCCTGCAGATCGCATTTATTCAGGATGATGCGCAGTTCAATTTGGTCGAGTTCAGCAGCAACCACAGCGCGTCCCAATAGGTCTGGTGAGAAAGCGGGGGCAGTTGCAAGTACTACCAGAATTTGATCAACATTCGCTGCAATTGATTTGCTCTTGAATGCATCCGATCGATATAGTAAGTTCTTGCGTTTCTCAATTTCAATAATGCGAGCTTGAGAGGGCCCCGTTTCTTCCAGGATTAATTGATCTCCTACTGCGCCGACGTGGCGCTTGCCTGGGGTGCTTACTTGTATTAAAGGGCCTGCATGGGAACCATCGGCTTGAATGGTTTGCGCTAAATAATGCCTGCCGTAAGAAGCGCTTAGGAGGGCACGAAAATGCCCCATCAAAAATTAGTACTCATGCAAATTGTTGTAAGTGAGCAATTCGTAGAGGTGCGGGAGGGTGAGAACTGTAGAACGCTGTGTACAGCGGGTCTGGGGTTAATGTCGAAGCATTGTCTTGATAGAGTTTTACTAGGGCAGAGATTAAGGCGCTAGCAGACGATTTCTGGGCAGCAAAATGATCAGCTTCGTATTCATGTTTGCGGGAAGCCAGGCTTGCTAGTGGGGTAAAGAAAAAACTAAATACAGGGGCTACCAACATAAATAGCGCCAATGCAAGACCGCCGTTATAGCCATTGAGGTTGGGGGTGACTCCAAGGCCCAAATAGAACCATGGCTGTGAGCTTACCCAGCCCAAAATAGCGAGCATGACAAAACTAAGCGCAAAGGAGACTAGCAAACGCTTGCGGATATGTTGACGTTTAAAGTGACCAAGTTCATGGGCAAGAACAGCCTCTACTTCTAGTGGCTCAAGCTTCTCAATCAAGGTGTCAAAGAATACGATCCTTTTTGCTTTGCCAATACCCGTGAAATACGCATTGCCGTGAGCGCTACGTTTGCTGCCATCCATCACATATAAACCTTGGCTGGCAAAATCACAACGCTCCAAAAGATGCTCAATTTGTACTTTTAAGGGCCCCTCTTCCAGAGCCTTAAATTTATTGAATAGGGGTGCAATAAAGGTCGGGAATAACCAAAGAAGTAGGGCGTTAAAGACTGTCCAGACGATCCAAGTCCATAACCACCATAAGGGCCCGCTACTAGACATCAACTCCAAGACCAGCCAGAGAAGAGGAAGCCCAAGCGCCGAGGCTAATGCGATACCTTTGATCATATCCAGCCAAAAGAGCTTGGGGGTCATGCGATTAAAACCATAGGCAGCCTCAATGCCGAATTGCTTTTTCCAGGTAAAAGGTAAATCTAAGATGCCGGAGATTAGGAAAATGGATACGAGCAAAGCCATTTGTTGCAAAATGCTAGGACCTAAAAGACCGAGTAGGGTTTGATTGAGAAGTTCGAGGCCGCCTAATAACGTGAATGCAATTAATATAAAGGCGGCAACGAAATTCTCGGTTAGACCAAGACGCAATTTAGCAATCGTATAGTCGGCTGCTTTTTGATGATCCACTAAACTGATCGTATGAACGAATTCATTAGGTACACTAGAGCGATGGTTGGCGACATGGCGAATTTGGCGCATGGCCAACCAGTGGCGTAAGCCAACGCTCAGAACTAAAGCCAGAATAAATAGATATGTAAAGGTCATAGGGTCATTATAAAGATGAGTACTGAAAATAAGGGATCTGGCAATAAGACCGACCCCATGATTTGGGTGGATATGGAGATGTCGGGATTAAAGCCTGATTCTGACCGTATTCTAGAGATTGCTATGATTGTGACCGACGCCCATCTCAATATCATTGCCACTGCGCCAGTATGGGTGGTTCATCAAACGGATGAGGTTCTGGGTGGCATGGATGCCTGGAACACTGGTACTCATACCAAATCGGGTTTAGTAGACAAGGTTAGGGCATCGAATTTAGATGAGGGGGTCGTAGAGGAGCAATGCATCACTTTTCTGAAGCAGTATGTCAAAGCCAATACTGCACCGATGTGCGGGAACTCAATTTGCCAAGACCGACGGTTCATGGCGCGCTATATGCCAACGTTAGAGGCTTATTTTCATTATCGGAATGTGGACGTATCCACTATTAAAGAACTTTGTAAACGTTGGCAACCTGAGATTGTAAAAGGGTTTAATAAACAACAAGCACATACTGCCTTAGCAGACATTATGGAATCAATTGAAGAGCTTAAGTATTATCGCGAACGATTTTTTATCCCCTCTCAAAACGAGTAAGAAAAAGAGATCAATTTAAATATTTGGGCTACTTCTTTTTCTTGGGACGAAAGGCTTTCACAATTACTTCGTCGGTTTCAATAAACGGCCCACCGATTAGATCAATACAGTAGGGCACGGCTGCAAAAATACCATGAGCAAGTACCTTGCCCTCAGCATCTTTTAAACCTTCCAAGGTTTCCTGAATGGACTTTGGCTGACCGGGGAGATTCATGATTAAAGCAGCATGATTCTCGATCTCGCGCAATACAGCCACTTGTCGAGATAGAATAGCGGTGGGCACAAAACGAAGGCTAATTTGCCGCATCTGCTCTCCGAAGCCAGGCATCTCTCGAGTTCCAATCTCCAAGGTAGCTTCTGGTGTAAGGTCCCGGCGTGAGGGGCCTGTGCCGCCTGTGGTGAATACTAAATCACATCCCAGCTCATCGACTAGCTCAATTAATGTGGAGGTAATATGCTCGGTCTCATCAGGGATAAGGCGCTCATGAAAAACTGCGGGGGTAGTAATCACCCGACCAAGCCAATTTTTTAAGGAGGGGATGCCCTCATCTACATATACCCCTTGGCTGGCTCGATCAGAAATCGATACTAAGCCAATCTTTACCTCATTAGGGCTATTGCGATGAAAAGGGTTTTGCTGCTTCATGTTCGTATTCTAGCTATCATTGAGGGATGTTTGCATATTCCCCCGATCAATTTAGGATCATTATTGACTTTATTTTGGCAGAAGCCAAGCGCATTGGGGTATCAGATGCTGCCGCAGAAATCTCTGAGGGTCAGGGCTTATCCGTAACGGTCCGCAAGGGTGAAGTAGAAACCATTGAACAAAGTGTTGATAAACAAGTAGGTGTCAGTGTCTATCTAGGCCAGCGTCGTGGCAACGCCAGTACCAGCGATTTTTCTCCTGACTCATTGCGATTAACTGTAGAGGCAGCTTTTCATATTGCCCAACATACTGCAGAAGATGACTGTGCTGGCTTAGCACAGTCAGATCTCTTGGAGCAGAACCCCCAAGATCTTGATTTGTTTTATCCATGGGATCTTGATGCTAAAGAGGCGATTAAGATCGCGCGCAAGGCAGAAAAAGCGTCCTTTGCGGTTGATAAAGCAATCCAGAACAGTGATGGGGCGTCAGTATCCGCTCACCAAGCACACTTTATGCTGGGCACGAGCAATGGATTCATGGGGGGGTATCCCTATTCAAGGCATTTTATATCCTGCGCACCGATTGCGAGTTCGTCAAAAAATTCTAGTTCGATGCAGCGCGATGATTGGTATAGCACTTCGCGTATTGCCTCTGAGTTGGCGAACCCCGCATTGATTGGTCGTTATGCTGCCGAGCGCGCTTTAGCCAAGTTGTACGCAAAATCCTTAACAACCCGTCGCTGCCCAGTAATCTTTGAGGCCCCAATTGCTGTGGGCTTAATCGGTTCACTAGTGCAAGCTAGCTCAGGCGGCGCTCTGTATCGACGCTCCAGTTTTTTACTGGATAGCCTAGGTAAGCAAGTAATGCCAAAGCATATTGATTTATTTGAGTTACCTCATCTCAAACGAATGAGTGGAAGTGCACCCTTTGATGAGGAAGGTGTTCGTACCCAAGCTCGTTCGGTAATATCCAAAGGAGAATTACAGGGATACTTCTTATCGACCTACTCAGCGAGAAAATTAGGTATGCAAACCACAGGAAATGCAGGTGGCGCGCATCATCTGAAGTTGCATAGTATGCACACACCTTCGGGAGGTTTACCTGGACTATTAAAGGAAATGGGCACCGGTCTTTTGGTGACCGAGTTGATGGGTCAAGGAGTGAACTACGTGACTGGTGATTACTCACGCGGGGCATTTGGGTATTGGGTAGAAAACGGCACCATCCAACATCCCGTTGAGGAAATTACCATTGCGGGTAACTTAAAAGAGATGCTATTGGATATTCAAGCGGTAGGGGATGATACGATCATTCGTGGCACCAAAGAAACTGGCTCTATTCTGCTGGGCTCAATGACAATTGGCGGAAAGTAACTAGTCTGCCTTGCGTCGTAGAGTCACATAGGCAAACTCAATCTCACCTTCTTTTTCTTGAACTCGATCAATTTCTTGCCAGTTGCTTGGATCTGGAATCTCAAAATAGGTGTCGCCCTCAACCTGTAACTCAATCTCAGTAATGAATAGTTCATCTGCTAGTGGAAAAGCTTGGTTAAAGAGTTGTTGACCGCCAATAACAAAGACCCGTTTAAAGTCTTTTAAAGAGTCCAAGGCTTGCTCAAGTGAGCTAACTAGTTCAGCACCAACTGCCGAGTAACTAGTATTACGACTTACTACGATATTCCGTCTGCCAGGCAAAGGCCTACCAATCGATTCCCAAGTCTTGCGACCCATAATAATGGGGTAACCCATCGTTACTTTTTTAAAGAATTGTAAGTCAGCAGAAATCTTCCAAGGTATTTTATTTTCCTTTCCAATGACAAGATTGCGAGTGCGTGCAACGATCATTGAAATAGGAGGGATATTCATGACAGGCTATTTCGATCAAACCGCAACAGAAGCTTTGATATGAGGGTGGGATTCATAGCCCACGATTTCAAAATCTTCAAAATGGTAAGTAAAAATATTGTTCGGTTTGCGGTGGATTTTCAATTGTGGGAGAGGATAGGGCTTGCGGGATAACTGCAAATGCACTTGTTCTAAATGGTTATTATACAGATGGCAATCACCGCCGGTCCAAATGAACTCTCCTACATCAAGATTGCATTGTTGTGCAACCATGTGAGTTAACAGGGCATAGCTAGCGATATTGAATGGTACGCCCAAGAAAATATCGGCACTCCGTTGATAGAGTTGGCAAGAAAGTTTACCGTTGGCGACATAAAACTGAAAGAAGGCATGACAGGGCGCTAATGCCATCTTCGGAATGTCAGCCACATTCCACGCAGACACAATAATGCGGCGCGAATCTGGGTTTGTTTTGATGGTCTGGATAATTTCTTGGATCTGATCAATGTGTTGACCATTTGGTGCCGGCCAAGAGCGCCACTGATAGCCGTACACAGGACCGAGATCACCATCAGGAGCTGCCCATTCATCCCAAATCGAGACACCACGCTCTTTGAGCCATTGATTATTGGTATTACCACTTAGAAACCAAAGGAGTTCATACACAATTGACTTGAGATGCAACTTTTTGGTGGTGACGAGCGGAAAGCCCGCTGATAAATCAAAGCGCATTTGATGACCAAAGACCGACAAAGTGCCCGTTCCAGTTCGATCTGATTTCTTTGCCCCATGATCAAGGACATGGCGCATTAACTCATGAAATTGGCGCATAGAAATAAATTAATGAAGACTGCTTTATGAAGGACTATTTTTCGAGATGCTCAAGCTTAGTTTTTACATCTTTCCAATCATCGGCATCGGGCAATGGTGCCTTTGATTTTGTGATGGATGGCCATTGTTTGGCAAGTTCACTATTCAATTTGATAAATTGCTGTTGATCACCTGGCACATCATCTTCTGCATAAATTGCATTCACAGGGCATTCAGGAACGCAAACAGCACAATCGATGCACTCATTTATTTGGATCGATGGTTAAAAAGTTGGGACCTTCACGAAAACAGTCAACCGGACAAACATCCACGCAATCGGTGTATTTGCAACGAATACAAGATTCAGTAACAACGTAAGTCATGGCTTTGCTCTACAACATGTAATTAAGGATAGATTTCGAGTAATTCAACAGAATATTTTTGGTAGACTGATTTTAGCCCAAATGGTGTAAAGTTTTACTTCCATGTATTTTTACCTCATTTTCTTTTAATCTTATGACTATAAAACCACGAATCCTTGTTGCTAGAGCTATTTTCCCCGATGCCTTAGCAAAGCTAGAAGAAAGCTTTGAGGTTCAATCCAATCAGGCTGATCAGGTCTTTACTGCAGACGAACTACGCCAGCACTTAGAAGGGGTTAGTGGTGCCTTAGTCACCGGTAGTGAGCGTATTGATCAAAACGCCTTAGCGAACGCTAAGAACTTAACAATTGCTGCCAATATCTCGGTGGGGTACAACAATTTTGACGTACCTGCAATGACCTCGGCAGGCGTTATGGCGACCAATACCCCTGATGTTTTAACGGATACCACGGCTGACTTTGGGTTTGCGCTCATGATGGCTACTGCCCGCCGTATGACAGAGTCTGAACATTGGATTCGGAATGGGCACTGGGATAAATGGTCCATTGTTCATAATCCATTGGGAATGGATTTACATCACACCACCCTTGGCATTATTGGTATGGGTCGGATCGGACAAGGAATTGCGAAGCGTGGCCTTGGCTTTGGCATGAACGTGATCTATCACAATCGTAAGCGCCTGAGTGACGCTGATGAAAAAGCCTGTGGTGCTAACTATGTTGATAAAGAGACCTTATTGCGGGAATCAGATCACGTCGTTTTGGTTGTTCCCTATTCGGCTGAAAGTCATCATCTGATTGGTGCAAAAGAAATTGCCCTCATGAAGCCTACTGCGACCCTAGTCAATATTGCGCGTGGTGGTATTGTGGATGATGCTGCCCTAGCAGAGGCTCTCAAGGCAAAACGAATCTTTGCTGCTGGCTTGGATGTGTTTGAGGGAGAGCCCAAAGTGCATCCTGAGCTTTTGAAATTAAGTAATGTGGTCTTAGCCCCTCATATTGCCAGCGCGACGGAAAAGACGCGGCGCGCAATGATTAATCTAGCAGTTCGTAATTTACGAGCAGCATTAGCTGGTGAGAGGCCTCCGAGCTTAATTAATGCCGAACTCTGGAAAAAATAAGGCAGACCCCGATACCTTATCGTATATCGTCAGTTTCTTCGGAGAGTTCTTTTAGGGCTAACTCAATACCACCGAATTTCTCGGCAACCCAGTTATAGACTTTACAGGCGATCCACAGGAGCCCAAAGCCCAGAACAGCATTCAAAATCAGCGCTGAGATTACGGTAAATCCCGGCATCGAGCCATCCCGAATAAAGGCTACAAAAAGAGCTAATAGAACGATGGGCACGGAGAAGCACAGATAGACCAAAACCAGAGTTTTGGCGGTATGCATGGGGTCGAGGAAGACAATTTCTTTTTTAGTAAATTTCATGATCCTGCAATCTTAAAGCAGTCCATCAAAAATCTCTACATCCACCCAGTCGCCGGGGGCAATATTACCTTGATCGTGATGAAGAATCATGAAGCAATTAGCCTCACTCATCGAGCGCAAGATGCCGGCACCCTGGCTGCCGGTTGATTTGACGAATAATTTACCCTCTGAATCCCGAAATAAAACCCCTCGTTGGAATTCCGTACGACCGGATTTCTTCCGAATCGCTTCGGCAGATTGGACTAAGACAAGAGGAACCTCAGGCTTCAGGGCACCATTTAACTGCAAGAGAGCATTCCGCACAAATTGGTAAAAGGTCACCATTACCGCAACGGGGTTCCCTGGTAATCCAAAAAATACCGTAGGGCTTGTCTTTGGGCTAATCTGCTTGAGACTGCCAAAAGCCATGGGCCTACCTGGACGCATTGCAATCTTCCAAAACCCTACTTCCCCCAACTCGTCCATTATTTGTTTGGTGAAGTCAGCCTCTCCCACCGATACTCCACCCGAAGAAATAATGACATCTGCTTGTTGTGAGGCTAATGTAAATGCGCGTCGAAGATCCTCTGGAGTATCGCGGACGATACCGCAGTCAATGATCTCAAAGCCTAGTCGACTGAGGCAGGCATGAAGACTAAAACGATTACTGTCATATATTTTGCCAGGTACTAATGGTTCGCTCATATCGCAAAGCTCATCCCCGGAAGACAGAATAGCAACTTTGATTCGTTGATAAACTGATAGTTCAGTAATTCCCAATGAAGCTGCCAAGCCAATATCCGATGCTTTGAGTATTCGCCCTTGCTGGATTGCTGGCTTACCGGCTTGTAGGTCTTCTCCACGTAAGCGACGATTCTCTCCGGCACGAACGGTATCTTTAGCAAACGTGATTGATCCCTCCTCGCTTGACTTCGTAAACTCCTGAGGAATCACGGTATCGCAATCGGGTGGCATCATTGCACCCGTCATGATTTTGATGCATTCACTTGCCTGAGTGGGTGGCACCGAAGTTTGTCCTGCGTATACAGTCCCCACAATACGCAAATGAATTTGCTCGCGATCTGTCTTCAGGTCTTTACTATTGAATGCAAAACCATCCATTGCCGAGTTATCGGTAGCAGGGACATTGATTGGTGAAAGAATATCGTTAGCAAGAATACGGCCTAAACATTGTTTAAGTGGAAGTCTTTCCATCGCATCAGAACGCTTAGCTTGTAATTGGATATCTTGAATTAACGTTGATATCGCATTCCGCGCCTCGGTCACTGATAAAAAATCAGACTGAAACTCCTGATTGGCATTTACTGGTTTGTTCATCAATATGAATCTGCAAGGGACTCCAGTTGTGCTAATTCTTCGGGGGTGTTCGCATTGGTAAATGCCTTCTCCTTGGGAAATAGAACACTGTAGGCATTTTCTTGGGCGAACCAACGGTCTATTTTTCGCTCACCACTCTCTAAGAAGTTTTTTAAGGAGCCTAATAAATCTTTATGCATTAAACAAAAGACTGGTTGTGCCCAAATCTTACCTGTCGTATCTTGACTCGATGCGTATCCAATCTTTACCTGATTTGTTTCAAGAGAAACGGCTAATTGATTGGCAAGATCAAGCGGAAATAGTGGGGAATCGCAGGGTACAGTGAGCAAAAAAGGAGTTTTGCATGCCTTAAGGCCCACCATAAAGCCAGCTAAGGGACCCGAAAAACTATCGTCCTCATCGGCTAAAACAGGATAACCATACGATGAATAGATTGAATGATTACGGTTGGCATTAATCAGTATTGTGTGAACCTGGGGCTTCAGTCTATTGAGAGAAGACTCAATCAACGGAATTCCTTTAAATGGGATTAAGCCTTTATCAATACCACCCATTCGTTGGGCACGACCACCGGCCAAAATAAGACCCGTGATTTCCAATGCTGCAATCGATTCCATGAACTTAGCCGCCGATATACGACATTTCAACTTTGCGATCAGCTCGTTTCGGATCTTTAGTATTTAGGTGTCTTAGTTCAGAGTAGCGATCGTCTCTGGAGGACCAGGTATGCATCACGGCGTTTGCAATTTCTAGATCACTTTTTCCAGAACGCAGAAGTGTTTTGAAGTCAAATCCTTGTGTCGCAAACAAGCAAAGAAAGAGTTGTCCATCCGTAGATAAACGTGCCCGAGTGCATTCGTGGCAAAAGGTTTGGGTCACACTTGAGATCACGCCAATTTCACCGGCACCATCTTGATAACGCCAGCGTTGCGCTACCTCGCCTGAATAATTGGGATCAATCTGCTCCAGCGGAAAGTGCTCATGAATTAAAGCAATCAGGTCTGCCGAGGGAAGAACCTGCGCTAAGTTCCAGCCATTTGAGCTACCAACATCCATAAACTCAATAAAGCGTAGGGTCACTCCACTATTACGAAAGTGTTTGGCCATTGGCAAAATTTCTTGCTCATTTGTACCTTTTTTAACAACCATATTTACTTTGATGCCAGTAAATCCGGCCTTTCGTGCCGCCTCAATCCCGTTTAGGACGTCGGCTACTGGATAGTCAACATCATTCATTTTTTTGAAGATCGCATCATCCATGGCATCAAGACTCACGGTGAGGCGTTGTAGGCCTGCCGCCTTTAACTGAGCTGACTTTTTCTGCAAAAGACTGCCATTGGTCGTCAGCGTCAGATCAAGAGATTGACCGCTGGGTGTTTTGATTTGTGCCAACATGGTAATGAGTTTGTCAACATCTTTGCGTAACAGAGGTTCGCCACCAGTCAGACGAATTTTTTCTACTCCGAGCGAGGCAAAGATGTGGGCTAACCGAATAATTTCCTCAAAACTTAATAATTCTTGTTGGGCCAGATAGGGATAGTTTTGATCAAACACTTCCTTGGGCATGCAATAAGTACACCGAAAATTACACCGATCAGTGACGGATATGCGTAAATCTCTTAAAGGCCTCCGACGTAAATCCAAGGTCTGACCATGAGCCTCAGAAAGAGTTTCGGGCAGCAATGGCAAAGGACCCTCTCGGGCCTCTTTGCGGATGGGAATAATTCGATCAACCATGATGCATTATGACTTCAAACGCTTATCTTGTTCGTATCGAGGGAACTAGCCATTTTTGTCGATCGTTTTTTCTTGGCCGCCCGTCTCAACTAGGACCATGGGCCCTGTTGGGAGATTGGCTGGAGGTTTTGGATCCCGTTGAGCTCGTGGCGCAGGGTTCTCAGACTGAATCTGATGTTGTACCTCCGCTAATTTGTTGCTATCGGTACCAACCCAAACCATTCCAGCCGTCTGCACCACACTTTTCAGGGGCTCTTCAGCAAGCGGTGTAAAGGCTACCTTAGGTAACTCGGGAACAATAATCGGCGTTACAGGAGGAGTCTCAGCGGTCGCGCCTTGAAGAATTGTCGCTGGAGTGTTTACCGAAGCACTCTCTGTCTGCATTCTTTGCTCTGATCTGGGGCCGCGATTAGATTCAGACCTGCGGGGCGTCGAACCCTCTTTGATGCTCCGAGTGAGATCGGATAGTGGCATTGAGGCAGAACGACCCCCCAAGCCCATTGGAAAGCCACTATGAAGATCTTGGGCAGAACTGTCACTGCGCTCAGATCGTTCATTGCGGTTACGACCGCGACCGCGGCGATTTCTGCCCCGACGACGGTCTTCGTTAGCAGCCTCTGCATCACTTACATCAGGCGCAATAGTTTGAGCTTGTTGAGTGGCTACTTGATCATTTCGGTCTTGCTGCGGATTGCGTTCATTTCGCTCACCACGATTACGACCCCGACCTTCTTGACGGGGTCGATTTTGGTTTTGCTCGCCAACGTCAGCAACTTTCTCTGGGCGATCCGGATTATCGCCACGCGTAGTTCTATCTTGACGATTACGACCGCGATTACGGTTATTGCGATCTCCGTTACGACCGCGACCTTCTGGACGGGCGCTAGGTTTGACATCTTCGGTTTTAGCCGGAGCGGCAGGAGAGAATATCTTTTTAAAGAACCCAAAGATTCCGCCAGAGGATACCTCACTTGTTTTAGCGGAGGCGCTCTCGCGAGCTGGTCGAGAGCTTGCCATGGGTGCCGGCTGGCTAGGGGTAATACCCTTGACGGCTGCCTCAGGACGCGCACGCACTTCTTCATTCTTGCGACCAATGACAGTATCGGTCTCGAGCTCACGCGCAGATTCTTCTACCATCACATAGCTAAGCTTTTGCTCATCGAGGCGTGGATCATCATGCCGTAAGCGCTCTAACTTGTAATGAGGGGTCTCAAGATGCTTATTCGGAATCATTAAGACATGCACCTTAAAGCGGGTTTCAATCTTAATGACTTCGGCACGTTTTTCATTTAGTAGGAAAGCAACAACATCTACTGGAACCTGGCAGTGAATTGCGGCTGTATTTTCCTTCATGGCCTCTTCTTGAATAATCCGTAAGACCTGAAGTGCAGAGGATTCTGTATCGCGAATATGGCCTGTGCCATTACAACGTGGGCAAGTCACATGACTCGCTTCGGATAAGGCAGGGCGTAAGCGCTGACGCGATAACTCCATCAGACCAAACTTCGAAATCTTGCCGGTTTGAACACGAGCGCGATCATGCCGCAAAGCGTCGCGTAAGCGATTCTCAACATCACGCTGGCTCTTGGCCGATTCCATATCAATGAAGTCAATCACGATGAGACCGCCGAGGTCACGCAGACGCATTTGTCTCGCAATTTCGTCAGCAGCCTCTAGGTTGGTGCGAGTTGCGGTTTCTTCAATATCAGAACCGCGTGTTGCACGCGCTGAATTAACGTCAACAGAGACAAGTGCTTCGGTGTGATCGATAACGATTGCTCCACCCGAAGGGAGTGGGACCGTTCTGGAGTAGGCTGTTTCAATCTGATGCTCAATCTGGAAACGGGAAAACAAGGGCACGTCATCGTGATAGCGTTTAACCCTTGGCAAGTTATCAGGCATAACAACCGACATAAAGGCCTGAGCTTGCTCATAAATATCATCCGTATCGATCAGGATCTCACCAATATCTGGTTGGAAGTAGTCGCGGATTGCACGAATGACAAGGCTGGATTCCAAATAAATTAATAGGGGGGCAGAGTTTCCTTTAACGGCCTCATCAATTGCCTTCCATAACTGCATGAGATAGTTCAGGTCCCATTGCAATTCAACGGCATCACGACCGATACCAGCGGTTCTGGCAATAATGCTCATACCATCCGGTACTTCTAGTTGAGCCATTGCCTCACGCAATTCTTGACGATCCTCACCCTCAATGCGGCGCGATACCCCGCCACCTCTGGGATTATTTGGCATTAGCACAAGATAGCGACCAGCCAATGAGACAAAGGAGGTTAATGCAGCACCCTTTTGGCCCCGCTCTTCCTTTTCAACTTGGACAACAATTTCTTGACCCTCGCGAAGCGCATCCTTAATCGATGCGTTGCGAACATCAACACCTTCCTTAAAATAGGTGCGAGCAACTTCTTTGAATGGCAGGAAGCCATGACGTTCCTCGCCATAGTTCACAAAGCAAGCCTCTAGGGATGGCTCAATACGGGTAATAACACCTTTGTAGATATTGCCTTTACGCTGTTCGCGTCCAGCGGATTCAATATCGATGTCGATTAATTTCTGACCATCAACAATGGCGACGCGCAACTCTTCCTGTTGCGTTGCATTAAATAACATGCGTTTCATAAGACTCTCCTTCATGGGAGGCGCTTTTGTGCGACGCGAAGATGATGACTGAGAAAGTTCCGAGGAATAAATCCCCGGACATTAAGAGGTGAGAGAGTCTAAAACATTCCCCTACAGGAAATTACGATCAAACCATTAATTCCATGGTCTGAATCTCACACCAACGCTCGCCACAGAGATCTCCTTAAGATCTCAATGTAGGCGCTCGCCTAAAAAAGGTCATCTGCTTCGTGGGTCGCGGCATACA
>RFQL01000036.1 GCA_009924985.1 Burkholderiaceae bacterium | reverse complement strand
ACGTCGATCCATGACTTTAAGTACATGAAAGCCTGCTGGGCTTCGAACTACAGAGGAGGCAACTTGACCCGGACCAAGATTACGAACATACTCTATAAAAATTTGGGGTAGACGATCTTGGGTCCGGTAACCAAAATCTTGAAACTTGATCTTTGAATTCTCTTTATTAGCCTGTACACCCAATTGCATAAAATCAGCGTCACCACGAGCCTCTTTTAAAATCGATTCTGCTTTTTTTTTGGCATCTGCCTGAGTACTCGGTCCTGCACCTTCTTCTATGGGAATAAAAATTTGGGCAACTGCAATCTCTTCAGGGCCTGATGCCCGTGCGGTGTTAGTATCAGCATCCCGCCGTTGCATTTGTTCAACGATGAAGTTATCGATCTCAGCATCTGAAATCTTAATTTGTGAATCAACTTCGCGTTCCCGCAAGCGAGCTTTTAATACGTCCTCCCGAAGTAGTTCGCTATAGCGCTCAAAGCTCATGCCAGTTTTAATAATAGTGTCTCTAAACTCGGTCATGCTTAATTTATTCCGCACAGCAATATCTTCAATAATTTTATTGAGCTCTTTATTGGCAACTGCCAAACCAGTTTGCTCTGCTTCCTGAATTTGTATTTTTTCTAAAATCAAGTTTTCGAGAACCTGTTGATGAAGCTCTTCACCTTCGGGTAGTTTCTTTCCACCCACCGGCTCCTGTTTTTGAAGAGTTACAATACGGTCATCAACTTCTTTACGCGTTACTACTCCCGTATTGACAACAGCAACGACTCCATCGATATTTCTGATTTTTGTATCCGTGCTAGCTAGACTAGCTTGTGCATAAGAGTCACTGGTATGTATTGTAATTATCAATACCAAACAACTGCATATGCCAATAAAGACCTGAGAGAGTAATTGAATACTACGTAAAGCCATTATTGATAGTTTTCGTATGGTGAGGGTGGCAAAGGTTTGGCAACAGGTTGATAACCCGGAACATTTAGTCGCATCACATCGACTGGATTGTTTCCGACATTACCAAAACCTCTAAATTCTAATTGAAAAAGGACCTGTGTGGTGGTGATCTGCGAGGTATTGCGTGCCTGTGAATAGGCAAAACGTGCAGTCCAACAATCCTCGTCATATTGCAATCCCACTAGAGTATTTAAGGTTTTTGCAGTTAACGCATCATAGCCCCAACGGCCAAGTACTCGGTACTTTTTAAAGACAGGCCATTCCCCAAACGCGTTATATTGATCAGTTTGTGTAATTCCAGAGTTTGTACCATCGTTTGGCGGGCTCCAAACATTTCGATACGCAAAATTAAGACTACGCCCGGGTGTCGGTCGCCATCCAGCACCTACGCTACTTTGTACAAAGCGATTAAGGTTTGTATTGTATTGACCAAATAAGTCCACATTAAAATTACCCATTAAGCGGACTGTACTGGCACCTAAGGTATCAGAATAGCGTGTCGGATTTACAATTGTGCCATTTAAGCCAACACGCTGACCTGTAAAGTCCTGTCGCTGCGCGATGGTTACAGTGGCACGCTCAGCACCTGTATTGCCCTCTAAAACGCGACTGGTTAAACCTGTTGTTAATTTATTATTATCTGCAACACGGTCATTACCAACAAAGGTGTTTTCACTAAAGATTTGGGTCACCCCAAAACCAGCATCAGCAGTATCAAAGAGTGGTGTCTGGGCCTGGCTCTGAAATGGGGTGTACACATAGAAAGCACGTGGCTCCATGGTGACCAGCATATCTCGACCAAAGAACCATTTCATCTCAGCCGCATCGCGCTCAAACGCCAATCCAGAATCAAGGCTTAAGGTCGGTAATGCAAACCCTTGCACTGGCTGTTTTAATGCTTGGTTTGTTTGGTATAAGGCGCTAGTTGATAATGCGGCTGAGTATTGATTTGCTTGAAAGCTCAATTTAGGTTTTAGATAGTAGTCAGGGGTAATCGTAGGCATCGCAATACTTCCCCGAATCACGGTTCGGTCTGCCTGACTAAATGCTCCGCCCTGTGGCATGCCAGACGTTGGAGCATACAAATTATTAGTGTTGTATGAGAAGCGAGTGAAATCTGCGCCAAACGTTAAATCGGGTCCTCTTCCAAAGGTTCCGGAGTACGAACCGGGGGTATTCAAATTACCGCGATTGCTGTAGTTTGCTGTTACCTGTGGCAGGATGTTATAGGGGGAAACAACGGTTGAGCTAGGGTCTGGTTGTAAGGTCTGAAAGGTCAATGTACGCGCAGTGAAATTCCAGCTCTTGACGCCACCATAATTTGTTCCAAGCTCTTGTCTAAATTGATTGGTAACCGCTCCAGCGATTCCGTAAGAAAAATCGATTGGGTAGAGACTGTCTGATACTTTACTAACGTTGCCATAGGCATTCCATGCTGAGGCGATCAGTTGTCTTTGTTGCCAATCGTATTTCCAACGATTGCGGCCCATAATTTTGTCGTAATTTAAATACTGCCCACTAAGGGCACCCGAATATTTTGGATCAATAAAGCGAAAATCTCCGCCTAAAAGAGTGCCTCGATGATTCATAAATCGTGGGGCAATTGTTAGATCACGATTCGGTGCGATGTTTACGTAATACGGCTGAGCAATATCCAAACCATTGTTGGAGTTGTAACCGATGGTTGGAGATAACAAACCTGAGCGCCGCTGATTAGAAGTCGGCACACTGAAATAAGGTGTATACATGATGGGCACATCAAAAAAGCGCATGACCCCGTTCTTGCCGGTCATTACCTTTTGTTCCTGATCAATCTCAACATGACTTGCTGTGAAATACCAATCTAAGTTCTCAGGGCTACACGTTGTATATGTTGCTTTATCAAATACAAATACATCAGCAGACTCAATCGTTAATTTATTTGCCTTTCCTCGACCACGAATATCCCGTAACTCATAATTGGGTTGATCCATTTCTCCTTGACGAGCATCTACTTTAAAACGTGCGCGCGGCCCTGAAAATTCAGTATTGTCTTTAATTAACTGTGCATTACCAATCAAATCAGCAATATCAGTATCTGGGTTATAGATAATTTCATCGGCCTTAATGATGGTTGCATTACGGCGTATTTGTGCTCGACCTTTTAGTTTCATATCACGATCTACAACACCATCAATTTCATCACTAAATGTGAATGTCAGAGCTTGGTTATCTGGAATTGCTTTACCTTGGCGCAACTGATCATCTAGCTTCAGGACTGTCACTTCACCGCGACTAGGTACTAAAGTAGGGGTTGGTACAGAACCTACCGCCAAAGGACTTGGTGGATCACCGATCGGCGTGGGTGCTTGATTTTGTAATTGCTGTTGCGTTTGATTCTGTTGCAGCGATGGTAATAATGGCGTAATACTATTGATCATGGGACCCAAATTTTGACTATGTGCTGGTATGTGCCAAAAAATAATGGGCACTAGAGTAAGGCCCAGGATCGCACGCAGGGTCTCTATGGATAGAAGATGGGCGCTAATGCCAGCGCGACGGCGATAATGACTCATGGATCCAAACAGCCTTATTATACGAATCGATCATGCCTGATAACCGCCTTCTAAAAATCGATGCCTGGCTAGAAAGCCAAAAGTGTCTGTGGGGCCTTAATACCCCTACCCTTAAACCCGCTTCTGCTGATGCGAGCTTTCGTCGCTACTTCCGTCTTGAATGTGATCATCCTGAGCATTCTGCCCTAATTGTGATGGACGCGCCTCCTGATAAAGAAGCTCTAGGGCCATTTGTTCAGGTTGCCAAACTTCTACAAAATGCCGGGCTTAATGTACCGACTGTCTTGGCAGAGAACTACGCTGAGGGATTTTTGCTTCTAAGTGATTTGGGTACAAAAACATATCTTGATAGCATTGATAAGAAGAATGCCAAACAGCTCTATGGAGATGCGAGTGATGCACTCATTAAGATGCAATTAGCTAGTCGGCCACATGTTCTCCCCCCCTATGATGCTGCCACCCTCCAGCGTGAAATGGATTTGTTTGAAGAGTGGTATCTCAAGCGTCATTATCAAACTCCATTAGATCAAAAAGAGCAAGCAGATCTCGGAACGATCTTTACCCTCATCAAAGAAAATAATGAGGCACAAACTCAGGTTTATGTGCATCGTGATTATCACTCGCGTAATTTAATGTACACCGATCAAAATAATCCGGGGGTCTTAGATTTTCAGGATGCGCTATATGGCCCCATTACCTACGATGCAGTTTCTCTCTGGAGAGATGCGTATATCGAATGGTCAGAAGAAGAAGTCATTGATTTTCTGATTGACTACTGGGAAAGGGCTCGTAAAGTAGCTCTTGGGGTTCCCAATGACTTTGCAGATTTCTATCGTGATTTTGAGTGGATGGGATTACAACGCCATCTTAAAATTCTTGGTATCTTTGCGCGCCTTTATCACCGCGATGGTAAAGAAAATTATCTAAAAGATATCCCCCTGGTATTGAAATACGTTCGCGCAGTTGCGTCGCGCTATAGTGCTTTAAAGCCCCTTCTTCGAATTTTGGATCGCACAGAGATCAGTAAAGTATGAGCGTTGCATCTGCATTCAATCTGTCAAACTCTATTCCATGCTTATTACTAGCCGCTGGCCGTGGTGAGCGTATGCGTCCATTAACCGACACCATTCCTAAGCCGCTGTTGGAGGTTCATGGTAAATCTTTGCTTGCATGGCATCTTGAGGGTTTAGCAAAGGTCGGCATTAAACAAGTTGTCATTAATCATGCTTGGCTGGGAGAGCAAATTGAGGCGGCTTTTGGTAACGGCGAGACATTCGGTCTGCACATTGATTACTCTAGAGAAGAAACTGCTCTTGAAACAGCTGGCGGAATTTGTAAGGCTCTCTCACTTCTAAACGCGAATGATTATTTTTTAGTGATAAATGGTGATGTCTTTTCCCCTCATTTTCCGATTAATCATCTCCTAAAGCGAATCCTTGAGCTTCGTTGCCAACAGCAATTTTTAGCCCACCTAATTTTGGTGCCCAATCCACCCCAGCACCCCCATGGTGACTTTTATCTCGATGAACAAATCGTGAGGGATGCGGAGCTTGCGCCCAAAGATATTCCAAAACTGACCTTTTCCGGGATAGGTATTTATCACCATATCCTGTTTAAGGACCTTATTCTTGGTCAAAGTGCCAAACTAGCCCCTTTATTACGTAAGGCGATGGCAGATAATCGGGTTTCTGGTGAAAATTATCGAGGTTCGTGGCACGATGTAGGCAGCCCCGAACGATTGGCTGAGCTAAATAAATCTGAATCCTTATGAACCATCTCTCTTCTCATAATCCTCTTATCGTTGCATGCCAGCAGCGGCGTGTTCGTCTGGCGCAGATCATTCAGGCCAAAAGTGGGAGTGGTGTAGTCATTCTTTCGACAGCAGAAGAAAAGGCGCGTAATCGGGATAGTGATTTTCCATATCGACACGATAGCGATTTTTTCTACCTTACCGGTTTTGATGAGCCCGGTACAACCTTGGTCATGTTGATTCAGAAAACAGGCTTTGAAAGTCATTTATTTTGTCGGCCCAAAGACCTTGAACGTGAAATCTGGGATGGCTATCGTTTAGGTCCAGAAGCTGCTCCAGAGATTCTGCATCTCGATGCAGCCTATTCCAACAGTGACCTCGGCAAAAAGTTACCCGAGTTTCTAGCTAATCAAGCTGCCATTTATGTTCGCCTCGCTAGCAACGCTCAGGTTGATCATCAGATCCGTGACTGGATGAGTCAGGTGCGTCAACAAGCAAGGGGGGGAACGAATGCGCCAGAGGTCTTTCATGATATCGAATCCTTGATTCATGAGATGCGTCTCTTCAAAGGTCCTGGGGAGATCGAAACCATGCGACAAGCGGCTGCTATTTCTGCAGAAGCTCATATTCGGGCGATGCGCTCCTGTAAACCCGGTAAACGCGAGTATCAGCTGGAAGCAGAACTACTGTATGAGTTTCGCTATCGTGGCGCACAAAGTGTTGCATATAACAGTATCGTTGCTGCAGGTGCTAATGCCTGTGTCCTGCATCACCGCGCAGGCTCCGTTGAATTACTCGACGGTGATCTATGTTTAATTGATGCGGGCTGCGAGCTTAATGGCTATGCATCGGATATCACACGGACCTTTCCGATTAATGGCCGCTACAGTGCCAGTCAACGTGCTTTATATGACATTACCTTAGCCGCGCAAGAAGCTGCTGTTGCTGAAACCCGCCCTGGTAAAACCTTCATTGATCCGCATCACGCTGCAGTTCGAGTTCTCACCCAAGGGTTGCTTGATGAAAAACTCATCAAACTCAGTGATGTTGGTTCTTTGGATAATGCGATTGAGTTGGGCGCATACAAACGCTTCTATATGCACCGCACAAGTCACTGGCTTGGCATGGATGTTCATGATGTAGGCTCTTATCGCGAGTCTTCTATTAATCAACAATCTGATCAAGAAAAGCCATGGCGTGTTCTCAAAAAAGATATGGTGCTCACGATTGAGCCCGGCTTATATATTCGACCGGCTGACGATATTCCTAAAGTATTTTGGAATATTGGAATTCGGATTGAAGATGATGCAGTTGTAACTGATCAGGGCTGTGAGCTTATCTCTCGCGGGGTTCCAGTGGACCCTCTTGAGATTGAAGCGATCGTTCGCTCCTAACGCGATTTTTGCTATGAGCAAATCATATTCTGTTGTGATTCAGGGAGGCGGTCCTGTTGGTCTAGCCTGTGCAGCGTGGCTATTACAAAAAAACTCTGGTTTATCGCTTCTTCTTTTAGATCGTAATCCAGCCGATGATGCAGACATACAAGCGGGTGATGGTCGCGGTATCGCCTTATCTCACGGTAGCAAATTACTCCTAGATACGATTCATGCATGGCCCGATCACTGCCCTGCTATTCATCAAATTCATGTATCTCAAGCTGGGCAATTTGGACGCGCCCTCATGACCCGAGAAGAACTGAAGCAAGAGGCGTTAGGCCATATTAGTCGCTATACCGATATTCATATTGCGCTTAGAAAGGCTTTGCGCTTCGTACAAAAGAACTCGCCATATTTTGTGTGGCACCATACTCATGGTGATTCTGTACCGATTTTTGAGACAGATTGCTTAGTCCATGCTGAAGGGGGTTTATTTAAAGACCAAGACTGGATTGAATCGGGTCGCGACTATCAGCAATCTGCTCTCGTTGGCACTGTTAATGTAGAAAAAATAATTCCTTATCAGGCCTGGGAGCGCTTTACAGACGAAGGGCCATTAGCCCTTTTGCCCAGCCATCAAGGGCCTAACATTCTCAATTTAGTATGGTGCGCATCTCCTCATTCCAGCCAAAGACGTTTAGATCTGAATGAAACAGAATTCCTTAGAGAATTACAAAGTGCTTTTGGTTATCGCCTAGGTACTTTTACAGCGATTGCAAATCGTCGCCTCTATGATTTGGGTCTCAACTATCGCAAACAGGTTTGTGAAGGTCATGCGGTATGGATTGGCAATGCGGCACAAACTCTTCACCCTGTTGCTGGCCAAGGTCTTAATCTCGGATTACGAGATGCCTATCTCTTGGCAGAAAAATTGGCTTGCCTATTTAAAGTAAACAATCAATCCCAACATCAAGTACAAAAATCTTTACAAGAGTATGCAAAGAGTCGAGAAATCGACCGACGCGCAACAATTGGTATTACTGATTTCTTGGCAAGGGTATTCATCTCACCCTTGCTACCAGTGAGACTGTCACGCGGTTTCGCCTTGACCGCATTGCAATGGGTGCCACCCCTCAAAACAGCCCTTGCTAGGCAAATGATGTTTGGTCGTCGCTAAAAGTCCACTCTTTATTTGCTTAAAAATTAAGCAGCACCGTTCCGCTTGTGATACAGTGTTGTCACTACTTCAATCATATTTCCAAACGTATGCAAATCGGTCCTCACAAATTAGCCAATGCGCTTTTTGTCGCACCGATGGCAGGGGTTACAGATAGGCCCTTTCGACAACTCTGTAAGAAATTAGGGGCCGGCTATGCTGTCTCCGAAATGATCGCCTCTAATGCATTACTGTGGAATAGTGAAAAAACCCAACGTCGCGCCAACCATGTGGGCGAGTTCAAACCAATTGCTGTCCAAATTGCGGGTGCCAATCCCAGCATGATGGCTGCCGCTGCCAAACTCAATGTCGATCGTGGGGCCCAAATGATTGATATCAATATGGGATGCCCAGCTAAAAAAGTCTGCAACATCGCTGCCGGCTCAGCCTTACTAAAAGATCAACCCCTTGTTCAACAGATTGTGAAATCAGTAGTTAATGCTGTTGGTATCGGTCCAGATGCCGTCCCAGTCACCCTCAAAATTCGCACTGGCTGGGATCGAGAAAATAAGAATGCACTCATCATCGCAAAAATTGCTGAGGATGCAGGTATTAGTATGCTCACGATTCATGGGAGAACTCGGGCAGACTTGTATTATGGTGAAGCGGAATATGACACGATTCGTGCTGTAAAAGAGTCCATTGACATTCCTGTGGTTGCTAATGGCGATATCACCTCACCAGAAAAAGCCCAATGGGTACTCGAATATACCGGTGTTGACGCCTTAATGATTGGCCGTGCTGCGCAAGGAAGACCTTGGATATTTCGGGAGATTAATCATTTCTTGAGAACTGGGGAAAAGTTACCCAATCCGCAAATCGCCGAAATCCAAGCGATCATGAATGAGCATTTAGAGGATCACTACTCTTTTTATGGCGAATATACGGGCTTACGAACAGCGCGCAAGCATATTGGCTGGTACTGCAAAGGTTTGCGTAATTCTCATGCCTTTCGGCACCTCATGAATACGGCAGATGACTGTAAAGCCCAATTACAAATGGTCAATGACTATTTTGATGAAATGAAACTTTATTCCGATCAACTCCTTTTTTTAGAAGCAGCGTAAATTTTTATCGATGCCAAGTAATAAACATCCTGTAACCGAGTGCATTGAGCTCAATCTGCAGCGCTACCTCGATGATCTCAAGGGTACACCCCCCAATGATATTTATCAAATGGTTTTGAGTGTGGTGGAAAAGCCGATGCTTGAGCTCGTTATGGCACATGCCAAACAAAATCAATCCCTTGCTGCTGTCTATCTGGGAATTAATCGAAATACCTTACGCAAAAAACTTCTTGAACACCAACTGATCTAAATAATGATTCGTACTGCCCTACTTTCTGTTTCCGATAAGAATGACATTGTGGAATTTGCACAATCTCTTCATCAGCTTGGCGTAAAGCTAATCTCCACCGGTGGAACAGCAAAATTACTTGCCGAGAAAGGTATTCCAGTGACCGAGGTCTCAACCCTCACAGGATTTCCTGAGATGCTTGATGGCCGTGTAAAGACTCTTCACCCCAAGGTCCATGGCGGATTATTAGCGCGCCGTGACTCTAAAGAACATATGGCCGCCATTAAAGAGCATGGGATTGAGGCCATTGATCTCTTGGTGATTAATCTTTACCCCTTTACGGAAGCTATTACTAAGTCAGATTGTAGTTTTGAGGATGCGATTGAAAACATTGATATTGGTGGGCCCGCCATGTTACGTGCTGCTGCTAAAAATCATCAGGATGTCACAGTACTTGTATCTCCATCCGATTACTCCGCAGTTCTTGATGAGATGCGTAACAATCAGAATACTGTCTCATATGCAAATAATCTTGCCTATGCCAAAAAAGTATTTGTGCATACCGCCCAATACGATGGTGCAATTGCAAATTATCTGTCCTCACTCAATGAACGGCATGATCACTCCAAGCGCAATCCATATCCACAAACACTCCACTTAGCCTTTGAGCGAGTACAAGAAATGCGCTATGGTGAGAACCCGCATCAATCAGCCGCCTTTTATCGTGATATCAAAGCACCAGCGGGTAGCCTGGCGCACTATTCCCAACTTCAAGGTAAAGAACTCTCGTTTAATAATATTGCTGATGCAGATGCCGCCTGGGAATGCGTTAAAAGTATGACTGATCAGCAAGCAGCTTGTGTCATTATTAAACATGCCAATCCCTGTGGCGTTGCAATTGCGAACACTGTGCTTGAAGCGTATCAAAAGGCCCTACAAACTGATCCCACTTCCGCATTTGGGGGCATCATTGCCCTAAATCGAGAGTGCGATGAAGCGTGTGCGCAAGCTGTTGCTAAACAGTTTGTGGAGGTCCTCATCGCTCCTCACTTTAGTGAGGCTGCCAAAACCATCTTTGCTAGTAAAAAAAATGTGCGTTTATTACAAATACTGCTTCCCAAGGGTACTTCGAGCCTGAATCAATATGATCTGAAGCGCGTTGGTGGTGGCTTATTGGTGCAATCGAGTGACTCTAAAAATGTTCTTCCAAATGAACTAAAGGTCGTTACAAAACGACAGCCAACTCCCACGGAACTCACCGACCTAATATTTGCATGGCGCGTTGCTAAATTTGTTAAATCGAATGCAATCGTTTACTGTGCCAACGGGATGACCTTAGGGGTCGGGGCTGGGCAAATGAGTCGGATTGATTCTGCCCGAATCGCCAGTATAAAAGCAGAACATGCAGGTTTAAGCCTCAAAGGCTCAGCGGTGGCTAGCGATGCCTTTTTCCCATTTCGGGATGGTTTAGATATAGTGGTCGCTGCAGGTGCTAGCAGTGTGATTCAGCCAGGGGGGAGTATGCGTGATGACGAGGTCATTGAGGCGGCCAACGAACATGGAATTACGATGCTCTTTACCAACACACGTCACTTTAGGCATTAATTGTTGATGCGCTGGCTAGGTATTGATCCAGGTTTAAGGACAACCGGTTTTGGTGTCATTGAAATTGAGGGTCAACGATTACGCTATATCAGTTCGGGGATTATTGAGAGTGGCTCTATTGACCTAGGTCTACCTAAACGTCTTGGTACTCTATACAGTGGGGTACAAGAGGTTTTAGTAACCTATCAACCCGATGCAGCAGCAATTGAAGAGATCTTCCTCAATGTCAATCCACGTTCTACCTTGATGTTAGGTCAAGCCCGGGGTGCGGTGATTGCTGCTATGGTCTCCACTGGAATAGCTGTTACGGAATATAGTGCGCGCGGTGTGAAACAAGCTATTGTGGGTACTGGTCGGGCAAGTAAATTACAAATGCAAGAGATGGTTAAACGCCTACTCAAGCTTAATAAGAGTCCCTCTCCGGATGCCGCTGATGCCTTGGGGGTTGCTATTTGTGCGGCTCATCATCATCAAGTGCAAGACGGGCGTACGAAGCAGTAAGATAGAGGCATGATTGGACGCATTCAAGGCACCCTAATTAGTATCTCGGCACCCAAATTACTCATTGATTGCAATGGGGTGGGTTATGAGGTCGATGTACCGATGAGTACTTTGTATCAACTTCCCCTTGTTGGTCAACAACTAACATTGCTAACTCATTTTCATGTGCGGGAAGACCAACAGCAATTATTCGGTTTTGCTACAAATGCTGAGCGAGATGCCTTTCGGTCTCTCATCAAAATTAGCGGGGTCGGTGCGCGCACTGCCTTAGCAGTTTTGTCTGGTATGAGTGTTAATGAACTTGTCCAAGCAATTACCATTCAAGAGCCTGGCACACTAACTCGAGTACCCGGAATTGGTAAAAAAACTGCTGAGCGTCTCCTACTTGAGCTGAAAGGAAAGCTTGCCCCTGACCTAGGCTTAGGTCAGAATAAATCCAGTAAGCCTGATATCGTCTCTGAAATAACGCAAGCCCTACTAGCACTGGGATATTCTGATAAGGAAGCCCACCTTGCGGTTCGTCAAGTTCCAGCGGATGTCACGGTCTCCGATGGTATTAAGCTTGCACTAAAATCGCTTTCGAAGGGCTAAGAACAGATGACAATCCGCACCGATGATCTTGATATTGATGATGATAACGAGCGCATTGTCAGCCCCGGTGCCGGTCATGCCGAAGCAGTTATTGAACGAGCTCTACGACCAAAACAGCTTGATGAATATGTGGGTCAAAGTAAAGCACGGGCTCAGCTCGAGATTTTTATTAATGCCACGCGTAATCGTAAAGAGGCGCTTGATCATGTTCTACTCTTCGGGCCTCCGGGACTAGGCAAGACTACCTTGGCTCATATTATTGCTAAAGAACTTGGTGTTAATTTACGCCAAACGAGTGGTCCCGTCTTAGATCGCCCAGGCGATCTTGCCGCACTATTAACCAATCTCGAAGAAAATGACGTTCTCTTTATTGATGAGATCCATCGTCTATCACCGGTAGTGGAAGAGATTTTATATCCCGCTTTAGAGGATTACTCTCTGGATATTATGATTGGCGAAGGTCCTGCAGCGCGCAGTGTGAAATTGGATCTCAAACCATTTACCTTAATTGGTGCAACAACCCGTGCTGGCATGCTGACCAATCCTTTGCGCGATCGTTTTGGGATCGTGGTGCGTCTAGAGTTCTACTCAACTCCAGAGCTAACTCAGATTATTGAACGTTCGGCTAAATTACTCAATGCGCAAATTGATCCACTGGGGTCTGTAGAAATTGCCAAGCGCGCTCGTGGCACCCCTCGAATCGCAAACCGTCTGCTCCGCCGGGTCCGAGATTATGCAGAGGTCAAAGGTAGTGGCATCATCACCAAGGAAATGGCTGACGCAGCCCTCATGATGCTTGATGTGGATCCAATCGGTTTTGACGTGATGGACCGAAAATTACTTGAAGCAATCCTCCATAAGTTCAATGGTGGTCCGGTTGGGATTGATAATTTGGCCGCCGCTATTGGTGAAGAACGCGATACGATTGAAGATGTACTTGAGCCTTTTTTAATTCAGCAAGGTTATTTACAGCGAACATCTCGGGGCAGAATTGCAACGCGCCAAAGCTACGAACACTTTGGCATTAAACCACCCAACAACTCCGCAAATCTTGATTTACTCGACTGATGTTCTCTCTTAGAGAGTGAGAGTGACTTTTGCAAAACGACGCTTACCAACCTGCACCACGTAAGAGCCGGCATTCAACTTTAGGGATTTATCACTCACTACCGTACCGTCAATCCGCACGCCATTTTGCTCAATATTCCGATTGGCCTCCGAACCAGAAGGTACTAAATTAGCTGCCTTTAACAATGCTGCGAGGCCCATTGGAGCACCGCTGAGCTGAACCTCAGGGATATCATCGGGGATACCTCCCTTAGCGCGATGATTAAAGTCTTCCAAGGCTTTTTTTGCAGCCCCATCCGAATGAAAACGCGCCACAATTTCTTGTCCCAAAAGAACTTTGCAGTCCCTCGGGTTGCGACCCGCTGCTATCTCTTGCTTCATTAAGTCAATTTCTGCTAATGGTCTAAACGAGAGCAAGGGAAAGTAGTCCCACATCAGTTCATCGGAGATGCTCATGAGCTTTCCGAACATCTCGTTGGCAGGTTCGTTAATGCCGATGTAATTCCCCTTGGACTTGCTCATCTTCTCGACTCCATCCAAACCGACCAAGAGTGGCATCGTCAGAATACATTGGGGCTCCTGACCATATTCTTTTTGAAGCTCACGACCAACCAGTAAATTAAATTTTTGATCGGTTCCACCAAGCTCTAAATCGCTTTGCAAGGCAACTGAATCATAACCCTGCATTAAGGGATATAAAAACTCATGCACAGAAATCGGAATACCACCACGATAGCGCTTCGTGAAATCATCGCGTTCCAGCATCCGCGCAACCGTATATTTGGCAGCAAGCTGGATCATACCCCGAGCGCCCAAAGGATCACACCACTCACTGTTATACCGAATCTCGGTCTTGCTTGGATCTAAGATCACACTCGCTTGCTGGTAATACGTTTTGGCATTAACGGCAATTTCTTCTGCCGTTAAAGGAGGTCTCGTATTATTGCGCCCCGAGGGATCACCAATCATGCTGGTAAAGTCTCCGATCAGAAAAATCACAGTGTGACCAAGATCCTGAAGTTGGCGCATTTTGTTTAAAACAACCGTGTGACCCAAATGAATATCTGGGGCTGTGGGATCCAACCCTAGCTTAATACGCAGGGGCTTAGTCGTCGCTGCGCTACGGGCTAATTTTTGCAACCAATCTGCCTCAACCAAGAGCTCTTCGCAGCCACGTTTAGTGATTTCCATGGCGTGTAATACGGGCGGGGTAATCGGATACGGTTTAGCCGTCATACCAAGTTCTAGATTCGGTTAAATTAAGGGTCTAAATATTGTTAAAGTGTCATTGTCGCATTGTCGAGAACCCGAGCTCCTACCCTTGAATTCTACTAATTTGTCTACACCCCCTTCTCTCTATATCGGGCTTATGTCTGGTACAAGCCTGGACGGCATTGATGCAGTCTTAAGCGATATCAGCGACTCTGGAAAGGCAAGAATTTTACAATCGGTGAGCCTTGCATTTGAACCCGCTCTCAAGCACGAACTATTTGATCTTCAACATCCGGGTGCCAATGAGATCCATCGTGAGCATCTTGTTGCCAATGCGCTTGCGGATGCGTATGCGTCAGCATGCGCAAAGCTCTTACTCATTCAGGGTCTTCATGCACAACAAATCCATGCAATTGGGGCTCACGGACAGACTCTGCGGCACCAACCACAAAAAAATATCTTACAGAGCTACACCCATCAAAGTTTAAATCCAGCCCTATTAGCTGAATTAACTGGTATTGATGTGATTGCTAATTTTCGGGTGCGCGATATGGCGGCAGGTGGTCAAGGTGCGCCCCTAGTTCCCGTTTTTCATAGTGAGCAGTTTTATTCCTCCCAAGAAAACCGGGCGGTTCTTAATATCGGTGGTATCGCCAATCTCACCCTCTTACCAAAGCAGGGGGGGGTTAGTGGCTTTGATTGTGGCCCTGGCAATATTTTGTTAGACACGTGGATTCAGAAAGAGCAAAAAAAAGATTTTGACCAAG
Source organism: Burkholderiaceae bacterium (assembly GCA_009924985.1). Taxonomy (GTDB): domain Bacteria; phylum Pseudomonadota; class Gammaproteobacteria; order Burkholderiales; family Burkholderiaceae; genus Polynucleobacter. The sequence continues at coordinate 2,476 of RFQL01000036.1, read as the reverse complement.
ACGGGCAATGGTCAAGCTCTGGCCGCCCAGATGGAGAACTCCTACAAAAAATGTTGAGTGACCCCTACTTCTCTCAATTGCCTCCCAAAAGTACCGGTCGCGATCACTTCAATCTGCAATGGATTGAAGGTCACATACAACAAGGTTCATACAAACCAGAGGATGTGCAGGCAAGCCTATTACAACTCACCATCCAAAGTATTCTCAATGGTTTACAAGCCCATGCCAAAGAAACGCGGTGTTTAATTGTATGTGGTGGTGGTACCAAAAATATTGCCTTGCTTGAGCTTCTAAAAATTCATGCTCAGAAGCAAATTCCTAATTTAGTGATTGAATCTTCGGCACAGCATGGGATTGATCCACAACTCGTAGAGGCTCTTGCGTTTGCTTGGCTAGCTTGGGCGCACCAACAAAAACGGCCAGCAAATTTGCCGGCCGTAACGGGTGCTAAAGGCTTACGCGTACTGGGTGCGTATTACCCCGCCGCTTAAGCTGAAAATGAAGAGCCGCAACCACATGTAGTAGAGGCGTTTGGATTTTTAATGACAAACTGTGAGCCATTGATATCTTCTTTGTAATCAATCTCAGCACCCACCAAATACTGAAAGCTCATTGAATCCACTAACAATGTAACACCATTTTTTTCAAAGGTCGTATCGTCCTCATTTACCGCTTCATCGAAAGTAAAGCCGTACTGGAAACCAGAGCAACCTCCGCCTTGTACAAAAACGCGTAACTTAAGATCTGTATTGCCTTCTTCAGCAATTAGGTCCGCTACCTTAGCAGCAGCACTATCGGTAAAGATTAAAGGGATTGGTGGCTCAGCCAGAGCGGAAGATTGTTCGACTGCGGTATTTGTTTGGCTCATTTGCTACTCCTGTATAAATCACTAATATGAATTCATTTTAGGCTTTAATTCCCCTTTTTGCACAAGGTGCTTTGAAGCATCTAGGGTAAAATGGCAATTTGCTCTAGCCCCATGGTCTCAGGAAGGTTAAACATGAGGTTCATACACTGTACGCCCTGTCCTGAAGCCCCTTTGACAAGATTGTCTTCAACGACCAGGATAACAAGGGTATCCCCACCCCCTGGGCGATGAATGGCTATTTTCATACCGTTACTTCCCCGAACTGACCGAGTTTCTGGATGGCTGCCGGCAGGCAAAACATCAATAAATGGTTCATTCGCGAAGAACTGCTCGTATAAGGCTTGGAAATCCATAGCACGGCCCTCGGGCAAAATCCGAGCATATAGAGTCGAATGGATCCCCCGAATCATCGGCGTTAGATGTGGCACAAAGGTCAACGCAATATTGTCATGGCCTGCGATTACCTTTAGTCCTTGGGTAATCTCTGGTAGGTGACGATGGCCCTGAACCCCATACGCTTTGAAATTATCACTGGCCTCTGAAAGTAATGTGGGGATCTCGGCCTTACGTCCCGCACCCGATGTTCCTGATTTGCAATCAGCAATTAAAGAGTGGGTTTCAATGAGAGGATGACTCAAACCATTTTTAGGCGAGATCAAAGGTGCAAAACCTATTTGCACAGAAGTCGGATAACAACCTGCTAAACCCACTACACGTGCCTTTTTAATTGCATCCCGATTTATTTCTGGTAAACCATACACAGCCTCTTTCAGAATCTCTGGGCAGGCGTGCTGCATGTTGTACCACTTCTCAAAGACTGCGGTATCTTGCAAACGAAAATCCGCAGCTAGGTCAAGTATCTTGACATTGGCGGCCAATAAGTCTCCCGCCTGTGCCATTGCTACCCCATGTGGAGTCGCAAAAAAGACTGCATCGCATTCATTGAGCCTAGCTGTGTCGGGTGTTGTAAATTGCAAATGAACCCGACCACGCAAGGATGGAAATATCTCAGCGACCGCCACACCAGCTTCTGTGCGCGAAGTAATTGAATGTAATTGCACCTGCGGATGCTGCGCTAAAAGACGGAGTAGCTCAACACCGGTATAGCCTGTGCCGCCCACAATGCCGACTTTAATCATGCTCTTCTCCATTCATTACCAAGGCAATGTACTGATTGTATAAAAAAATAAGGGCCGCGTAAGCGGCCCCAGGATACAATTTGGTTTGCTTAACGCTTACTAAACTGTTTACGACGGCGGGCACCGTGCAATCCAACCTTCTTACGCTCAACCTCACGAGCATCGCGGGTTACCAAACCAGCCTTTGAGAGGGTTGGTTTTAAGGCCGCATCATAATCAATCAATGCACGAGTTACGCCATGACGTACCGCGCCTGCTTGACCCGTCTCACCGCCACCGCTAACGTTTACCTGAATATCAAAGGTGGTGAGATTGCTTGTTAAAGCAAGTGGCTGGCGTGCAATCATGCGGGAAGTTTCACGAGCAAAGTAAGCATCAATCGGCTTACCGTTAACAGTGATTTCACCTTTACCGGATTTAATAAAGACGCGTGCAACTGAACTCTTGCGACGGCCTGTTCCATAGTTCC
>RFQL01000035.1 GCA_009924985.1 Burkholderiaceae bacterium | reverse complement strand
GATGTATGTAGCGATTACCCGAGCCAAAGAGAGGCTTTATCTATCTCATACTCAGTCGAGAATGTTGCACGGTCAAGTGCGATATAACATGCCATCCCGATTTCTGGATGAGCTACCTATAGAGAATGTGAAACATCTCACACCGAAAGCAAAAGATGCTCGCTGGGGTGGGGGCTCTTGGCAAAAAAGCACGAGCCCAAAACAATATAGCGGAGACAGTATTGATCAAGCATGGTGGAGCGGTGATGATGTGCCTGTACGTGATGACACCAATCGAACTACCAATGCCATTGTGACCAGCGCGAAGCAACTAGAGCAGAACAAAAAACGGGGCCATACCTTTCGGGTTGGACAAGAGGTCTTTCATACTAAATTTGGCGAGGGTCGGGTGACCGCACTTGAGGGAGAGGGACTGGATGCAAAGGCCCAAGTAAACTTCAAGCGCCATGGTACCAAATGGCTGCAGTTATCGATCGCTAAGTTGGTGGCTGTTGAAAATTAAAGCTTAAGCTTGATCGGGCAACTGATCTAAATCATTCCCCGTAAAGCATCCCTTCCAGGTGGCAAAGAAGGAGCAGTACATCACCGTGAGACCTGCCATCGATAGAGGGGCAACAACAAAAGATGCATACTGACTTAATCCAAGTGCGCTCATTAACATACCAAGAACTAGCGGGATTGCAATCAAGACCACACTCCAGATCGTAATGTAATAAAAGAAGGCGCCTTTATTGGTCCAGCAGGCCATCCAACTGGCAAACATGGCTTTAGTGGGCGACATGTCTGCCCAAGCAACTAATACAGGAGCGAACCACATCAGCATCGCAATGGGGATATAAATAATTCCACCGATTAGTAGTGAGTAATACAGAGTCTGCATGATCTCAGGAGTAATCGGTTTGTCGTTGGTAATTAAGGGTAGCAAAGTCTGAAAATCAATCACCATACTGGCAATGAGGCTCATGGCAAAAATCATCACGGCATAGACCAAACCTAAATGCAGAATCCGTTTTTTGACTTCCGTATTTGTGGATCGAAACGCTGCCAAATAAACGGTTGGCACAATCCGTTCTTTTTGAATGGTTTGGCGGCACGCAGTCATAAAACCAACTGAAAGAGCGGGCGTCAAAATGAGAACAGCAAAGACGCCTGCTAATGGGATCATCACTGCTAGCTGGGCAATAAAGACATACATAAAGACCAGCATCAGAAAGCCAAGCGGATTTTGCTTAAATAGCCACACTCCTTGGCGGACCCAGACATAGCCTTCTTGAGTTGTTACGAGGTTTAGGTTCATGGGTGCTTAGCTTACCTTAAGTTGCATGACGGCGACTGCGTAAGATACGCGCAAAATGACTAGGGTCATGGGGTGTGAGCATTTGGGCGTTTCGGGGTAAATAAAAATCCCAGAGTCGTGAGATCCAAAAGCGTAGTGCTGCAGCCCGCAACATGGTTGGCCAAGCCTCTTCTTCAGCATCGCTTAAGGGGCGCACCTGTATATATGCACTGAGAAGAGCATGTAAGCGGTCGCGGTTGAGATCCCCAGGGCCGCTTTCAATCGGTTGCTCTAAGCACCAATCATTGGCGGTGACCGCCAGATCAAAGAGCCATTTATCATTGCCGGCAAAGTAGAAATCAAAAAAGCCGCCTAAGTTAGTTCCATAATCCTTACATTCGAAGAGAACATTGTCACGAAACAAATCACAATGACAAGGCCCGGCTGGTAGAGAGTGATAGGCACTAGATTTGAAAAACTGTTCTTGGTACTGCATCTCAGACAGTAATAGTTCTTTTTGTGATTCGGTGAGATGCGGCAGAATGAGGGGCACTGTTTCTTGCCACCATGACAGACTGCGTAAATTAGGTTGTGATAAAGAAAAAGATTGGCCAGCTAGATGCATCTTAGCTAACATGGCGCCCACTTCTGCACAGTGCTCTGGTTGTGGTGCAAGTTCGGATTGACCTGGCAGTTTGGTCACAATACTGGCAGGCTTGCCTTTGATTTCAATTACTAGAGCACCCTGCCGATTTGCAATCGGCTTGGGAACGGGGATGCCCTGATTAGCCAAATGCAGCATCAGCTCTAAGTAATAAGGAAGCTGTGTAAACGAGAGTCTCTCAAAGATTGTTAGAACATATTCTTTAACCTGCCCATTATCTTGACAGTTTAGAAAGAAATTGGAGTTCTCAATCCCCCCATGAATTCCTTTAAGAAGAATAGCATCGCCGATTACAAAATTAGTTGCAATGCGAGGTGTAATTTCCTCAAGAGTTACTGGGGTAAAGACCGCCATGACTAGTTTAGTTCTGCTCTAATTTAATGGTATTCGAATACTCGGTACGCTCAGCAAATTATTGTCTTGCTGTGAACCGGTAGTCGGGAAAACAGTTTGAGGAGGAGACATCTCGTAGGTTCCAAATGTAGATTTGACCTCAATCTCGGGTGGTAAATTACTCTCACGATATTCGCGTATTTTCGTACCGGTCGTTTCGGTATATTCAAAACTCGGTTTGCGCTCTTCCTTTTTTCCAAGACCTGCCGGATTTTTAGCAGAGGGCGCTAGGGGTTGATTATTAATCCGGTTGAGATCTTCTTTAGTCAAGGCTTGCGTGCCGCCTGATTGTGCATTTGCTATACCAAGACTGTAGTGCAATATACCAAGTGCCAAAAGGCTACTGAGGGCAATAATTGGAAGGGTGGAGGGGGTCAAAAGCATCGGCGCCTTTATGAAATAGTGAATAGACTCTATTATCCTGAGAAAATAAAAATTAACCTGAAGGCCCGACTCGGGAATCCCTTAAACAGAGGCTTTCTTCAGATTCGTTGAGCTAGATTGTACGATTGAGGGATGTCAGCACATCAATTACTACTAGTAGACGGCTCTAGCTATCTATACCGAGCCTTCCATGCCATGCCTGATTTGCGGAATTCCGCGGGCGAGCCTACGGGAGCGATCTACGGTATGGTCAATATGATGCGTCGCGCCCGTACTGAAATCGGAGCCGATCACATTGCTTGCGTGTTTGATGCCAAAGGTAAAACCTTTCGAGAAGATCTGTACCCAGAGTACAAAGCACATCGATCCCCGATGCCAGAGGATTTGGTTGCCCAAATTGCGCCAATTCATGAGGTCGTCAAGGCTTTGGGTTGGCCTGTATTGATGATCTCTGGTGTAGAAGCCGATGATGTAATTGGGACCTTAGCCAGGCAAGCCGCTGAAATGGGTTGGTCAACAGTGATCTCGACTGGCGATAAGGACCTCGCACAATTAGTGAACGATAAGGTCAGTTTAGTAAACACGATGACCAATGAGAGATTAGATACCCAGGGTGTTGAGGCAAAATTTGGGGTAGCTCCCAACCGTATTGTGGATTACTTAACAATTGTTGGTGATAGCGTCGATAACGTCCCAGGCGTCTACAAAGCTGGCCCCAAAACTGCAAACAAATGGTTAACCGAGTATGGTGATCTTGATAATTTGATCACACATGCTGCAGATATAAAAGGGGTGGTGGGTGATAATCTACGTGCCAGCTTAGATTGGCTACCCAAGGCTCGTGAACTTCTCACTGTTAAATTGGATTGTGATTTAACACCACATATTGCTTCTCTACATGATCTGCATGCAAAACCAGAAGATCGTGATCGCCTCAAAGGTTTTTTTGAGAAATACTCTTTTAAGACTTGGTTGAATGAAATTAGCGGTAATGATGGTTTTAAGCAAACCGATACGCAGGAGTCAGCTCATCAACCTAAAGAGAATGATACTGTAGCCAAGCCCATGTCAAATCCGCAACTCGAACTGGTGCGTGATTATGTCTGCATTACCGATAAAACTATTTTTCAGGTATGGTTGCAAAAAATTGAGCAAGCGTTTCTTACATGCATTGATACAGAAACCACCAGTCTTGATGCAATGCAAGCCGAATTGGTTGGTATTTCACTATCGGTGAAAGTGGGGGAGGCCTGTTACATACCTGTCGCGCATCGAACGGGTGAGGAGCAGTTAAACCGTGCCTGGGTTCTTGCACAACTAAAGCCTTGGTTAGAAAACCCACAGGCTAAAAAGGTGGGTCAGAATCTTAAATATGATATCCATGTGCTTGAGAACTATCAGATTGCGATGCGGGGTGTGGCCCATGACACCTTACTGGAATCCTATGTGCTGGAGTCGCATCTCAGTCATGGCATGGATAGTCTTGCAGAGCGTCATTTGGGGATCAAGACCATTCGCTATGAAGATATCTGCGGTAAAGGAGTGCATCAGATTGGATTTGATCAGGTCGACCTGAAAACGGCTACCGACTATGCTGCAGAAGATGCAGATATCACGCTAAGGCTCCATGAGTATCTATGGCCGCAGTTAGAACAAGAGCCCGGCTTACGTTATGTGTATGAGCATATTGAGATGCCAGCAATGCGTGTTTTGGGAATCATGGAACGTAACGGCATTACGATTGATAGCGCAAAATTGGCTAATCAAGGTCAAGAAGTAGGTAAAAAATTATTAGCGCTTGAAAAAGAAATTCATGAGCTTGCAAAACAGCCTTTTAATATTCAGTCACCCAAGCAAATTGCTGAAATCTTATTTGGTCAATTACAACTTCCCGTTGTTAAGAAGACGCCATCGGGTGCGCCATCCACTGATGAAGAGGTATTACAAAAGTTAGCCGAGGACTATCCCCTACCAGCTCGAATCTTAGATTACCGTAGCCTGGCTAAATTGATGTCGACTTACATTGAGAAACTACCAAGAATGATTAATCCAAAGACCGGGCGTGTGCATACTAATTATGCGCAAGCTGTGGCTGTGACGGGTCGTTTGGCATCCAATGAACCTAACTTGCAGAATATTCCAGTACGAACCGAAGAGGGCCGCAGAATTCGGGAGGCTTTTGTACCTGTTCAGGGCTACCGCTTAGTATCTGCCGACTACTCGCAGATTGAGTTACGCATCATGGCGCACATCGCCGAAGATGAAAACTTGCTCGCTGCATTTAGGGCGGGTAAGGATATTCACCAAGCAACCGCTGCTGAGATTTTTGCAATTCCTTTGGAGCAAGTAAGTTCAGAGCAGCGCCGTTACGCCAAGGTTATTAATTTTGGCTTGATCTACGGCATGAGTGCTTATGGATTGGCTGGCAATTTGAAGATCGAGCGCGCAGCAGCGCAAAAGTACATTGCAACCTATTTTGAGCGTTACCCCGGGGTTGCTGCATACATGGAGCGAACTCGTGAAGACGCTCGCGCCAAGGGTTATGTTGAAACCGTATTTGGTCGGCGTTTATGGTTGCCAGAAATTAAAGCCAGTGGGCCCCGCCGCCAAGGTGCTGAGCGCGCCGCCATTAACGCTCCAATGCAAGGCACTGCTGCAGACTTGATTAAATTAGCAATGGTAGCGGTGCAAGATTGGCTGGAACGTGAGAAATTAAAGACTCGGATGCTTTTGCAGGTTCATGATGAATTGGTATTTGAGGCTGCGCCCGATGAACTGGAGCATCTAAAATCGTCCCTACCCGGATTAATGGGCTCGATTGCCCAATTAAAGGTACCTTTGATTGTCAGCATTGGTGTGGGCGACAATTGGGAAGAAGCGCATTAACCGTATCAACTAATCAATGATTGAGGAGACAAATGATGACCGTCAAGATAAAACAAGAGCAATCCAGCCGCCGTGCTTTTATGAAGACCTCCCTGAAGGCCTCGACGGCTTCAGTGACGGCTAGCGCATTGGGTTTAGGTTTTGTGGCAGCATCAGAGCCGGTGATGGCACAAGTGATTAAGACTGACTTTGCTGGGATCAAAGCAGGAGAGCAAGATATTCCTGTCGGCAATTTTAATATGCCCGCCTATATCTCGCGCCCTGAAAAAGTTTCGGGTCCATTACCGGTCGTCATCGTAGTAAGCGAGATCTTTGGTGTGCATGAGTACATCGCAGACACCACCCGCCGTTTTGCCAAACTTGGGTATTTAGCGATTGCCCCAGAGTTCTTTACTCGCGCGGGTGATCCAAATTCATTTGGAACTGTTGCAGAGATCCAGAGCAATATCGTCGCCAAAACACCTGACCCACAGGTTCTGGGAGACCTTAAAGCGGCAATCACTTGGGCCGGAAAGAATGGCGGTGACCTAAAAAAAGTTGCGGTGACTGGATTTTGTTGGGGTGGACGTATCACGTGGTTGGCGGCCACGATGCCTGAGGTCAAAGCAGGCGTTGCTTGGTATGGACGCTTGGTTGGGGATAAAACGGCTAATAATCCCAAGCAACCCGTGGAAATTGCTGCCGATCTCAAGGCCCCTGTTCTTGGTTTATATGGATCAGCCGATACCGGTATTCCTTTAGATACCGTAGACCAGATGAAGGCTGCACTTTCAAAAGCAAGCTCTAATCCAGCCGCCAAGACATCCAAGTTTGAGATCTATCCCGAGGCGCCCCATGCGTTTCATGCCGATTACCGTGCAACCTATCGTGAAGGTCCCGCAAAAGATGCTTGGGCAAAATGTTTGGCTTGGTTTAAACAGCATGGCGTTGTTTAAGGCCATCTAAATCAATTTCATTTAGGCCATTTTTGACCCTCAGTACACTTCAGTTAATTATTTTGGTAACCGCAGGGGCGGGACTAATTAGTATCTTGACGGCTGCTAGTTTGTCACTAACCCTGCTTGCCAAAATTGTGAACAATATGGTGAGCCTATCAGTCGGTATTTTATTAGCTACCGCTTTTCTACATTCTCTGCCAGAGGCCTTTGAGTTAGCAGGTGCGCAAGTCCATTATTTATTTGCCACCCTTTTAGGTGGGCTCTTAGGATTTTTCTTATTAGAAAAAATCGCTCTATTGCGTCACAGTCACCATCATGAGGGTGATGGTCATAATCACCATCATGGCCATGATGCCGAGGAAGCAGGAAGTAGCGGTTGGATGATTTTAGTAGGGGATGGAATCCATAATTTTGTAGATGGCGTATTAATTGCTGCCGCCTTTATGGTGGATATTCAGGTCGGTATCTTTACCGCTGTTGCAATTATTGCGCACGAGATCCCGCAAGAGATTGGTGATTTCATTATTTTGTTAAATGCAGGGTTCTCAAGAATGCGCGCTCTCTTATATAACGCGATGAGTGGCTTAATGGCAGTGATTGGTGGGGTCTTGGCCTATTACTTCCTTGAAAAAGCGAATCAAGTCATGCCGTATTTGCTAGTGCTTGCTTCGAGTAGTTTTATCTACATTGCCGTGAGTGATTTAATTCCACAAATGCATCGCCGACCCCATTGGCAAGAGTCCCTGCGCCAAATCGTTTTAATTGCAATTGGTGTGGGCATTGTGGTCTTTTTAACAGACCACCACCATTAGTAATTTGTGTAGAGCTTAAGTTTCAATCGGGCGCTTTGGATCGGAGCACCACTCACTCCAACTGCCGACATGCAGGCGCGATCCAGCTAAGCCCGCAGCTTCCATCGCTAAGAGGTTGTGACAAGCGCTCACTCCCGACCCACATGAATGAATAATCGTGCCAGGTTTCTGTTGACCAATAAGCAAGACAAACTCTTTATAGAGCTGCTCTGGGGATTTGAACTTACCGGCAACCAAGTTCTCCTTGAAGCACCTATTGGTTGCTCCAGGTATGTGTCCACCCACGGGCTCTAAGGTTTCGTTCTCACCCCGAAAGCGATCTGGTGCTCGCGCATCGATCACCATCTTGCGATCATTGGCCGCAATATTTTTTTCCATTTCATCAATGAGAACAACGCCCTGATAGGGATAAACATCGGGCATTGCGCTCAGTGGTTTTGGTTCCCTTCCTATAGAACCAATACTGCCATTCCAAGCATCCAATCCACCATCTAAGACTTGCACGGACGCATGGCCAATGGAGCGTAACATCCACCATAGACGGCTTGCGAAGGTCCCGCCATGACTATCATAGGCAACTACATGGGTGTGATTAGCGATCCCCAATCGTTGACGTGTCTTGGCCCAGTCTTCTGCAGTGGGTAGGGGGTGCCTACCATTTTTACCCGTTTTTTTGCCAGAGAGATCTTGATCGACATTGACATAAATGGCGCCTGTAATATGGGCGGTCTTGTACATCTCGTAACCCGCTTTCGCATTGGTGAGATCAAAGCGGCAGTCGCAAATCAGGATATCACTCCCTTCATTGATTAACTCTTCTAGTTGATTGGCTGTGATGATAGGGTTCATACGATTCCTTGCTCGATCTAGAGTTGGAAATTGATTTCGCGACGATACCACTCATGAAAATGCTGCATGCCATCTTCCATTGGACTTTGATAAGGCCCCACTTCGTTGTCACCGCGAGCCATTAGAGCGGCGCGACCTGCATCCATCCGTTCAGCAATCTCATCATCCTCGATGCAGGTTTCCATATAGGCGGCTCGTTCAGCCTCTACAAACTCACGTTCAAAAAGAACAATTTCTTCAGGATAGTAGAACTCGACGATGTTGCGGGTTTTGTTCGGTGCAATTGGATGCAAAGTGGAGATGCACAGAACACCAGGGTACCACTCCACCATGACATTGGGATAGTAGGTTAACCAGATTGCACCATGCTTGGGCATTTGCCCTTTGTGGTGACGTAAGACTGCATCATGCCAGGCGCGATAGGTTGGTGTACCAGGCTTACTTAATTCTTTATGGATACCAACCGTTTGCACGCTATGCCAAGAGCCAAACTCCCAATAGAGGTCTTCGCAGGAAACGAACTTACCCAAGCCAGGATGGAAGGGGACGACATGGTAATCCTCAAGATAAACCTCAATAAAGGTTTTCCAGTTGTAGTTGCATTCATGCACTTCAATATGGTCCAACAGGTAGCCAGAAAAATCGAGATCCTTCGCAACCCCCAGTTTTCCTAAATCCGCATTTACGTCACGAGACCCCTCAAATAAGAGACCTTGCCAGTTTTGCAATGGCGACTTCCCTAAATGCAAGCACGGCTTATTACCAAAGTGTGGCGCCCCAAGCAACTGGCCTTCAAGATCATAAGTCCAACGGTGAAGGGGGCAAACAATATTGTCTACTTGACCGCTGCCATTGAGCATCAGTGCTTGACGATGGCGACAGACGTTAGAGAGGAGTTCAACACCATGATTTCCCTCGCGATTGCGCACCAAAATGCGACCTTCGTTCTCGGCAGCTAAGGTACGGTAGGATCCCTTCTCGGGAACCATGAGCTCGTGACCCACATAGCTTGGGCCTTGCTTAAAGAGCAATCGCATCTCACGTTGAAATAAATCAACATTAAAATATGCCGAAACCGGCAGTTGTAAATTGGACGGCGCAAGAAACTGCGCGGTAGCCAGATTAGTCATTCTCCCCACCCCCGAAAAAGTCAGCCGAAGCTAAGCGGAACAACCAATCCAACCATCGACATGTCGATATTGGAAAGGAAGTAAGAATTATACCCACTAGGGAATTCTGGGGCTAGAAACCTTGCCGAGCAAGATGGGTAAAAGGTTAAGGGCACCCCCTCATTGCCCTTATCAATTCAGTATTAATATGTCGCTATATGCCTAGCAAAAAAGTGAATTCAGCCGAAACCGACTCTAGCGCTACTATTCCTGCGATTGATCCAGGTTTGCGCTATGAGGAAGCCTTAAAAGACCTCGAGAAATTAGTTAGCCAGATGGAGTCTGGCAAACTTTCTTTGGAGGAGACCTTGTCGGCTTATCAGCGAGGCACAGCTCTTTTAAAGCATTGCCAGGGGGTTCTGGCCCAAGTTGAGCAACAGATTAAGTTTATCGAGACCTAATTTATTAACACGATCTCGGATATGAGCCATTTTCAGATAGAGGCATGGCTTGCCTCACAATCCCAGCGTGCAGAGAATGCGCTTTTACATTATTTGGATTCTGAGAGTTCCACGCCCGAGCAATTGCATAAGGCGATGCGATATGCAGTACTAGGTGGTGGAAAGCGTATACGACCTTTGTTGGTCTATGCTGCCAGCGAACTTGGACCCAAAGAAATGCTTGAACAAGCATTGGTTGATACTGCCGCCGCCGCGGTTGAAATGATTCATGCATATTCCCTAGTACACGATGATTTACCCTGTATGGACGATGATGATCTTCGTCGTGGACGTCCAACGGTTCATAAGGCCTTTGATGAGGCAACGGCACTATTGGTTGGTGATGCATTGCAAACCCGTGCTTTTGAGATTCTCTCAAATCACCAAGAATCCGATAGCCCGCAAACGATCGCGATTCGTTTGGCCATGATTGAGACGCTTGCGCTTGCTTCGGGCTCTAAAGGGATGGCAGGGGGGCAAGCCATTGACTTGCAACACGTTGGCAAAAAAATGGATCTTCTCGCATTGGAACAAATGCATGCGATGAAAACGGGCGCATTACTAATTTGTGCCGTCCAATTAGGTGGGATTGCAGCCCAAGTCTCTAAAGATCGCTTAAAGAGTTTGCAGTCCTATGCTCAGGCTCTCGGCCTAGCCTTTCAGGTCGTTGATGATATTTTGGATGCTACTGCTGATAGCGCTACCCTTGGAAAAACAGCTGGGAAGGATGCTGCCCAAGATAAGCCTACCTATGTGACCCTGAAGGGTTTAGACTATGCACAAGAACTAGCAAAAGAACTAAAAGGGAGGGCTCTAAACAGCCTAAGTCAGTTTGGACCTGAAGCAAATGCATTACGCCATTTAGCAGACTTAGTTGTGGACCGAAAAAAATAAGATGCTGCATTCAATTAACGACCCTAGCGAGCTACGCAAGCTCGAGCGTGATCAACTCCCCGCCTTAGCAGATGAGCTCAGGCAATATATTGTTGACTCGGTCTCAAAAACTGGTGGACACCTTTCCTCTAATTTGGGTACGGTGGAGTTATCCATAGCACTTCATTACGTGTTTGATACTCCCCATGACCGAATCGTGTGGGATGTTGGTCATCAAAGTTATCCTCACAAGATATTGACCGGTCGTCGTGATCGCATGAACACACTGCGACAGTATTCTGGATTGTCGGGTTTCCCAAGGCGTGAGGAAAGTGAATACGATACCTTTGGTACAGCGCATTCATCTACAAGCATCTCCGCTGCAATGGGAATGGCGCGTGCTGCACAAACTAAGGGTGAAGACCGTGTGGCCGTTGCTGTAATTGGGGATGGTGCCATGAGTGCAGGGATGGCATTTGAGGCAATGAACAATGCCGGCGTCTATGAGACCATGCCTTTGGTGGTCATTCTGAATGACAACGATATGTCGATCTCACCAGCGGTAGGCGCACTCAATCGCTATCTTGCACGCTTACTGAGCGGTAATATTTATTCAGCAACTAAAAAAGGAATCGACTCGGTTCTGTCTTCGATGGCACCCCCTTTGCGTGAGTTTGCTAAACGCTTAGAGGATCATGCTAAGGGATTTGTGTCTCCGTCTACTATTTTTGAGGAGTTTGGCTTTACCTATTTTGGTCCGATTGATGGGCATGATCTCAATACCTTGGTACCGATGATGCAAAACGTAAGACGTCTAGCTAAGGAAGGGAATGGCCCTCAGTTTTTGCACGTTATTACCCGTAAAGGTCAAGGTTATATGTTGGCGGAGGCCGATCCCATTCTGTACCACGGCCCTGGCAAGTTCAATCCGCAAGAAGGCATTAAATCCAGCGGGGCTTCGAAGAAGACCTTTACCCAAGTATTTGGGGATTGGTTGTGTGATATGGCTCAAGCAGATCCTAAGTTGGTTGGTATTACTCCTGCGATGCGTGAAGGTTCTGGCTTGGTGGAATTTGAGAAGCGTTTTCCTGAGCGTTATTACGACGTCGGTATTGCCGAGCAACACTCCGTCACCTTTGCGGCAGGGATGGCTTGCGAGGGCATAAAGCCTGTCGTAGCGATTTACTCTACTTTCTTGCAGCGTGCCTATGATCAATTAATCCATGATGTCGCTTTGCAGGATTTGCCGATTGTCTTTGCAGTTGATCGCGCTGGTTTAGTAGGTGCTGATGGCGCTACCCATGCTGGTGCTTACGACATTGCCTATTTACGCTGCATCCCCAATATGATGATCATGACCCCCGCAGATGAGGCTGAGTGCCGTGATTTATTAACCACTGCCTATCATCAAGATCATCCGACTGCTGTGCGTTATCCGCGTGGTGCTGGTATTGGCAATCCACCCTCTAAAGAATTACGTACTTTGCCCTTGGGGCGCGGAGAGATTCGTAGAAAATCAAGCGCTAGTGAAAAACGCTTAGCCATCCTCGCTTTTGGAACTTTACTCTATCCAGCACTTGATGTTGCCGAAAAACTCAACGCTACGGTTGTCAATATGCGTTTTGTAAAGCCGCTTGATATTGACTTGATTCAAGCGTTGGCAAAAGACCATGATTACTTTGTGAGCGTTGAGGACGCGAGTGTTCAGGGTAGTGCGGGTAGCGCCTGTTTAGAGGCCATGAGTCAACTGGGGATTACTAAACCCTTATTAGCATTAGGTCTCCCCGATACCTTTGTGGAGCATGGAGACTACAACTTATTAATGGCTAAATGTGGCTTGGATTCTGCGGGTATAGAAGTCTCAATACTTAAGCGCTTTCCAGATCTTGCCTCACAATCCTTAGACCTCAAACTCAATCAGAACCAAGTCCCAGTGGGTAAATAAGTATCCCAAAAAGACCTCATTTGTATTTTGAGGGAAAATAGCGGCATGAATGACCTCAATACCTCCTTTTTAAAGACCACTGCATTGCCTGATATGCAAAGCAGTGTGGATAACCGAGCCTTAACAATTGAGCGGGTAGGTATTCGAGGAATTAAGCAACCAATTTTGATTCGTAGTTCCAATGGATCATTTTCGACCGTTGCTAGCTATGAGATGGATGTGGCCTTACCAGCCGATAAAAAGGGTACACACATGTCACGCTTTGTGGCCCTGATTGAACAAGATCGTAAAGAAATGGATAGCGTAAGCGTTGCCACGATGGCCAAAGAGATGCTTCCACTATTACAAGCGAAGCAGGGACGTATTCAGATGCGCTATACCCACTTTGTAAAAAAAATAGCACCTGTTTCTGCTGTGCAAAGCTGGATGGACTATCAAGTGACTTATTTAGCAGAAGCTAAGCAAGGTATCGATGAGCAAATTGAGGTCGATTTGTACTTACAAGCAGTAGTGCCTGTAATGAGCTTGTGCCCTTGTTCGAAAGAGATCTCCGAGTACGGTGCGCATAATCAGCGCTCGCATGTCACGATCTTGGTGAAATTAGATTCAGATGCTCATCTCACGGTTGAAGAATTAGTTCGTATTGCTGAGAGCGAAGCCTCCAGTGAGTTGTGGGCGATCTTAAAGCGCCCAGATGAAAAGTGGGTCACTGAGCATGCGTATGAGAATCCTAAGTTTGTTGAGGATTTAGTGCGTGATGTGGCAAGTCGATTAAAAGATGACCAACGGATTCTGTCGTTAATGGTCGAAGCTGAGAACTTTGAGTCAATCCATAACCACAGTGCGTTTGCACGGATTAGTCTCCCTTAGTAACCTTACGAACTAAGCTCCCATCGCGGCTTGATATCAAAGCTACCCTTTAAATTAGGGGTGTTAGATTCTTTTTGTAGAAGACGAAGGGTGCCCGCAAAGGCGATCATGACCCCGTTATCTGTGCAAAGCTCTAGTGGCGGGTAATGGACAGCCCCCCCTTTTTTATGAGCCATGTTTGTAAGTGCTGCGCGGAGTTGTCGATTGGCACCTACACCACCAGCAAGGACTAGATCGTGGCAACCTGTCTTATCGAGTGCTTTCATTGCTTTATGGGTAATAACCTCTACAAGGGATTCAACGAAAGCGAAGGCAATGTCCCTGCGAAAACTTTCGTCCAGAGTGTTATTGGCTTCTGCTTTTTTGACCTGATTCAAAATCGCTGTTTTGAGACCCGAGAACGAAAAATCTAAATCTCCTGAATGCAGCATCGGGCGCGGTAACTCAAAGCGGCCCCGTTGGCCACCCTCGGCGAGTTTTGAGAGAGCTGCACCCCCTGGATAATCTAGACCGAGTAATTTGGCGGTTTTATCAAAAGCCTCCCCAGCGGCATCATCGACGGTTTCGCCCAAGAGTTGGTATTGGCCGATTCCATTAACCAGCATAAGTTGGGTATGACCGCCGGATACCAGGAGGGCAATAAAAGGAAACTTAGGACCCCTTTTACCCTCATTCGCCAAGAGTGGTGATAGGAGATGGCCTTCGAGATGATGGACTCCAATAATCGGCTTTTTGAGGGAACTTGCTAGGGCATTGGCAAAAGCAGAACCCACCAAGAGAGCGCCCGCTAAGCCCGGACCTTGGGTATACGCAATTGCGTCAATAGCCTCTATCGGGCAATTAGCCTCTTTTAAGACCTTGTTTAATAAGGGAATAACACGCCGAATATGATCACGTGAAGCCAGTTCGGGCACAACTCCGCCATAATTTTGGTGCATCTCAATCTGGGAGTGGAGGGCTTGAGCCAAAACGCCTAAATGGGCAGGCTGACCCTGTTCCCAAGGCCTTGAGTCATATAGGGCCAGGCCGGTTTCATCACAGGAGGTCTCAATACCTAGAACTATCATTATTGGGGCTTATCGTGCTAAAATCCGTGTTTTAGTAAATTTTGATCATTTTCTAGCAATAGAAGAGTAAAAGCGAGTAAAACAAGTATGACCACAGTCCGTCTTCGAGAGAACGAACCTTTTGAAGTAGCACTTCGCCGCTTCAAGCGCACCATTGAGAAGAATGGTCTTTTGACCGATCTTCGCGCCCGTGAGTTTTATGAGAAACCCACAGCCGAGCGCAAGCGTAAAAAAGCAGCAGCTGCAAAGCGCCATTACAAGCGTATTCGCAGTCAGATGCTACCCAAAAAACTGTACTGATTACTTTGTATTGAGTCTGGGCATCGTTAGAGCCCTTCTCTAGTTCAGGTTTATATGAAACCCGCTTACTCAGCGGGTTTTTGTTTTTCAATCTCTTGGATAATGTAGCAAGAGCCTCTTTTTTTCTGGAGTTAACACCATGAGCCTTAAAGATCAAATTACCGAAGATATGAAGTCTGCCATGCGCGCTAAAGAGACGGAGCGTTTGGGAACGATCCGTTTGTTATTGGCAGCGATCAAGCAACGCGAGGTCGATGAGCGGATTGTGGTGGATGATGTAGGAATCGTGGCTATTATTGAGAAGTTAATAAAGCAACGCAAAGACTCAATTACGCAGTTTGACAAAGCAGGCCGCATGGATCTTGTGAATCAAGAGACCAATGAGCTCAATATATTGCAGGCGTATATGCCAGCGCAATTATCGGCCGAGGAGATCACTGGCATTGTGAGCAAAACAATTGCTGATCTTGGTGCCAGCGGCCCCCAAGATATGGGTAAAGTGATTGGCGCATTAAAAGCTCAGTTTGCAGGTAAGGCCGACATGGGGATGGTCTCAGGAATGGTGAAAGCCGCTCTAGCAAAATAAAGCTAACACCCCATGGCACTTATTCCGCAATCCTTTATCTCCGATTTACTGAATCGTGTAGATATAGTTGATGTGGTTGGTATGCATGTCAAATTAAAGAAGGCGGGTGCGAACTACCAAGGCCTATGCCCCTTTCATCAAGAGAAGTCTCCATCTTTTTCAGTATCACCTACGAAGCAGTTTTATCACTGTTTCGGATGTGGTGCACATGGTTCAGCTATTGGATTCATGATGGAATACTCTGGACTATCGTATGTTGATGCAATTGAAGATCTGGCGCGATCAGCTGGATTGGTTGTGCCAAGAGAAGAGCGTAGCGTGCGCGATGTCATCAAACAAAAGCAAGCCATTGCCTTGGGCGAGGTAATGAATATGGCAAGCGATTGGTATGCCCAGCAACTGAAAGGATCGCAGCGTGCGATTGATTATCTCAAGGGAAGGGGCCTCACGGGTGAAATTGCTAAGCGCTATGCCTTAGGCTACGCCCAAGATGGCTGGCAGGGATTGGAAGCCGTTTTTAATTCGTACAGCAACGATGAAACTGCCAAGATCTTGCAAGAAGCTGGTTTGATGATTCAGGGCGAGAACAGTGATAGCCAAGGAAATGCAAAACGCTATGATCGCTTTCGGGATCGTATTATGTTTCCAATCCGCAATCCCAAGGGGCAGGTCATTGCTTTTGGAGGCCGGATACTCGATCAAGGTGAGCCGAAGTATTTAAATTCACCAGAGACTCCCTTATTTTCAAAAGGGAACACTCTCTACGGATTATTTGAGGGACGTAAAGCAATTCGTGATCAGGGCTACGTACTAGTCTGCGAGGGCTATATGGATGTGGTGGCATTGGCACAGTTGGGCTTTGCGAATGCAGTAGCTACCTTGGGAACTGCATGCACTCCCTTTCATGTGCGGACCTTGTTGCGCCAAACCGATCGCATTGTGTTTTCGTTTGATGGCGATAGTGCTGGACAGCGCGCAGCCCAGCGAGCATTAGAAGCTTCTTTACCGATTTTAGGAGACGATAAAGAAATTAGGTTTTTATTCTTGCCCAGCGAACATGACCCTGATAGCTATATTCGACAATACGGAACAGCTGCATTTGAACAAGCAGTCTCCCAGGCAACGCCATTGTCTGGATTTTTTTTCAAACTTGCCAGCGATGGAAATGATTTATCTAGTCCAGAGGGTAGAGCTAAAACGCATTACACCGCCAAACCTTTGTTGCAGGCCATGCCCCCGATCGCTCTTCGCTCACAGTTACTGCGAGAGCTCGCAAATCGGACAGCATCGAGTGTAGGTGAACTAGAGCAGTTCTGTGGCCTTCCCAAACTTCCAACGCAAAGTACTCCATCCTCATCAGGGCAGGTAAAGCAAAGTTCTCAACAAAATTCCTTGGGAACTCAAGAACATACCTACAGAAAAACAGGTCAAGCGGCCAAGCAGGCCGGTACGCGATATAAGCCCTCATTACCAAAACTAAATCAGCCCCCAAAAGCACCCACTGATTTATCAGAACACATCATGCGTCTTTTGATTCAGTATCCGGTGCTTGGTAAAGAGATGGATCCGGCACAAAGAATGCTGGCATTGAGCACGGCGAAGACGCGCTCTACCAAGGCCTTTGAATTAATGGATGATTTGCTACAGCAGTGCGATTCTTTACACATTAATGAATCAAACCCCAATTCGTATTTTGCTGTTTTTCAAGATCAACTATCGAGTCGCCCATTGGCGGATTTATACGAAATATTGCGTCAACGAGTCTTGGGGTCAGACTCCGATTTTGCAGGCGCAAAGGCGGATTTGGATGGCGTTTTTCAAAAGTTAGAACGGTCGGATCTGAAAGCAGCAATGACTGAAATTGCCCAAAAAATGGCTAACAATGAGGCAAGCCCAGCAGACATAGCTAGATATCGAGAACTCGGGGAAAAGTTGGCAAAGGGGTAGGAAAAGGATAAAAAATTGAGCCTAATTGGTAAATTTATTGGATTAC
>RFQL01000034.1 GCA_009924985.1 Burkholderiaceae bacterium | reverse complement strand
TTGTAGCAGGGAAGCATGTGCCATGCCCGTTGCTGCAGAAATACTCGTAGAAGAATGTGCGGTACCAAAATCATCATAAATACTTTCGCTACGCTTAGGAAATCCAGAAATACCCCCTAATTGGCGAAGCCCTGACATTTGCTCACGTCTGCCTGTCAAGATTTTATGAGGATAACTTTGATGTCCGACATCCCAAATCAACTTATCTTCTGGGGTATTAAAAACATAATGAATAAAAATTACTATTCGTACTCGGTTATAGATTGGTCTTCAACCGCTTATTATTATCCTGATCCGCGAAGGACTTTTATGGCCTCAGCAAAATTCATGTTTGACTAAAAATATACTAAATAAGTATTAATAGTTATAGAGAGAAGGGGGTTTATTAATGCAAGATAGAGTTTAGAAACCTTTTCCCACCCACCCCCTTCCTGCTTATCTTAAATCTAGGTTTACTATGAAATAATCATTTTGGGTTGATTTAGGTCTAAAATAAGCTTAGCTAAGGAGAAAACATGTTTAATCTATCCACCAAACAAACAGTTACGGTTGCGATTGTTTTCTCTTTGGTCCTTTGGGCAACACGGGGTCAACACGTTGCCTCTTTATTTAGTCTACCAGATGCTACATGGGCAATTTCATTTATGGCGGGCTTCTTATTCGGTCCCCTCATTTTTGCAATCGTTCTAGCACAAGCCTTCCTGATTGATTATCTAGCGATGGGTAGTCACCTCTTCAACCTCGCTTATCTTGCGCTACTACCCGCCTACCTCGCTTTGTACTTTGCTGGCAAGTGGTTCCGAGGTCAATATGACAAACAGAGTTTTGCGCTGGGTGCCTTTGCCCTTTCCTTTGTCGGTGGCGTTGCTATTTGTGAATTCATTTCGAGTGGCTCGTTCTACTTTCAGAAAAGCACGGCTTCGATAAGTGGCTTTGTTGAACTCTTTGGTCAATATTTCTTTGACAACCTGTTCTTTGCCTTTTGTTATGTCGTGGTTTCTATACTCGCCTTCTACTTATTAGTTGGTGCTACGAATAAAAAACTGGCATAAGCGCGCTCGATCACATCACCATGGCGCACGATTCTTTAGAACAAGCCCTGCGGCGCCTCTCTGAGAAATTAAAGATGGTGAACTCCTCTGTTGAGGCTTTGCGTCATGACCGCATCATGCTAGAAGGTAAGATTGAAGATGCTCAAAAGAGGATTGAGCACATTCTCAAGCGTCTGCCAGAGCAAAACGACTCGCGGCAAATGAATTTGCTGACCGATACCACTCCCCCTGTAGACAAGGACCATGACTCAACAACGCATTGAGGTCAGCCTAGCTGGCCATAAAATTACCCTTGCCACTACAAGCGATCATGAGCCTTTGCTTCGGGAAGCATGTGCTTTTGCAGATGAGCAAATACAACTAGCTCTTGCTAGCGGTAATAAAAGTATTGAGCGTGCTGCAATGATGGCTGCCATTAAATTAGCAGGTGAGTTAATTCAGGCGCAGAAGATGATTGCAGAGGCTTCTAATACTCCTCAAGCCAATCCCGAGCATCTGATTCAAATTGAACAGGAGGTCCTTGCCCTTGAACAGCAGGTTGACTCTCTTATGAAAACCCTTTCCCTGCCTGGTGCGCCAAGGCCAATAGTTCCTTGAACCGATGCGTAAGCATACGGAACGGGTATTGCAGTATGGGCGCGAGCGTCTTATCGATTCATAGTGCGGGCTCGTCTTGCACTCCCTGGATCTTTTGATGCACCCGAAGTATTGCTACCGTACCACCTTGAACTTTAGGGTTCAGGATGACGGCCTAGCGCCCAAGGCGGGGATCCTTTTATGCTCTTAATGGATATCGCCATCCTGCTGGTTTGTGGTGCTTGTGCAGGATTCTTAGCAGGGCTTCTCGGAATTGGTGGGGGAATGATCTTAGTACCCTTCATGATCATCGTGTTCAATCACCAGAACTTTAGCCAAGACATCATTGTGCATATGGCGATTGCTACTGGCATGACCACCATTTTATTTACCTCACTTTCTGCGATTTGGGCTCACCACAAACACGGCTCGATTAACTGGCAATTGGTAACCGGTTTTACCCCCGGAATTATTGCTGGTAGTTTTGTAGGGGGCAGCGAGCTCTTTGATGCATTCAATACAGGCTGGCTATCACTCTTTTTTGCAGTCTTTATTGTGTATACCTCGATCCAGATGTTTATTAATAAGAAGCCGAAGCCTGAGCGTGAGCTTCCTGGCAAAGTGGGACTTTTCTCCTATGGCGCTTTTTCTGGGGCCCTTTCCAGTCTATTAGGAGCTGGGGGAGCATTCGTGACTGTGCCATTCATGATCTGGTGTAATGTAAAGCCGCATATTGCAATGGCAACCTCCTCGGGATTAGGATTTCCGATTGCATTGGCGTCAACTCTTGGTTATGTCTTTGGTAGCTATGGCCGCCCTGATTTACCAGCCGGCTCCTTTGGGTTTATTTATCTACCAGCTGTGGCGTGCATTGTGGCAACTAGCATATTCACGGCACCACTTGGAGCAAAGCTAGCGCGCAAACTAAACGTTGTTGAGTTAAAGCGTGTCTTCGGCGTCATGCTGATGTTTTTGGCTTTGTTCATGTTTAACGAAGCCCGTAAAGCACTTATCATTTAAGTGCTATAAAGTTGGCGCAATACATTCTTTTGTACCTTACCCATCGCATTACGGGGCAGACTTTCTAAAATCTCGACCCGCTTTGGCACTTTAAAGTTTGCAATCTTTGACTTCAGCGCATCAATCATTGCTTGACCATTTAGTTTGATTCCTGGTTTAGGAACCACCAGCGCCATTACTGCTTCCCCAAAATCTTTGTGCGGTATGCCAATGACGGCGCTTTCCTCAACTCCATCCATGTCATCGATAAAACTCTCAATCTCTTTTGGATAGACGTTATATCCACCAGAGATGATTAAATCCTTATTGCGACCGACGATGCAAAGATAATGATTGGGCACCTTCCCAGCACTTGTTTCTCCACCCCAGCGACCGACATCACCGGTCTTAAACCAACCATCGTTCGTAAACTCTTCGGCGGTCTTCTCGGGCATGCGCCAGTACCCCTTAAAGATATTGGGGCCACGCACTTCAATACCGCCGATTTCATCGGGCCCGCATGACTGACCAGATTCGTTTACTACACGTACCTCAACGCCTGGCAAAACAACGCCAACTGAGCCACCAATTCGAGCGCCTTCATAGGGATTAGATACCAGCATCACGGTCTCACTCATACCGTAGCGCTCCAAAATAGTATGGCCACTGAGCTTTTGGAAGTTATTAAAGGTCTCGGTCAGTAAAGGAGCGGAGCCCGAGACAAAAAGTCGCATATTCTTGCAAACGGCTTTATTAAAGTTCGGGTCCATTAAAAGCCGAACGTAGAATGTTGGAACTCCCATCATCACGGTTGAACGAGGCAAGTACTTAATGAGCTGGGTCGTATCCAAACGCGGTAGCCAAATCATTTTGCTACCGTTAATCAGGGCACCGTGAGCAGCCACGAATAGGCCATGCACATGAAAGATGGGCAGGGCATGTAAAAGCACATCCCCTTTTTTCCAGCACCAGAACTGGTTTAGGACTAAGGCATTGCTACCCAAATTACCATGCGTCAACATCGCACCTTTACTACGACCAGTTGTACCTGAGGTATACAAAATTGCAGCTAGATCATCATTGGTTCTAGTAACGGTATTAAATTGGTCTGAGCAATGTGCTGCGCGCTCCAGTAATGAACCAGTTCTGTTCTCATCTAAAGTAAAAACATTTTTAGTGCCGGCCTTGAAAGCAATTTTAGAAACCCATGAAAAGTTTTTG
Organism: Burkholderiaceae bacterium; assembly: GCA_009924985.1. Lineage (GTDB taxonomy): Bacteria > Pseudomonadota > Gammaproteobacteria > Burkholderiales > Burkholderiaceae > Polynucleobacter. Next base: position 14,408 of record RFQL01000034.1, on the reverse strand, counting down.
GGGCTACATACAACTACAGCAGGTTCAGCATTTTCTATAAAGTACTGAATCTCAGATTCTTGATAAGCGGTATTGAGAGGCAAATAGACGAAACCAGCTCGTAATGTTGCGAGATAAAGAAATAATGCTTCTGGGGATTTTTCAACCTGAACTGCCACTCGAGAGCCTGAAGGTAAGTTCAGGCTCTTAAGCAGGTTTGCCATCATGGCGGCGGCGCGATCGATATCGCGCCACTTGTAAAACAAGCCTTCAGAGGTTTCTAGAGCACAGTCTTCACGATTCTTAGGAAAACCTTTTTCTAGTAATGCGTACAAGTTCACTACCAACCCCTTACAAACAAATGCAAATTAATCGAGCTTAGCGCCTGATTTTTGAACAACTTCAGCCCAACGCTTAACGTCAGCCGCTACCAATTGGCCAAATGCTGGGCCATATAGGTTAGGAGTCTCAGCCCCATTACTTGCCCAAATTGCTTTTAACTTAGGATTATTAAGGGCCTTTTGTACTTCTGCGGTCATCTTATCGACAATTGGCTTCGGCGTTCCTGCTGGCGCTAACATGGCATACCAAGTCGATACTTTGTAGTCTGGCAAACCTGCTTCTGCAAAGGTTGGAACGTTCGGAATTGCAGGATTACGTTTGTCTGCAGCTACTGCAATGGCAAACAACTTACCAGCATTAATTTGAGGGGCTGAAGTACCAAGACCATCAAACTCAAGATCAACCTGACCTGCTAGCAAATCACTCATCGCGGGACCTGCGCCACGATAAGGGATATGAACGATAAAAGTACCTGTTTGGATCTTGAACAACTCGCCAGCCAAATGGTGCACGGTACCGCTTCCCGCACTGGCAAAGTTGTATTTACCAGGATTTTTCTTCATCAGAGCGATAAAGTCTTTAAGGTTCCGGGCATTTACTCGACCAGGATTAACTACCAAGACTTGTGGAACACTGGCTAACAAGGCAATCGGTATAAAGCTCTTCTGAATATCGTAGTCGAGCGTTTTATACATAGAAGGTGCAATGGTGTGATGAGATGCACCAATAAACCAGGTGTAACCATCAGGGGCAGCTTTAGCAGCAACTGAGGCACCGACAGTACCGCCCGCACCGCCACGGTTATCAATAATGAATTGCTTGCCGAGCTGCTCGGTCAACTGAGCTGCCAAAGGACGAGCAAATGCATCTGTACCGCCACCAGCTGGGAATGGGTTCAAAAATGTGACTGCTTTAACCGGCCATTCCTGAGCCATAGCGGTTCCATAACCACCTATCACTGACAGCAGGCCAACGAGTAAACCGGCGATTTTTTTCTTTGAATTAAATACCATTTCGTTTGTCTCCTCTTAAATTCCTGTTCGGTCAAAATTAGATGCGATCACCATTCTAAAACGAACTACAAAAACTAGGGCTAAACCCCTAAAAGTCTTATATAGGACTTAGAGCTTTAAGGGTTCATCAGCTTAGCGACTGACCTTGAATAAATGATCTCACCATTCACAAATTGCTCATGATTTTCTTCAACATTTGCAAGGTCATACAAATAGTTCACCATCAAACCTGCCGACTGCCGTAGCCCATTTTTAGACAAGTCTCCAGCCCAATTAACTTGATGTAACTTCGCTCCATTACCCAAATGAAACTTTGCCACAGGATTTCCATCCCGATTAGGGGTGACGCAGGCTAAGTAAATCGCGGTTAGACACTCAAAGGCCACTTTCTCTTTTTTGGTGGAGGTATCGGGGTGCCATGCTTTTGATAGCTTATCTTGCCACGATGTACCACTCAGTTTCAGTAATTCAAGAGACTCATCGCGCGCCCTCCGAATCGCAGGCTTAACCTTGTCGGCACTTGGGCCTTCGCCCAAATGAGCTCCTGCAGTAATCCAGTCCATCAAACCTGGAATTGGAGAGAGAGTGACAAACGTTTTAAGTCCCGGAAACTCGGCGTGTAATTGCTCGGCAACTCGTTTAATCAGGAAGTTACCCATGGATACCCCACGCAAACCCGACTCACAATTACTAATCGAATAAAAAGCCGCCACCTTGTATTGATTCGTTTGTTCCACAGGCGCTGATTTTTTGTCAACCAATGGCATGATTGCTACTGGGATTTCAGGTAATAGGGCGACTTCCACAAAAATTAATGGTTCATCCGGTAGTTGAGGATGAAAGAATGCAAAGCACCGTCGATCTGGTTGCAAGCGGCGACGTAAATCATCCCAGCCATCAATCGCATGCACTGCTTCATGGGCGATGATCTTTTCCAAAATCTCAGCGGGAGATTTCCAATCTACTCGGTGCATTTTCAAAAAACCTGGGTTAAACCAGGATGACAGCAAATGCCGCATGTCATAGTCTAGGCCGGCTAACTCAGGCTTCTTGAGCAGCATACTTAAAAGATCGCGACGCATCTGCACCACGGCAGCAGTCCCACCAGGGGCACGATTTAAGCGTCGCAAGAGCTCTTGTCTAGGCGACTCTGATATCTTTTGAAGGCGAATGTAGTTACGGGCACTTGGGTCTGCAGCAAAACTTTGCGTGGCTTTTGTAAGAGCTTCTACATCAATATTTAATTGCTCCGCCAAAGTCGCAAAAAATTTAGCCTGCTGCTCTATGTTTAATTTGCGGTAATTAGAAATAACATCCAAGGCCATGCTGACCGCATTAGACTCTCCGCGCTCAGAAACTAAGCGATTGACCGCACCGATCGCACGAGATAAATAACGGGTTTGAGCAATTTTTTCAAGCATCATTACAGGATATCCAGCTTTCCAAACTTCGTGTTAGGTTTTAGGAAAAATGTCTGATTTTTGCGACCGAGAAGTTCGAGCAATCAGATAAACACCCATCCCAATCATCGGTAAAGATAACCACTGCCCCATTGATAAACCCAATCCTAAAAGGCCCAAAAATGCATCGGGCTCCCTTGCGAATTCCACGATGAAACGAAATGCGCCATAACCGAGCAAAAATAGGCCGGATACCTGACCGCGAGTTCTTGGCTTTCTGGCGTATACCCAAAGCAAAATGGCGAGCAGAACACCCTCGCCAGCAAATTGGTACAACTGGGATGGGTGACGAGCCACTTGATCCACTGCAGGGAACACCATTGCCCATGGCCAATCGGAGGGTCGGCCCCACAGCTCTCCATTAATAAAATTACCCAGGCGCCCGAATGCTAAACCCAAGGGTACTAGGGGTGCTACAAAGTCGGTCACCACAAAAAAAGATAGCTTTCGCAATTTAGCAAACCAAAATAAAGCAACCAACACACCCAATAATCCTCCATGAAAGGACATTCCCCCTTCCCATAGCTTAAATATGCTCAATGGATTACTTAAATAAAAATCTGGCATATAGAACAAGACATAGCCAAGACGACCGCCCAAAATAACACCCACTACACCCCAAAATAAAATATCCTCAACATCCTTAAAGCCCCACTTCATAGATGCATAGAGCTGTAGCCGAACTCTCATTCGGCCTAGTACTAAAAATTGAGCAAACGCCAACAAATACATCAAGCCATACCAATGAATTGCAAGAGGACCAAGCTGAATAGCTACTGGATCAAATTGTGGATGCATTAGCATGTCTTAGCTACCCTTTGCTTGATCAACATGATGTAACTCATGACCCATTTGCCGATATAGCTTGTAGCGCTCGCGACCTGCCAGTAGCTCGTACTCTTGTGTTGTGACCACCTCAACCCATCGTGGAAAACGCTCTAAGAGGGTATCAAGTTGATGTGGCGCCTCATTTTTGAGATAAATTAATACATCACGGTGCAAAACCACACTGTCTTTCAGTTGATCAAGATCATTTACGAAAACAATAGGGGTCTCCTGTGCAGCGTCTTGATCAAGCCAGGCATGTGGCAAAAAGTCTGTGTTGCTAAAGGTCCACATTAGGGTATCTAAATCTTGAAGCTCTTTTGGGGTTCCTACGATCACGATGGAGCGCAGATGCCCTGCAGACTCTGTACTGGCTAATATTTTTCGGCTTAAGCGGCAGCAATACAGAAGCTTATCTGCCACATTGCTATGAAAATCAATGCGCGCCATTACTATTTGGTCCGATTAAATCTATTGATCTAGTAAGTAGTTCAGCAATAGAGGCACTGGTCTACCAGTTGCACCTTTAGCCGCACCGCTCTTCCAAGCTGTTCCAGCAATATCCAAATGGGCCCATCTAAATTTTTCGGCAAAGCGCGATAAAAAGCATGCTGCGGTTACGCTGCCGGCAGGACGACCGCCAATATTCGCCATATCTGCAAAATTAGATTTGAGCTGCTCGTGGTAGGCAGCGTCTAAGGGTAGGCGCCATACAGTATCCAATGATTGATGTCCGGCTTTACTTAAATCTTTCACCAGGGTCTCATCATCTGAAAACAGCCCACTATGTACGTGACCCAAAGCAATAATGCAAGCTCCTGTTAAGGTTGCAATATCAATGACTGCCTTCGGCTTAAAACGCTCGACATAAGTAAGCGCATCACACAAAATTAGACGACCCTCAGCATCGGTATTCAGTATTTCGATAGTCTGACCCGACATACTCTTCACAATATCGCCAGGACGGGTCGCACGTCCGGATGGCATGTTCTCACAGGTAGGCACAACGCCGATGACATTCTTCTTTAAATTGAGGAGCGATACGGCATGCATGGTGCCAAAGACCGATGCAGCTCCACACATGTCGTATTTCATTTCATCCATGGCTTCCCCTGGTTTTAAGGAGATCCCGCCAGTATCAAAAGTAATCCCTTTACCAACAAGCACGATCGGCTCTTCATTCGGCTTGCCGCCATCATGACGCATGATGATGAACTGCGGAGGAGTCTCTGAACCTTTCGCAACTGCCAAGAAAGAGCCCATGCCCAATGCTTCAATTTGTTTCTCGCCCAAGACTTGAACCTTCAAACTACTCTTCTTGGATAAATTTTGTGCTGTGTGTGCCAAAAATGTTGGGGTGCATACATTGGGTGGCAAATTACCCAAATCTTTAGTCAGGTTCATGCCCTCAACCAAAGCCGCACCCTCACGAATTGCCATCTTCACTGAAGAGGATTGATTTGTATTTGTAATGAGTGTGACCTGTTTCAGTGAATCTGCTTTTTCTGTAGGCTTGGTCTTAAACTGCGCTTGACGGACACCAAAGCGATATACCTGATCCCCCATAATCTGTGCCAGAAGACGAATGCGCTCCAAAAGTACCGCTGGAGATTGATTGGCTTTCTGTTTACCCATAAAACTAGCCATATGCCATAAAACTGACTCGATGGGACTGCCGCTCATATTCTTTACTGCCGAACGGACCACCTTAGCAAAATCAATCAAGGAGTCTTGATCGCCAAGACCGACCAATAAAACACGTTTGAGCTTGACCTTACTCAAAGCCCAGGATTGGCCGGAGCGTAATAAAGTACAGACACCCGCCTTACCATCGAGATCCCCTAGGCTTTTAGCTTGGGCAATTACGCCACCCAATAAATCATCGAGAGCCTGCAACTGATTAAGCTCCGTATCACGATAGGCAAGTACCAGGCAGTCGCTTGGCAACGCACAAATTGCAGCGGCTGCCTTTGGGCTCTTAAAATCGATCTCGGAAAGGACTTTCGTGCTAAATTGAATTGTCATAATCTGTCTAAATAAAGGTTGTTTTTTCTATTATCCACCGAGCGAATTATTTCCACCCAAACACACTATTGAAGACATGATTTTTGAACAAGCCCTTCGCCGCGAACTGAGTATGACCACCGGCGCCGTATTTTTGGTGCTAGTTACCATCATGATTACTACATTGGTAATTCGTATTTTGGGTTTTGCTGCAAATGGAGTTGTTAACCCTGAGGATGCCCTTATTCTCATTGCATTAGCAACTTTAGGGTATTTTGCGATCCTCCTAACTGTTTCTTTATTTATTGCGGTCTTAATTGTTTTGGTCCGTTGGTATAAAGACTCTGAAATGATTGTTTGGTTTACCAGCGGCTTAAGCATTACCAATTTAATTGGTCCAATCTTACGCTTTGCAATTCCTCTGATTGTGATTATTGCGGTTTTGGCAGCCGTTGTCTGGCCTTGGGCAAATCGCGAATCCAGCATCATTAGCCAACGTTTTCAACAGCGCGATGATGTATCTATGGTGACTGCTGGGCAATTTAAAGAGTCAGCCAAAGCGGAGCGGGTATTTTTTATTGAAAGCATAGACATCAATAAAGGTGAAGTAAAAAATATTTTTGTTGCTGATACTCGTAATCAGAAATTAAGCGTGGCGGTTGCAGCTACAGGCTTTATAGAAAATTCTCCAAATGGAGACAAAAATGTTGTTTTGCTAAAGGGTCGACGTTATGAGGGCCAGCCAACGCAAGCTAATTTTAGAATCCTAGAGTTTGATGAATATGAAACCAAAATTAGGAGCAAAGAGATTGCTGTACCTCCGCCAAGAGATCGAGAGAAAAATGTTCTTGAACTTATCAACGAGATGGATCCCAATATTAAGCGTGCAAATTTTGGTGAGCTCTTATGGCGCATTGGCTTACCATTCATGGCCCTAGGCTTGGTCTTAATTGCCATTCCCCTAGCATATGTCAACCCTCGCCTAGGTAATTACACCGCCATGTTTTATGCGGTTTTGGTGTATTTGATCTATAGCAATTTATTAAACCTCACCCAAAACTATGTTTCGCAAGGTCGTATTGCGTTTGTTATGGGGCTTTGGCCAATCCATCTGATTGCCTTTTTGCTGGCGTATGTCTTAATTCGTAACCGCATTAACCCCTCCTTGAAATGGTGGCAACGCCAATTACCTTGGGCTTTTAGAACAAAATGAGTTGGCTATTTCCCAAAATCTATGAGCGCTACTTTGCTAAGCAAATATATGCCAGCTTTGGCTTTATTCTGTTTGCCCTAGTCGCTCTTTTTCTGTTCTTTGATGTTCTTAGTGAACTAGGCTCTGTTAATGCTAAGTACACCTTACCTCTCGCCCTACTCCATGTTTTACTAAAAGCCCCAAGCCGAATGGTTGAGATCATTCCAATCGCAGGTCTGATTGGTAGTATTTATGTTTTTGCGATGATGGCTAGTCAGTCTGAGTTCACCATCTTTCGGGTTGCCGGTTTAGATATCAAACGCAGCTTGTTTACCCTTGGAAAAGTTTCGCTGCCCATTGTGGTGTTCACTTTACTGATTAGTGAAGTTTTGGGGCCTTATGCGGAGTCTTTATCAGAGCGAATTCGGATGCAGGCCTTAGGTTCTACCTTTAGCTCTCAGTTCCGCTCTGGGGTTTGGGTAAAAGATCAGCTGAGAGATAGCGATGGTAGCGGTCCGATTCGTCCAGGAGTTCGTTATGTCAACGTAGGGACAATTGATCAGAATGATCAGATCCAACAAATTCGGATGTATGAGTTTGATCCAAATTACCGACTGCTATCGATTCGAAGTGCCGCTTCAGGACGCTTTGATAACCGTGGTATTTGGGAACTCAACGATGTCTCAGAGACTCGTTTTACCGAAAGGCGTAGTAATGACCCTTTGGACGCTGTTTATTCAGCCCAAACTAAAGTAATTCCCAAACTGAGTCTTGAATCTCAGGTAACCCCACAAATCCTGAATGTTCTCCTCATCAGCCCTGAAAAAATGTCAATTGTCAGCTTGGGGCGATTCATTCTCCATCTCCAAGATAATAAGCAAGATATGCAAAGGCACGCTATCGCATTTTGGAAGAAAGTGATTTACCCCTTTATTATTTTTGTAATGCTGGCACTAGCCCTTCCCTTTGCCTTTATGAAGGTCCGTGCAGGCAGTGTGGGCATCAAGGTCTTTGGTGGCATCATGCTGGGAATGAGCTTTCAACTCTTCAACACATTATTTTCAAGTATTGGTTTGCTAGGTGCTTTACCAGCATTCTTTACTGCAATTTTTCCTCCGCTGGTGTACTTAATTCTGGCGTTCCTTTCCCTCAAGTGGGTGGCGCGCGCTTAGCCCATCCTGATTTATGAACCTTCATCAACTGCGCTTTGTTCGTGAGGTAGTCCGTCAGAACTTCAATTTAACCTCAGCAGCTAAGGCACTCTTTACCTCTCAGCCTGGAGTGTCTAAAGGAATTATTGAGTTAGAGGACGAGTTAGGCGTTGAGATCTTTCGACGTCATGGCAAAAGAATTCGCGCCCTTACAGAACCGGGCAAGCGCATTCTCGTTTCGATTGAACGCATCTTAGAAGAAACGGAGACGCTTAAACGCGTTGGTAAAGACTTTGCAAATCAGGATCAGGGTAACTTTGTGATTGCTACCACCCATACACAAGCACGCTATGCTCTGCCTAAAGTCCTGAGCGAGTTCACAAAACGTTTTCCAAAGGTGCGTGTGAGTATTCAACAAGGCAACCCTAGCCAAATTGCCCAAATGTTGCTGGAGGATCGCGCTGACTTGGCCATTGCCACCGAGGGTCTTGCCAATACGGCAGGAGTCCTTGCCCTACCCAGCTATCAGTGGCAGCATGCGGTCGTTGTGCCCTCTGGTCACCCCCTCCTCAATCACGAGTCCATTACCCTAGAAATCTTGGCGAAGTATCCAATCATTACGTACGCTAAGGCATTTTCAGGACGCAGCAAGATTGATGCGGCTTTTGGACAACGCAATCTCACACCCGACATCATCTTAGAAGCCATTGATGCCGATGTCATTAAGACTTATGTTGAAAACGGTATGGGGGTTGGTATTGTGGCTGGTGTGGCGCTAGATCCGGAACGCGATCGTCAACTGAAATCAATCTCAGTGGGGCATATTTTTGGTAGCAATGTGACGCACATTGGTATCAAACAAGGTGCTTACCTCAGGTCTTTTATCTTTACCTTCATTGAGCTCTTCTCACCTACCTTGACTCGCAAGATTGTGGAACAAGCGATGGCGAGCGAATCCAGCGACTATCAAATTTGATTGGTGCCTCGGGTCGGACTCGAACCGACACGCCTTGCGGCACCGGATTTTGAGTCCGGCACGTCTACCAATACCGAGGCAATTAGGCGCTCTTGAACGATTGACTGATCAGAACACTAGAGGAAATGATTTTAACCAATCTCATTCCCCCTGATAAAAAGTACTGTAATACAAGCCTTGCAGGGATTTAAGGAATCAGGATGGTTGTTCCTGTGGTCTTACGACCCTCTAAATCACAATGCGCCTGAACCGCGTCGGCCAAGGGATATTGTTGCTTAATCTCGATCTTAATTTGTCCTTTAGTGACACGATCGAACAGGTCCACTGACATCGGCTCTAATAAGCTTCTGTTGAGGGCATAGGTCATGAGCGTTGGCCGAGTGACCTTCAAAGAGCCCTTACTAGATAAGAGACTAAGATCAAGGGGCGGTATCGAACCAGAAGCATTACCAAAGGTAACTGCCATACCCCGTGGCGAAACACAATCCAATGTTTTCATGAAGGTATCTTTACCCACCGCATCATATGCTACGGGTACACCCTTTCCATTGGTAATTTCTTTCACTCGCTTTACAAAATCTTCTTCTCGATAGAGGATGACATGATCGCAACCATAGGATTTAGCAAGTTCAGCTTTCTCTTGGCTTCCTACAGTGCCAATCACCGTAGCGCCAATCGCTTTGAGCCATTGCAGTGCAATGAGGCCAACCCCCCCTGCAATCGCATGGAATAGCACGGTATCTCCTTTTTGGACCTTAAAGGTATCGTTTAGAAGATATTGCACCGTTAGCCCCTGCAACATCATGCCGGCACCGGTCTCAAATGAAATAGCATCTGGCAGCTTCACAATAATATCTACTGGCATGATGCGTGCTTGCGCATAGGCACCGGTTGGTCTTCCCGCATAAGCGACCCGATCGCCGACCTTCACATGTTGCACACCCTCGCCCACCTTCTCGATGATCCCCGAAGCTTCCATACCAATCCCGCCAGGTAATGGTTGTGGGTAGTAGCCAGATCGAAAGTACACATCAATGTAGTTCAAACCACAGGCTTTTTGACGAACCAAGACCTCGCCTGGGCCAGGGTCGCCTAAGGTGACATCAATATATTTCATGACCTCCGGTGGGCCAACTTCATCAATGCGGATTGCTTTAGTGGTGATTGCAGACATCCTATTACTCCCTATTATTTTTGTTTTAAATCAAATGATGTAGACGATTTAACTGGTATTTTCAAGTCAGATCGCTATTTTGCCTAAAATTAGGATTCTAAGTAAAAATTCACTCAATATCAGATAAGGATTGCCACCATGGCGGGTCATTCAAAATGGGCCAATATACAGCACCGCAAAGGTCGTCAGGATGAAAAACGTGGCAAGGTATGGACTAAGCTCATTAAGGAGATTACCGTAGCAGCGCGTCTCGGTGGCGGAGATCTCAACGCAAACCCGCGCCTGCGATTGGCGGTCGATAAGGCTAAAGATGCCAATATGCCCAATGACAATGTGCAACGCGCAATTGCACGCGGTTCAGGAACTCTGGATGGCGTGAATTACGAAGAGATCCGTTATGAAGGCTATGGCATTAATGGGGCGGCGGTGATCGTGGATTGCATGACTGATAACCGCACCCGCACAGTTGCAGAGGTGCGTCATGCGTTTTCTAAATACGGCGGTAATATGGGTGCCGAAGGATCAGTAGCCTTTTTATTTAAGCACTGCGGTCAATTACTGTTTGCCCCAGGGACTCCTGAAGAACAACTATTAGAGCTAGCACTGGATGTTGGAGCAGAAGATGTCATCACGCATGATGATGGATCTCTTGAGGTCATTACAGCACCTTTTGAATTTACCCGCATTCGCGTTGCGCTAGAAGAATCTGGTCTCAAGTCAGAACTTGCCGAGGTCACCATGCGTCCTGGAACCGATGTTGATCTCGACATCGAACAGCATGAGGCAATGCAAAAACTCTTAGACGCTTTAGAAAATCTTGATGATGTGCAATCGGTTTATACAAATGCTAACTTGTAATATTGAAATAGAAGATCTCCTATGAAAATTTTGTTAATCGGTTCTGGTGGGCGTGAGCATGCTTTAGCCTGGAAAATGGCACGCTCCCCCCGCGTTCAAAAAGTTTTTGTTGCTCCTGGTAATGGCGGTACAGCAAACCAGAAACACGAGGGGATTGAAAATCTACCCATCTCTGATTTACAGGAACTGGCTGATTTTGCAAAACGTGAACAAATTGCCTTAACTGTAGTGGGCCCTGAAGCTCCGCTTGCTGCTGGGATTGTGGATGTGTTTCGTAATCAAGGTCTTCGCATTTTTGGACCTACGCAATTAGCAGCGCAATTGGAATCATCGAAGGACTTTTCTAAGGCCTTCATGAAACGGTATGGTATTCCAACGGCAGACTATCAAACCTTTAGCAATGCGAGCGAAGCGCATAACTATATTGATCAAAAAGGGACTCCTATTGTGATCAAGGACGATGGCTTAGCGGCAGGCAAAGGCGTAGTGGTTGCCATGAGTCTGCCCGAGGCACATATGGCGGTAGATATGATGCTCTCCGATAATAAATTAGGTAATGCTGGTGCACGTGTTGTCATTGAAGAGTTCTTAATTGGCGAAGAAGCTAGCTTTATTGTTCTTGTCGATGGTAAGAATGTTGTACCGCTTGCCACTAGCCAAGATCACAAACGGTTGAACGATGGTGACCAAGGTCCCAATACAGGGGGCATGGGTGCTTACTCCCCTGCACCCGTAGTGACTCCTGAAATTCACGCCAGAGCAATGCGCGAGGTCATTATGCCAACTGTTCTTGGCATGAAAGCCGACGGCATTCCCTATACTGGATTTTTGTATGCCGGTTTAATGATTAGCCCAGATGGTCGCATTAAGACCTTGGAGTTCAATTGCCGTATGGGCGATCCAGAGACTCAACCTATCATGGCACGTCTTGAAAGCGACTTAGTCGATGCGCTGGATAAAGCAATAGATGGCAAGCTTGATGAGGTTGAATTCAAATGGGATCGGCGCATTGCCTTAGGCGTTGTGCTAGCAGCCCATCAATACCCTGACACACCACGTTCAGGTGATCGGATTAGCGGTATTCCCGCTCCTACGAATGATCAAATCGTTTTTCATGCAGGCACCAAGTTACACGATGGGAATTTGCTGACCTCGGGCGGTCGAGTGCTATGCGTCGTTGGCCTAGCTGATACAGTGAAGGCAGCCCAACAAAAGGCGTATTCTGCGATTGAGCAGATTCATTTTGATGGCATGCAATACCGCAAAGATATTGGTTTTAGAGCGATCAGATAAAAAGGTGATTTATGGCAACACGGATTGATACTCAAGCAGTAAAGAATTACTTACTGGGTCTACAAGATCGCATCACATCCGTAACCGCTGCACTTGACGGCAAATCATTTGTAACCGACTCTTGGGAAAAGCCCAAAGACAGCAAACTTCAGGGATATGGGCGCACCTGCATTCTCGAAAATGGCAATATTCTAGAGAAGGGTGGCGTTGGGTTCTCCCATGTAAGCGGTCATCAATTACCTCCTGCTGCCACCCAAAATCGCCCTGAGATTACTGGAAGAAGCTTCGAAGCCATGGGTGTCTCATTGGTGTTTCATCCGCGCAACCCAAAGGCCCCAACTACCCATATGAATGTGCGCTGCTTTATTGCACAAGCCCCTGGCCAGGAACCCGTTTGGTGGTTTGGTGGCGGCTTTGATCTAACCCCATACTATGGCGTAGATGAAGACTGTAAGCATTTCCATCAAACCGCCAAGGATGCTCTAGACCCTTTTGGTCCTGAGCTATATCCCCGCTTTAAGAAGTGGTGCGATGAGTATTTCTATCTCAAACACCGTGATGAACCACGCGGTATTGGTGGAATCTTTTTTGACGACTTTAATGAACAGGGATTCGAGAAAAGTTTTGCGATGATGCGCGCAGTTGGTGATTCCTTGATCAAGGCATATTTACCGATCCTTGAGCGTCGTTATCAAGAACCCTACACCCAAGCAGAGCGAGATTTTCAGGAATACCGCCGAGGGCGTTATGTGGAATACAACCTGATCTTCGACCGCGGCACGATCTTTGGTTTGCAGTCTGGGGGCCGTTCAGAATCTATTTTGATGTCAATGCCGCCCGTTGTTACCTGGAAGTACAACTGGCAACCGCAAGCAGGAACCCCCGAGGCGCTTTTGTATGAGCGCTACCTTAAGCCACGCGACTGGATAGCTGAAGCATAGACGAGAACGCATTGAACAAAGTCATTGGCATACTGGGTGGAACCTTTGATCCCCCACATTGGGGTCATATCCGCTTAGCAGAGCATTTTTCTAGAGTGCTGATGTTAGATGAGCTCATTTGGCTTCCTAGTGGCGAACCTTGGCAAAAAGGCGCCCACATCACCCCTGCAAAAGACCGTCTTGCGATGACGATGGCGGCAGCAGATGTTTTAAGAGAAGAGTTTCTAACGAAGCAGATTAGCACTGTGGTCACCGTTGATCCAATGGAAATCGATCGCGGTGGTTCTAGCTATACGATCGATAGTGCCAAAGAGCTCCGTCAACAATTTGGTCCCAATGTCTCCCTAATTTGGCTTATGGGCGCAGATAGTTTTCTACAACTCTATACCTGGAATGATTGGCGCGACCTTAGTCGCTATATACATTTAGCCGTTGCCAGTCGACCGCCCTACTCGATTCAAAAACAATTAACTGATCATCCACCTCTTCAAGACTACTATTTAGACCATCAAACCCAATCAGCCTCGGATCTTTGCGCCAAGGCCGCTGGTTTAATTTACCTTGATGAACAACTGTCGATTGATCTTGCCTCAAGTAGTTTGCGGCCCTTACTATCCTCTAATAACACTGCCAACCCCATTCAAGAATGGCTCCCTAAATCTATACATGCTCTCATCCTCAAAAAAGGTCTTTACCAGTCAACAGGGTAAGATGGTAATAAATATGGATATTCGTAAACTGCAACGCACCATCATTGATGCTCTCGAAGACGTTAAAGCTCAAGACATTCGCATCTATGACACCAGCAAACTCAGTGAGCTATTTGATCGTGTGGTGATTGCAACTGGGAGTAGTAATCGGCAAACCCGCTCTCTTGCATTTTCAGTCAAAGAAAGTGTGAAAGAAAAAGGGGGCGAGGTTATCTCGATCGAGGGCCTGGAAACCGGTGAATGGGTCCTTGTTGACTGCGGCGATATTGTTGTTCATATTTTGCAACCGATGCTACGCTCTTACTATCAGCTTGAAGGTATTTGGGGCGATAAGCCGGTTCGGGTTAAATTAAGCGGCCCCAAAAAACTCGTCAAGGCAAGTGAAGCGCCTGACGACGACTAAGGTATGCGTTTACTGATTATTGCAGTAGGTCACAAAATGCCCGATTGGGTCAGTACTGCATGCCATGAATATAGCAAGCGCATGCCC